>CAKZOO010000100.1 GCA_937136455.1 uncultured Flavobacteriaceae bacterium | reverse complement strand
AATCCTCCTGATTAATAATAGCTTCACGTACAGCAGTAACGATACGACCAAGGTAAACGTAGTTATGGTTTTCTTCGTAGATGTCTCGGACATTATCATAACACCACTCATTGAAACAATCTTTGTCGTAGAATACACGTTCCCAACTCGATTCACACATTGACCAATGATCCATCTTCCAATGATCGTAATGGTGTTCCGGAGCAATAGACTCTAAATCGATAATTTCACATTGGTTGTACACTGTACGGGCTACATCGGCATCTATAGACCACTCTCGTCGCATCTCAATTACACGTTCACGTACCTGCTTAACAAACTCTTGTTGCATTGCACGGTGATCAAGCTCCGTGCATTTACGTTCAATCTCCGTTGAGAATTTATCTGTCAGGTAATGTACATTTGTACGAGTGAAGAACTCCTTGAGAGGAGAGCCCATACTACCGAAGTATACATTCCAGCTACGATCCCAGCACTGAATAATAATCTTAGCTTGACCTACTTCATACTCTTCAATCATAACAGAGATTGGATCAAGATTAGGCACTTCTGTGATTTCTAATTTACGGATTTGTGTTTCTGTTACTTTCATTATTTTCTCCATTGCTTGTATGTTGGGTTCTTGCCTAAGTGGAAAGATTTGAAGGTACGGTACTTAGCTCCGTGAAAGTTAGTCTTACGACCTTGATCAATAATCCATAGTTGTCCGTTTTCCCATTCAATAAAGTTACAATCTTGTCGGTTATTTTCTCCGAGTGCAATAAACTCATAAGAGTCATGATCCAGAGAATCGAAGTATTTGGCAGCTTTGCGTAGGGCAGTAAACTTCTTGCTTGTAGAGTAAGAGTCGTCATTTACAGCTACGAACCACTTATTTTCTGCAAGTTTTTCTTTACGTTTCAGTTTCTTATATTTTGAGTAATCTTTATTAGACAATAACATCTTCCAAGGATCAATACAATCTACAGATTCATATTCAGCTTCATCAGCTAACCAAGCCTTGGTGTTGGCAATTGCTTTATGTGTAGATTCTTCTGTAGGATAAACATAACCCCACTTGTAAGACCATTCTTCACCAGTTTCCACACAAACCATATCTACGTGTTTATTGAAGTCACAATCAATAATTTTAACTTTCTTCACTGTATCGTCGTGATTATACAACCAAGCAATAGGATTCTTGGAAACAATTTCATAATCGTAGCAATTCTTTTTCATACTACTTTCCCTCCAAGAAATGGTCATAATTAATCACAAAACTATCAGCTTCAAGTTTGCGTACATCTGGGAAATTGCGGTCAAGAAATTCATCAATCTCTGCATGATTTACAACAACTGCGGTGCCCCAGTAGAAACACACGATCTTGTCATTGATTTTACGGTACGAAAGGGAGACCATATTAGACTGTTCTTTAGTCTTACCTGCAAACACTCCGATGTCATGGTAACCTTCCAATGCACCTTCGTGCCAAGAGGTTTTATCTTCAAGCATCATCCAAACTAACATCTGTGTTGCTGAATCCGCCTCTACTAGGTAATCTACGTTTGTATTCATTATGTATTCTCCTCGTTGATTTGATGTAGTCATCTTACTGTGGTTTGTTTCATCCGTCAAGCATTATTTGTAATTAATTGTTGAGAATGGTTATCAACTCCTGATATAATTAAGGTATAGAAAGAAACACATTCATCAACATACATTCGTGTGTGAAGATTAATTATCAGGGCATCAAATGTCCAACATACAATAAACTGTCATAAGTGTCGAGACTAATGTGCCTCTCCTTCACAACCCTTGACCATATGAAGTTTTACAGTTTATGGCAATCCTGTTCCTCCTCCTTAATAGGTGTTGTCATATTTAGCCTCGCTCTCGTGAATTCGGGGCGGGGTCTTTTTATTTCTAGCAATATTATTACAGGAAAAGCAATATGGCAATGATCATCAACGAAATTATGATATGTATGTACTTTATGTTAACAACAGTGGATAGTCCAAAGGAGATGGTATAGATATGGAACTGATCAAACGAGGGGGTATTTAATATGGCAGCAGAACAGAAGCGTGGTCGAGGTAGACCTAAAGGTACAGATAAACAAGCAATGTTAGCTAAGCGTATGGATGAAGCTGAACTCAAGATGAAAGAACTTGAGGTAGTATTGGCTACACGAGTGACGGCAGCACATGAAAAGTTAGTAACAGAGTTTGAAGAACATATCGCATTCATCTCACGAGTAGCTAAGGGTGAAGAGCTAGGTGCAACGATGAGTAATCGTATCAAATGTGCAGAGATGATGATCAAGCGTGTGGATGAATTAAGGGATGCACTAGAGGTGGATATTGATCCTGAGAGTTTGGAAGGGGTTGAGGATGAGGTTGATGATAGCAACACCAGTTTGAGTGAAGTTATTTCTCTTTTCCCAGCAGAATAAACAGCAGCCTTCGGGCTGCTTTTACTTGTACTTTAAAAATGTTCGGGATCCTGAAAAAGAGCTGACCACAGAACTTAACATGTGCTATAATTAATAATATATCGCAACCTAAGAAGGAGGATGTACATGGAGTGGCGTAAAATTAAAGGATATGAGGGGTTCTACGAAATAAGCACTGATGGAGATGTTCGTAGTGTAGAGAGGTATATACCCGTCAATAGAAAGGATGGTACAGTCTCAGAACGACTTGTTCGCTCACGTATAATGAAAACCAAACAAAACCTCAACGATAGTGTTCGAGTTGGGCTGAGTATCGAGTGTGTTGTAAAAGAACATTACGTCTACGAACTTATGAGACAATCTTTTTTCGAAGATAAGCTGTTCCTTAAGTTCAAGGATGGAGATAATACCAATGTTAAGCTAAGTAATCTGGTCTTTATTGACAAACATGAACCAGAGTTTACTTTCGAAGGGCGACTATCTGAAGATGCCCTGACACAAGATATCCTGAAAACATGCTTTATTTATGAAGATGGAAAACTTATATGGAAGGAAAGACCTCCGACACATTTTAAAGATTTAAGCTTCTATCGTTGTTTTCTCACCGATCAGGCAGGGAAAGTTGCAGGATATTACAATAAGAGGACAGACAGTTCACGGGATGATTTCGGGTATTGGCGGGTCGGTATTACCCTCGGGAACGCTCAAGGGACTTTTAAACTCCATAGGTTGATATTTCTCTTGTTGAAAGGATACCTGCCAGAGGTGGTAGACCATAGAGACGGTAACCAAGAAAATAACCGTATAGAAAACTTAAGGGAGGGTGATCATAAACGCAACAGTTATAACCTGAGAATCCCTACTAACAATACCAGTGGATATAAAGGGGTTTCCAAAAGCAAAGATCCCAAGAGAAGAAACAAGCCGTTCAGAGCCAGTATAGAATGGGATGGGTATGTTTTTGGATTAGGATCTTACCCATCAGCAGAGGAAGCATCAACTGCATACAATATTGCTGCCAAGCTTTTATTCAAAGATTTTGCAAACCTAAACAAAACCCCGTTTAAGGAAGAAAATTTTAAATGGAAAGGTAAGTTTTTCACAAAAGACTATCATGAAATCCTCAATGGAACTTTCAATTGGAGTTCTAAATCTCAAAGGAAGAAGAAATAAATGAGTAAACCAAGTATTGCCCCGCAGCCGGGCAAACAAGCAGTAGCTGCACAGATGAATGTAGATGTTATGATTTATGGTGGAAGTGCGGGTTCTGGGAAAAGTAGATTACTTCTTAACAAGGCGGGGTATTACGCACACACCGACCCTAACTTTGAAGGGGTTATGTTTCGTAGGACTACAAAACCTTTATCTGCTGCAGGTGGCTTGTTCTCAGAAGCTAAGAAGTTATATGGGCAATTAGGGGTTGATGTCCGTGAACAAGCTATGGAGATTGACTTTCACGGAGTAGGTGGTAGCAAAAATGATAAGAAAGGGGGTAATCTAAAGTTTACCCACTTAGAACATGAGAAGGATGCAGAAGGTAACCACCAAGGTCTGCAATACTCTTTCGTGGGTTTTGACGAATTGACACACTTCACTCAAAGTCAGTTTCTCTACCTGATAGGACGTATGCGTTCCGAAGCAGAGAGTGATTCCTTCTGTCTAGCTACTACCAACCCTGACTATAATTCGTGGGTATTTAACTGGGTTTCTTGGTACCTAAAGGACGGAATTTTCGATGAAAGTAAGTTAGGGGTTATTAGGTACTTCCTTATTGTAGATGACGCTCCTGTATTTGCTGATACAGAAGAGGAACTGGCAGAAGCTTATCCTGATATGTGTTATATTTATAATTCTGTAGAAGATACAACAGAGTATGTCCCTCCTATGACATTTTGTTTCGTGGGGGGTACTATCTTCGATAATCCTGCGCTTATTCGTCAAAATCCGAAATATTTGTCTGCATTGAAAGCTCAAACAGAGATAAACCGCCGTAGGCTCTTGGATGGTGATTGGCTGGCAGTGCCCGAGGGAAGCCAAAATTTTGAGAGAGGCTGGTTGCACAAATTAGACAAAAGACCTACAAATATTGCAATGGTGGCAAGGGCTTGGGATACCGCATCAGAAGAACCTTCAGACAAGAACAGGTATCCCGACTTTACTGCATCGGTTAAGATGTTAAAAACTAAAGATGGAGAGATTGTAATTGTAGGGGACTATGAACCAGAGTCTCTTGATGAAAAGACGCAAATATATGGAAGGTACCGACAAAGGGCAGGACAAAGAGATAACAGTATCCTCCGACAAGCAGAATACGACGGAAAGAAAGATTGTATGATGATTCTCGCGATCGACCCTGCCAGTGCAGGTAAGTTTCAGTGGAGAGAGCAGTCTAAGTTTTTTGGGAAAGAGGGTATCATAGTCAAACCCGATCCTATGCCCAACAATAAAAGTAAACTTATAAAATTCATGCCTTTCTCTACCGCATGTCAAAACGGACTAGTTTCCATTGTAGAAAGTACATTCCCTAACAAACAAACCTTAGAAGCTTTCTATAAAGAGTTGGAGCAGTTTGATGGTGAAAGGTCAGGTAGTGTGAAAAAAGATGACTGGGCAGATGCCGCATGTTCTTGCTACAACGCTATTGTTTCTAAGAAAATCCGTGGACGCTTCTCAGGCTCCTCTGTGGCAGGTGGTAGTTCCAAACTATCATCATATAAGAAGTCCATCCAATAGCTACAATAGTAACAATAATGCGTCCACGGCAGTCTAAATTGCTACGGACATAACAATATTCCCGCCCAGATTGGGCGGGTTATCCTAATAAGACCTAGTCAATCTTTTATGGTAGTCCTCGATCCTTTTATTTAACATCTTGTCACTCTCCCAACGTTTACGTCTTAAACCTACAATCTCTCCTAGGTAATCTTCTTTTGACCAGAAGTGTCTACGATACCAAACCGTACAAAGCAGTTTTAACCTATCCCACATCACCAATCTCCAAAATACTAATCAACGCTTCCAAGCGATCCTTCAATTTCTCTCCGTTAATCACAGACTCTGTACCTAAGATAACCTGAAAACCATTCACAGTTCCATACACATCCCTCTCTTCTGTACTTTTCTTGATACTTTCTCGAAGTACTTTTGCAATCTCTTTGTCACTGATCATCACAACACCTCCATCAATTTCTTCTTCACATAAATACAACCGTCTAAGCCTCCCTGAACCAGTTTCAGCTCTTCTTTCCAATTCTCTAATACCTGATCGTTATACGTGTTAACATACTCAAGGTATCGTTTAATGTCTTGTTCCAAAAATCCTTCCCAGAAAGTACCTAGGCATACATCCAGACAGGTTACGTGATCGTAATCATATTTACCATCATCCTTAATCTTAGGTAACCCAATCCACAAACTGTAATTGTTATTGTTTTCTTCATGTTGGTTTACTGAGAATAATACCTTATCAACTGGATGGTAGTTTTCTCCTTCAAGCTTCGCTACAATTTTCATTTGTCCTCCTCGACTCTATACCCTACTAGGTATAATTGTTTGTTTATCCTTTGTAAGGGATATTGTATTCAAGTTACTAAAACCACGGTACTGTCCTGAAAGTAGACTCACCTTATTGTGATTACCTCCTGCACGTGCGGCGGTATAAGAGTGTAACGTTGAACGATCCCATAGTTTCAAAGTTTCCAAGTATTGCTCTACAAGATAACATATCAGTGTCTTCTCCATTACTCTCCCTCCATTCAAAGTTATGTTTACAATGACAACAACTCCACTACTGTAACTTCAAACTGTTACGTAATCGCTTCTCTTGATTATCACGTACTTCCTGAGGAACATTATGTACACTGTCGTTTCCGTGACGATTCTCCACCACTAAACTTACCACCTCGTAACCGTACTTATCAGATAGATCAAGGTAAGGTTTGATCTCTTTTTCAGTTGTGTTGGTGTTGTGTACAATAATGTTTTTATAGGCTTGTTTCATGGATTCCTTAACAGCACCTTTACACCACTGGTGTGCGAGGTACATATTCTCTTGTTTCCAATTATAGTTACCATCTTTGTCGTAATGATAATCATCTGCCGCTAATGCGATTGCTTCGGGTAAAGAATCTTCCAGTATCTTCGCTAACGTAGTCTTACCTGCACCACTAACTGCTCTTAAGATATACAATACCTTATTCATTTTCAAAATACTCCTCAATCCATTTACGTCTTTGCTGTTCAGTAAGGTTAAGATACTCTTCCTCTGTGAATGTGTCAATGATTTTGTCTAGAACTTCGTAAAATTCTTCATCCAATTGCTCACGGAAGCTTTTAGTATCTTTGAAAATACGTTTAGCTTTACTCTTACCACAACGTTGTAAGGCTTTCTTACTTAGGTAATGTGGGGATTTAAGTTTACACAAAACTTCTTGAGTATCCGCACAACGTACCATGAAACCTTCTTTCTTAGTTTCTGGAATATCTTTGAACTTAACTACTTCCCAAGAAGGACGTTTATATCCGTACATATTCACTCCAACAGCCGTATCACAAGCTTCTTCTGAAAGGAGGTTACCGTTTTCCGTATTACGAATACCGATCAGGTAAGCTCCTTCTTCCTCTTCTACAATATGAGGATCAGACTTATCACAGATCTCAAACAGATAAGTATTACCTTTAAAGAAGTCAGCATCTACCTTCTCAATCCATTTACGTGCCAAAGTTGCATAATCAGAATCAAGAGTCCCTGTAGTAGAAACGATCAATCCATATTTTTCTGTCATAGTCGCAGCAGCCATAAATCCATTGATCTTTTCTGGAATAATAACTTCTCGTTCAGGATCTACGGTTGTTCCATTCTCATTTAGATTAAATACCTTCTTGAAAGGTAACACAATTATATTCCAAGCTTCATCTACAACCGTACCTCTGCATTCCAAGAGACGATCATCTAAGTGCCACAAATTGTTGTAGAAAACTTTACGGTGGTACTTTAATACAGATAAACCCTTATACTTACCTTCTTTGTAAGTTTTCTTTGTAACTAATCCTTGATCAATCAAATCTTGTACGTTAAGTTTCATTTGTTCTCCTCTAGTGGTGATCTTCTTTATGAATAGGTACATTCTCCATCAATTCAACCACTTCGTCAAGAGAAATAATTTTACCTACTGCATCCCAACCTACATCCATAGATTTACCGATACCCTTGAGTGATCCATGAGAATGACCAAAAGTGTGAATGGCACCGAAATGACTACGATTCCACACACGTTGTGCATAATGGTTACATACAATCTTAATTCCATCATAGGTAAACTCGAAATAGTCATAACCCTTAATATTAGCTTGATTCCGTAAAGCTTTAGAATGGTTACCGAAGATATGAATAATATGCCCATTCAGTTGACCTAAAACTTCTTTAGTCTTTTCGTACCCTGCAAAAGAGAAGTCTCCATGGTCAATGACTATATCATCAGGAGCTACAGTACTGTTCCACTCAAAGATCAAAGCTTCATTCATATCTTCAATAGATTTATAAGGGCGGGTCTCTGGGCAGAACTTTAAAATGTTTTTGTGAAAGTAGTGAAGATCAGAAGTCATCCAAATCTTAAAATCGATATCTTCACTTTTAACTCGTTGTCCGTATTTAATCATCGGTCAATCCACCCCTTAATATTCATATTCAAATGGGGTTCATCATAAAATCCACGCCTGTTAGTTTGCTCCATATCTTTTAGAATGTCAACCATGTGATTCATATTGTTGTGTTGTACATTGAACAGCTTCACATAATCACGATTACGGTATCGTCCAGCCACAAATACAATACTGTCATGTTTGTGATGGTAATGGATGTCTGCTGAGACACTGGTACACTCTTTAACTAATTGATCAAGTTCATCTAAACGATTCTGGAAATGACGATTAGACTCTTTATAACTTTGAACTTTACGTAATAAATCTTGATTATCTTTTTCCAACTGATCAATACCTAACCATTTACGTAGTTTATCTTTGAACCACTCCATCTTAAAGCTCCTCTGCAATATCTTCTACCAGATCTTCAAAAACTTCGTATAAATCTGGAGCGTTAAAAGGGAAACTATCACCTTGCGTATGTGAACGATCCTCACCATCACATAAGTTAGCATTTACCCAAGACTTTACGTAATCTTGTAGTTCTTGTTTTGTCATTTCAACTTTTTTACTCATAACCCTCTCCTCATAAATTCCTAATCTTCATTGCCTGTAAATGTTCTACACCACGTAATATACGACGACACTCTTTATCTGTCAAGCTGTATTCTTGTACCACACTTACTTAAAAACAGTATCCTTTATAGTTCACTGTACTCTCTGTTAGTCATTCTTACAATCTTACATTGTTTAGGAGAGCCATCTTTATTAACCATTAAGGTATCTGACTGCCCTGTAGAGTACACAACACCCCCAAAACACTTGTAATGTTTCCAAGAGTAAATCTTACCAGAAGACTTGACATAATTTTCAGTCTGGTTGAGGTGACTTAAATGTAACAAGTGTGCTGTCAAACCGACTAACATAAAAGTGAGACATATAGCTATTGTATTTCTTTTAACAATGTTCATACCTTACCCTCCAACTCTTTGATTCGTTTCTTCAGGTTAACTCGTTGCTTTGCCCAAGAACATTGCTCCTGTTTATGTTTGTCACGTTTACTTTGGAACTGACCTAGCTTGGTCATAAGTTTAGAATTATCTGAGTAAGATTGCGTAAGTTTCCTGTCACAATCTCCCCACTTCTCTAAGTAATTCTTCCTTTGACTATCTGCTGTTAAGAGCTTAACAAACAGTAAAACATTAGCGATCAGACTAATACCTAAAATAGTTGTCCCGTAAAACGATGTCATAAAATCACTCATGGTCACTATACTCCACTAAAAGTATCACTATAACTATCATCATAATTAAGGTAATCCACCACCCACTACTCATACCACTCTCCTCCTAGAAAATCTAAAGCTTTCTGTTTCCATTCTTCTGAAATAAATCCTGTACCATCGGGACAACCACTGTATACGAAGAGGGAATAGTCGTCAAAGTTTTCTTCGTCATTAAAATCTACACCAATTGTAATGTAATCTTTCTTTGTACTATTCAGGAAAATTCGGAACTTGTATTTGTGAGGGTTGTCTCCAATCTTTTCACACAAGTAGTTCTTTCCTACCTCAAGCAGTTTATTCAAAATGTGACTATCAGGATCGATACTGTGGCACTCGGCAAAGAACAATTTCCCATCCGGTAAGTACCGTGCATTTGCATCAAACATTGTCTATCTCCTCTACTAATCGCTCATCGGTATGTACTAGGATTTCATAACCACAGCACCCACAAACAACTCCGGCCATAAATTGAGAATCTTCTGTCCAATCATCCGCCCTACATTTAGGACATTGTACATAAGCAATCTTTCCTTCAGGAATCAGAGTCTTTGTCAAATCTACCCACTTAGAGGTTTCTTGTATACCGCTTGCGTGGGTAACTTTTCTAGTCTTATACTCAAATTTATAATCCCTGTACGTCAAACGGTGGGCGCCTGCTTTAACCATTGCCATAAAATTTCACCTTTAATAATTAATCTTCACACACTATAATCCCTCCCCATCTTGTTGTCAACCCTTTATTTCTGATATAATTAGAGTATATACAAAGGAGACAGATTAATGCCTAAAACTAGCAAGCAACAAAGGCGTGTAAACGCTCGTAAGCAAGCTCGTCTACAGAAAGCTGCTAATAATACAACAACAGAACAACGTGCAAGCAAACGTCAAGTTAGTACTGCAGGTATTAAGTGGATTAAAGATTTTGCAAATGCTTGTAAACCTTTTGAATTATCTATTGGTCAACGATACAAGACCTATGCACTGATGATGCTTGACGATGCTGTATGGGCAAGTTTTGATAGTCGTGCCACAGCAATTGAACGTGCTCAACACAATGGTAAGCTAAAATACAAGAAAGGTAACGATAAAAGTAAAGAAGCTAAAGATTTCTTAGATTATTGCCTTAAACATATGGATAGCCAAACAGCTCGTAGTGTTGGACGTTCATGTGCTGAGATGATTAAAAATGGTTGTGCTCCCCATGAGATGGTTCTCCGTAAAGGATCGGGACAATATAAGGATTCATGGACAATCAAGAAACTTGCATTTATTGACCCCTCAACCTTGGACACAGTTAAGCCTTTTTCTACAACAAGAGATGGGGATGAGATAACTTACCTTCATCAAAAATCTCAAGCATTTGTTGGAGTGGATGGTAATAGTCTTCTACAAACTCCTAGTGTTAATGGTCGTACAGATATCGATTGGCGTAAGATTGCTATTGCAGCGTACTCAGCTACCAGTTCCACCCCTCTCGGTCAAAGTCCTTTTGATGCAGCATACTTACCGTGGAAAGAAAAGCAGTTTATGCAAGAAACCTTAATGGTGGGTGTGACCCGTGACTTCTCGGGTATTCCAATATTGCGTCTTCCTAGTGAAATCATGGAAGCTGCAGAGGCTGATCCTACAAGTACTGAAGCGCAACAAGTGATGGCACTTACCGAAAATATGCAGATGATGCATACAGCCGATTCCACATACGTGGTCTTGCCTTCTGACACACAATCAGAAAGTGGCACTGGACTACGAGATTATGACATGGAATTCCGAGGCGTGGAAGGATCTGGTAAAAACTTCAATATCGAAAATATTATCGAGCAGAAGAAACGTGCTATTTACAATGTCCTTGCTTCCCAACACTTAATTACGGGTGAGGGCGGCGGAGGCAGTATGAACCTTCACGAAGGTCAAGTAGGTATGTCTGCCTTGATTAGTGATCGTGATAATATGATTGTTAGTGAAATGTGGAACAAGCAAGTTATCCCCCTCCTGCTGAGAATCAATAACTATCAACTAGAAGAAGATGAAATTCCTGTGTGGCAACACGGTAATGTACAACCTTTATCTCTAGAAGAGAAAGGTAAGTATTTAAACCGTACTATGCGTGTACTTCCTGCTGTCCCTGATGTGGTTAATGCTATGTTGGAAGATATGGATGTGGACTACCGAGTACCTGATAATTACACTGCCGATCAGATCCGTGAACTTACTTTCGACTTTGTTGAAGAATCAAAGGTAGGGACGTCGGAGGGTAGTAGTGGTCAAGGAAGTTCAACACAACACAACAGCGATACCAATGCAGAGAATAAATAGGAGATAACTGTGAGTGATAATAATACAGTAGAAGACAATGCCCCAGAAATGTTAAGCATGGATCAGGTACAAGAGTTGATCAAGAATGCTGAAATGAAAGCTATTGAAAAGGCCCGTAAGCAACTTGAAACAGAACAACTTCAAAAAGATACCACTGAACTTCTTAAAAGTTACGATTTTGTAGATAAAGATAATATTCAATCTCTTGTTAAAGCTATGACTGCTGTTAGTGGCGACTTAGGTGGGGTATTGATTAAGTGCTTTACGGATATGGATGAGTTGATGAAGGCTAAGGATAAGCAGGTTGAAGAGGCGATTAATTGGTTTGCCCCTAGACAAGATAGCATTCAAGGTACTCCTGTAAATGATAAACTACTTTTAGCTAAGTCTGATTCCGCACAACGTACACAAGATTTAAATGAAATTGTGAAGTCTAAACTGTCTGAAAAGAATAAAAAGTAACCATCTATAGCACAACTACAGAATAAGTCAACAGTTTTGTTGTATCACCTGTTTGGTTGTGCTATAATTATTGTTATAAGGTAAACGAATGGAAACTAACCGATTTAAAGAGTTTTACGAAGGTATGCTGTCTTATGTAAAACAATTCGGGGATGAGAATACTTCTATTTCTGATAGTAATTCTCAATTAGAAATTAAAAAATCCCACGACCTAGAACAACGTATTGCTGTAGAAATTGTAGCAGAACCTGAAACTCCCGATGCTCATGGGCATTGGTATAGTAAAGAGACTGTTCAAAAAGGTTACGAATCTGCGGATAAGGCTTGGAAAGAAGGCCGTTTAAGTATGAACCTTTTCCACCAATACGATGATACAGAAAAAGCTAATGTAGAGTTGGTTAAACATTACACTGTACCTTTCGATTGTGAAGTTAATGGACAAGCGATTAAAGAGGGTACATGGGTGGCTGAAGTTAAGTACCACAATGTTGAACTCTGGAAAGAGCGCATCACCCCTCAAGAAGATGGTATGCCTAATATTGCAGGATTGTCGTTAAGAGGTTGGGGAGTTGTCAATGACCCTTCTTGTCCTGAAGAGTTACAAAAAGCTACCGTAACAAAAGATTCTGCAGGTAACCTAATTTACCGAGGAGAAAAGTTTGTAGGATATAATAAACCTATGAAGGATTCTGGTAAGAAGCAAGGTAAGGTTTTAGCTAAGAAGGGTGAAAAGATTAAGGTAGTCCGATTTGGCGATCCATCTCTTGCAGATAATCAATCTGTAGAAGCTAATGATAAATTCTATGCTAGGTTTGGCGGACAAGACGGATTAGATGATAAATTCTCCCCTCTTTACTGGAGTGCTTCTTGGTTATGGCCTAGAGGTAATCTAAAAGGTAAAGGTGCTAAAGAATTTTACAAACTTAAATAGGATCAACAATGCCTGACAAAGATTTAAATAAGTATAGTGAGGTTACGGATCTGAACTTCGACCAAGAAAACCCTCACATTGCTATCTGTGGTAGGTGGCAAGGTTATTCAGCTAATGGGCGTACCCAAGAACTTTTATTAAAAAGTGATACCGAAGGTAAACTACCTCAAGATATCATCAAGAGTTTAGAAGGTAAAGTCCCTGAGCAAGTACTGACAAAAATGTCTTTCTCTAATAAACGTCGTAGTTTACAAGAAGCCTTAGAAACAGTACTTAAAACTTCACATGAAGAGTATATCTGGGTTGATGTTTATGATTTCAACGAAGATATGGTAGCGTTCCGTTTCAATGGTCAATTATGGGCTGTTGATTATGAAAGTACAGAAAGCGGTGTTGTTACTATAGGTCAAGATTTACGTGTAACAAGTAACCGAGAATTATATGTAGATTCTGAAACTGGAGAGGAGCTTATCAAATCTTCTCTTTGGTGTGAAGATAAAAACCCTGAAGTAGAAGAAACCTCTGAATTGGAGGATACGGATGCAGATGGGGAAATCGAAGGGGAAGTTCCTACTGATACCCCAGATGTTGAAGATAAAGAGGATATTATGTCTGATAAACAAGATGTAGTGACAATGACTCAAGAAGAAATGCAGGAAATGGTTAAAAATGCTGTTGCTAATGCCGTTACTGCTGATCGTAAAGAGCAAGAAGAACTACGCAAAGCTGCAGAGCTTAAAGCTGAAACAACTGAACTAGTTAAAGGTATGGCTTTCGTTGATGAAGGTGATGTAGAAGAACTGGTTAAATCTCTAATGTCGGAAGGTGGTGAAGTATTGGTGAAAGCTCTTACTGCTGCTAAAGATAAAGTTTCAGAACTTGAAACTGAACTGGAAAAGAAAGCTGAAGTTCCAGAAGAGAAGAAAGAAGAAGAGTTGGAAAAAGGTAATAAAGATAACCTTGAATCAGAACAACTTACAAACAAAGACCGTACTGCTCAACTAGCAGATATTGTTAAAGCTAAACTTAAAAAATAAGACATAAGGAATAAAGAATTATGGCTACTTCACTACGTAAAAATGTAGTACTACACTGCAACGACTATGCTCTTGCAATGGAATCAGTACAAGTAACTAAAACTGCAACTATGGATAATGGTTCAGCTCTAGTGGCAGCGGGTACAGAAGCTGCTGAACTGGATGTTGCAAACGTTGTTGGTTTCATTGATGATCCTCAATTTGCTGAGTTTGCTAAAGTTGGTGAAACTCATCTAGTAAACGTTGTTAAGCGTCTAGCTATTGTTAACGGCACTGCTGTTAAATACTCTGATGTCGCTGAACTGGATGCTGCACAACTAGCTACTCTACAAGCTGCTGTTGAAGATAAAAGCATCAAACTTCAAACTGCTGTTGTTGACACTTCTCGTCTACAGTAATAATCCACTAACTAAAAGTAATAAACGGAGATAAAATATGTCAGCACGTATGGGCGATTTCGGTGTAGTTGATTACACACCACTTATGGCACTTGCACCACGTACAGAGAACTTCCTAGAGAAGCTAGGTGTTTTCGACATGGCAGATGCAGATTACATTGACCAACGTTACGCAGAGTTTGAGCGTGAAGAGAAAGGTCTAACAGATATGTACAACGTTGCACGAGGCGGTGAACGTCAGTTCATGGGTTCAGAAGGTGCTCGTAAAGAACTAATCGAAGTTCCTTACGCAACTCTTGATACCAACGTTCGTGGTAACGAGGTAGAAGCTTTCCGTGAGTACGGTACAGAGTCTTCTACGGCAACAATCGAGGCGTTGGTGGAACGTAAGATTCAACACATTCAACGTTCGCACGGAAAATATATCCGCGATGTGCAATACACGGCTCTACTAGAGAACAAGATCCGAGCTGTAGATTCAGCAGGTAATGAAGTTCCAGCACTAGCTAAAAACTTCTCTACTCTATGGGGTGCTCCTCGTAAGACAGCCACTGTAGATACAACTGCAGCAACTGACCCATTTGTAGCACTAGGTGCTGCACGTCAAGAAATCGTTGACGACATGGGCGAGAATACTGGTTTCTCTGGTATGGTACTGATGGTGACTACTCGTGACTTCAATGCTATCGTTGGGCATGCACAAGTACGTTCAGCATTTGAAAACCGTGATGCGGGTACTACTGAATACCTAACTCGTCGTCTAGGTGGCGATGCACTACACCAAGTTTTCACCTTCAAGGGCATTACCGTCCTAGAAGACACGAGTGGTAAGCTTACTAATGGTACTGGTGTAATGTTCCCTCTTGATTACGAAGGAATGTTCAAGCACACATTCGCACCAGCTTACGGTAAAGATTTCGTGAACAAAGTATCCACTGGATCCGCGTTATTTTTACTAGAAGGTTGGCGTGAAGACCGTATTGAGTCAGAACTTAGTTACTGCTGTATGATAACTCGAAGTGAGCTGATTGCAAATGTAACAATTACTGTATAGAAATCAGTAACTTATATAAGGGGGCCGAAAGGCTCTCTTTTGTTTTACACTAAACCTCTTTCAGTACACTCAACTGGTTCACGC
Source organism: uncultured Flavobacteriaceae bacterium (assembly GCA_937136455.1). Classification (GTDB taxonomy): domain Bacteria; phylum Bacteroidota; class Bacteroidia; order Flavobacteriales; family Flavobacteriaceae; genus MAG-120531. The sequence continues at coordinate 121,193 of CAKZOO010000100.1, read as the reverse complement.
ACTCTCTCACATAATCTTCATACCCGTCCAAAAATAGTTCAGTGTTCCAAGAATACCTGTCTTCTGACAAGCCCTCTCTTCTGAGTCTGGAAATTACCATCTGTTCTACCCAGTAAACCTCTTCATGTGTTCCTGTAAACACATGACAAACTTTGATATTATCTGCAGCGACTCCTGACAGTTTAGATAATCCCTCCCCTTTTCTGATCCTCACACCTATATCGAAAGCCCTCCCAATCTTACCATACAAATTGTTAAAATTTAGAATGTAAAGATTGTCAAGTTTTTCCTTTTTATCAGGCATATATCCGTTAGCCCAACCTCTTGCTATCATATCTTCTTTCTTGCAATACCTGCACCTGCTTTTGGATTTTATTGTATTTACTGAACTATCGGTCACATGCCCTCTGTGACACCTCCATACAAACTTGCTGTGAGCGTTTTCATAACCTTTAGGGCTCTTCCACCACAAAAACTCTCCGTTATCTGGTGCTAGTAAGTGTCTCATTTCTGCTTCACGTTCCTCTTGACTCCATATGTGGTTACTAGAACATCTACAACTCTTTACACCCCTCAACAGACTCCCTATGAAAGTTTTAAACCTACCTCCATCCACGTGGCTGTAAAAATCATCTTTACATTTACTACACGTAACTTCCCATTTATCCCTTTTTAAAAGTTTAAAGGTAGAACCCTCTGGGTACTTAGATTTAAGAATTATCCTTTCGTCATTGTCATAGTACTTTCTGCTCATAACCCCTTTCAATTTTCTTCTCTGAGCTTCGTAAGGGTTACCTATCCCATCTGTAAGAAACTTATGTATACTTGTACTCTTCCAAATTTCTTTTGTTTCTAAGTCTTTTAGTATTAGTTTTGTATCTTTCCCTTTCCAATCCTCTACGAACCCTAGGAACTCAAAACCTCTAGTTTTACACTCCCTTTCTACCTTTACCTTGTATTGTCTCTTTGTCCACCTAGGAGTCCTAGTACAACCGCAGGGTGCTGTTCCTTTTTCTAGGAAACTCTTTAAAGTGTTTATACTCCCTTCAGGCCACAATTCTTTATCCTGACTACAAATACTGCAATTACATACAAACCTATTTACATTCCCGTGCTTCTCCATTCTTGTGACAGTTAATGTACCACCTCTAGGTGTTGTAATGGTGAAACCTATAAAATCTCTTAAACTATACTTATTGACTTTACGACAACCGCAGGGGGTTTTACCCTTTTCCAAGTTATTCTTGGTAGATGAGATACTTCCGTAAGGCCACAAACCTTTTTCTTCACTACATATAGAACAGGTTAAGTTAAACTTTTGCCCCCAATGTCTGCCATTACTTTTCGTACCGCTATTAACACCCACCACAGTTAGCACTCCACCCTTAGGTGTAGGAAAAGTACTTCCTACAAACTCTCTTTGCCCTCTTGACCATTCACTTTCTGGAACTTCAATATCTTCTTTTTCTTTCATATCATCTCCTAAATTTGCCTATCATTTCCTTTCCATGCTATAATAACAGTATAAACAAGTCAAGAGTATTCTTACATGAATCTTGGTTTTGTCCTAAAATATTTAAGGAGATACATATAATGAAGTTCCAATACATCGTAGGTTACCACAATTTCTGGCCTTTCCTGTTCAAACAAGCTAATGATTCCTCAATTGATGAAAATATTAGTATGCAATTGCCTCGTGGTAGCTTTAGTGTGAATAATAAAATCATCCACTGCACACATTTTGTAGATACCTTACGTAAATTTAATGAAATGTTTGGTACTCGTTTTGTTCCGGAAGAATCTACATTCGGCGGCCAAACATATTTCAATATCGCTATCCTAGAAGAAGGGAAAACTCGTGCCGTACAGGAACAAAAAGAAGAAACCGTCTCCAAAACCGAAGAAGAAAAAGTAGAAGATATTCCAGTATCCGAGCCTGTCGCTGACATCGAAACTATTGTTGTAGAAGACTCAGGTGATGCAACTCCTGATTGGGAATGGATTGAGTCTCTTGATAATAATAAAGAAGACAAACTTGCCCTCGATCAATACGCAGAGTCTAAATTTTCGGTAAAGTTGTCCCGAACAATGAAGATCTCTAACATGATTAAAGCCTTCAAAGAAGAGTTAGAATCTAAGTAATATTGGCTACAGAGTGTTGATCACATAGCCCACCATTCGGTGGGCATTTTCACATCCCTACAATTCAAACACGCCCATCTCAATCAAGTCTATACCCTTCACCAAGCAATAACTAACAATAAAAGTGTATGCAGGTAGGTGGTAATGTTTATAATCAAGCCATGTATCAATTGCATCCTCTACAATATCTGCTACATTCTTACTTACCAGATCAACTTTCTTGGTATCGGTTTTATGTGACTCTGTCATATCCAACTTCAATGGTAACTCTCCTGAATATTGTAATATTGCAAACCTGTCTTCTCCTCGAACCACCATCATATGCCTAAAGAAATTACCGCCTTCCTTTGCAATTTGAACAGGCATGCCCAGTGTTATTGGTTGTACATCTTCTACAATAGTGGGGTTCTTACGGTTACGTTGTAGTTGTTGTAAAATTTCTTGCTTATCTACCATTTATTTTTCTCCTTATTAACTTAACTTTCCAATATACAATACATCTTTAACCTTACCTTGTCAACACTTTATATAACCTTTGTGGTATAATATTTATTATAAGATACAAACAAAGAAAGGACATAATAATGGCTGAAAAAATAAAGGTTGAGAGAGTTTCTCCTGACCAGTGGACTAACCTAAATACCTTGTTTGGGTTTATTACAGGAACAGCTTTCCAAATACAAAACCACAGTGGTTCCGTTATGTTACAGGAGAGTGATACTGTCCCTGCTGCAGACGCTGAGGGAGACACCTTGACAGGTATTGATCGTAACTACGCAGTGGCTGATATTGTGGCAGGTAGTGATGATATCTGGGCGAAACCAGTAGGAAATTACAGTTGTAAACTTTCTGCTAAGGAGGTATAGATGCCTATTTTACTTAGAGGATCATTAGGAGGAAACGGTGGTGGAGGTTCTTCATCTTCATCCTCTCCTTGTAATCCTAGAGATGCTATAGAAATAAATGCTTCAGGGGTTGATGGTGTTTCTATTATTGACAGTAGTTGTAATGTTATTGTAGTGAATGTAGATGGTGTTACTCAGACTCTTGAGTTTCCTGACCCATCCTTAATACCTGCCGAAGGTGTACAAGACTATTCAGTATATGTAGTACCTACTAATGGTGGTATTGTACGATTCAAAATGGCAACAGGGTTTTCTTGGGTAAATACTGGTCTAGACTCTTTTGATGTGAATATCCTAAGCACTGTCACCGCCCGTATGCACAACACTGCAAGTTATACTGGCGGATTGATCCAAGTAGACCCTCTGAACTCTACAGCACCCACTCGTGATGGTATTGGAGATTATAATGATACTAGCACTTCAACAACTCCTGTAACACTTGTTGCAGATACTTGGACTGATATACCTAATGATGGACTTGGTGCATTCACAAACTTAAATTTCCTACCGTCAGATGTAACACAGCTTATAGATACTTCCACAGGTTATCTAGACCTCACTGAACTTAATTTCGGTGATACTGTGTTTATTAGGAACGATTACAGCGTGACTCCTAGTACAAATAACTCCTTACTTACTTTGAGGTATGTTCTTGGTACTGGATTGGGGGAGTACACTCTAGAGAAAATTGTTGGTAGACTTGATAGTGGTAGTGGACAACCTTATCGATTCAGTTTGACACCGGATATGATTTATGTGGGTGATTCTAACACTAAAGATAATCCTGTAAAATTACAAGTTAAATTATCTACCAACGGTACTTTGGTCAATGCAGGTTCGGCTATAGGAGTGGTTAGACGATGATTAAAATCTATAGAGATGATGCAGCTAATAGTATCTTCCTTCAAGATGCTAATGGGGCACAATTCACTAACTCCTTACAAGCAATTCTTAACGATACAGATGATACTTTAGTTTCTATAAGAGATCTAGCTAAACAAGTGGATATCGTATCGGATGAACCTTATGATGAGTTTATCGACGAGAACGATAATGTATACGGTACTGATGGATCTTCCACTGTAAATGCACTGAACGCTGAATTTATGGTTAGTGGTACTTCTGGTTCAGAGGTTCCGGTTATTACGTCCTCTCTAAACATCAGTGCGGTATCTGGAGAGGTGATCAACTATGAGCTTACTGCAGACTTCGGTGTTGGATATGAATGGGAAAATCTTCCTAGTGGATTGGTTACTTCAGAGGGTAATGTACGTAAGATTCTAGGATCGTTACCTTCAGGGGTATATACACCCACTATGAGAGCTGTAAACTACAATGGTAGTGATTTACAAACCTTAACTATCACAGTATCTAATCCTCCTTATGCCAACACTAAGAGTGTACGATTCAATAACAACGACTACTGTTTCGGTATACCTTCTGTATTGAACCCTTTGTTCCGAGCTGCAAACGGCACAGGGGCTTCCGATGCATGGAGTATTTCTTTATACTTTAAGGCAGGTACTTCTTCTGATCAAGAACAAACCTTATTGATGTTTGGTGGCTCAAGCCAGAGCGTAGAAGGCAGAGTTCAACTTTGGTATGATGGAAGTAGTAATGATCGTCATCTAAGACTTCGTTACGGAACTAATAATAGTTACTTAGAGTTTGAGACACCTAATAACGGTATTTCCCAAAACGTATGGTATAACATACTAGTTACTTATGATGGTGGTACTACAGGTGGCAGTCCGTTAGATATCTCAGACTTCTACAGCAGGTTCAAGATTTTCATTGATGGTGTTGAGCAAACATTAAACACATCTCATGGCAATTTTGGGTATTCGAGTAGTATTCTTCCTGAATATTTCTTACTGGGTAGGAACGGAACCTCTTCCAATTACATGAGAAATAACTGTAAGCTTGACGAAGTGGCTTTGTTCAATTCAGATCAATCAAGTAATATTGCAACTATTTACAATTTAGGTGTACCGTTTGATCTATCTTCCCTGTTAAATCCTCCATCTGCATGGTGGAGAATGGGAGATGGAGACACATACCCTATACTTCAGGACAGTATCGGTGATTCAGATTTTCTAATGGTTAATATGACTTCGTTAGATATAGTTAATGATGCACCTTAAAACCAAGGATTAAAATAGCCCACCATTCGGTGGACTATTTTATTTGTTACATATTTTTCAAACGGTTCTTCACTTCTCTACTCTTACCTACATTAAAAGGTCTTTGTGCAGGGTTGCCTAGATACCCACTTACTCTTCGAATTGCATAAAGTTTTTTCTGATCACTGTTTCCACAACTCGGACATACAAAACCTTTTGAAGTGTTTTTCAACTCACCTTCATATTTACACTCCAAACACTTATCGCTTGGGGCATTAATTGCATTAGGGAAGTCATATACAAGTACTTGTTTCCTTCCATAAGAAAACCCACCTTACGGTGGGTTTATTTCATACATATTCTTTTTCAATATAGGGAGCTTTCAAGGAAGATTTAAACATTTCTGGAACGTTACCTTCTGTAAAACGGTAAGCTGCTTCTCTGTGAACGGTAGAGCCGTTCAATGTCCAGTACATAAGCTCTCCCTTTACATGCACCTTGATTATAAATCTTTTCATAGGTTTTTAATCTTTATAATCTTCTGATTACTACTTCCTCGGAAAGGTGTGTTCGTCGATTTCAACTCCTGTACAAACTTACCATCTACCAAAACATCTATAACATCAAGTATTGGCCTACGTAATACGTCCTCTTTAATTTCTGCAAAAGTGTAACCTGTCCATAACCAGATATTCTTCTCAGGAAGTCCTTGTTTAATACGACGACACAAATTGATTACTTCTTGATAGTTACGTTTATGTAAAGGATCGCCTCCTAGGAAACTCACACCACTTATATAATGTTTGTCGGTATCTTTTAGCAACTTTCGGATAAACTCCTCTGTAACAGGCTCTCCGTGAGTGGGATTGTGACTTTCAGGAGAGAAACAACCGTTACAACCATGACTACATCCACTTAAGAATACAGATACACGAATACCTATACCGTTTACCATATCCTGTGGGTAATATCCACAGTAATTCATAGTACCTATTTCCCTTTTCGATCTGACAACCCTAACCTTTCTGGGTAATTGAAGTACAAGAAATCTAGTGTAGGTCTTCCTGTAATACCTCTGCAATCTAAACCTTCTAAAGGATTATCGTTTTTAAATTCCTCATAGACCGCTTCATCCCTAGCAAAAGCAGCTTGCTTCTTGCAACTAAAAGTGCCTACAGTTTTGAATTTCATATTCTTATCATTAAAATATGCTTGGTAGTTACCTGAGCGATTTACACGGACACCGTTCAAACCTCCCGAAGTACTATTATTATATTGTATCCGTGTTAAATTAAATTGTTGTTGTCGCCTTGTAGCTAACCGCAGATTACTTAAGGTATTGTTTAGCGGGTCTCTATCTTCGTGGTCAACCTCAAAATGTAGTTTCTGTTTTTGTATCCCCGCCAAGTACTGGTGCATCTTAAAACCATTAACCCTGTGCTTACCTCCTCCGGTTACATACCAACCTACATGATTAGTAGCCTTTATTGCTGACCAAGTAACTTGGTTTAAATATTCAAACTGGCCAAGGTCTACCTTTGTATATTGATTTTGTGTCAACTCCCAGTGTAAAATCTCCCCTTCCCGAAAAACAGTGAATGTCCTATGAGGAGTGAAACTTCCTCCTCTATAAACAGAACCTTTATAAAACTCTTCCATAATCTACCTCTTTAATGTAAAACTCCATCAATAATAGGATAAGATGGAGTATGTGTCAAGAATTATTTATGTTTTACTCGGACACTGAATTCATTCTGTTTACCTTTATTAACAGGGCGTTGGTTAACCTGTCCTAAGTAGCCTGATATACGTCGACATACGTTCAATTTCTGTTGATCATCATTCCCGCATTCAGGGCATTTATATTTCCCATTTCCAATAGGGACTGCCTCTCCTTGAAAACTGCAACAGAAGCAACGATCAGCACCTGTATTAGTACCAAAGTAATCAAGATGTTCCATTGCGTAATCCCATACCGCTTCCAAACCTTCAAGATTGTTTGTCATGTCTGGAAACTCACAGTAACTAATGTGTCCTGCATTTGCAATCCAATGGAATGGAGCTTCTAGGTCTATCTTAGTGAACGGGTCAATCTTCTCACGAACATCAATGTGGAATGAGTTAGTGAAATAATCTTTATCTGTTACATTTGGAATTACACCATACTTAACCTTACACTTCTCCAATGCACGAGAACAGTAACCTTCACTCGGAGTTGAGTATAAAGATGTGCCCCACCCAGATTCCTTTTTCCATTTGTCACATTTATCTCTCAAGAATTGAGCAACTTCAAGAGTAAAATCATAAGCATTCCGATCTTCTACTACAGAATTTGTATCAAACATATAATATGCAAGTTCAGCAAGACCGATGTACCCTAGAGATAGTGATGCGCGACCATTCTTGAAGAGATCAAGGATCTTATCATCTTTCTGTAAAGGTTTACCAAATGCACCTTCCATGTACAACACGGGAGCTACACTTGCAGTTACACCTTCAAAAACTTTGATACGACACATCATACCTTTGTAAGCAATTTCACATTTTTCATCAAGTAACTTCCAGAATTTATCCATATCTCCTTCGGATTCTAAACCAATCATAGGAAGGTTTAAACTATGAACACCTAAATTCTGACGCCCATCCAGCACTTCTTCCCCGTTAGGATCTTTCCACACAGAAAGGAAGCTACGACAACCCATTGATGTTACAGGAATTTTTGAACCAGTGATGTCTCGATTGTTCTTAGAACTGATAATATCAGGGTACATACGAGTTGCTGCACACTTCAATGCAAGCTGTTTCAAATCGTAGTTAGGATCTTCCGGTTTAAGGTTAATACCTTCTTCTATGAACATGATAAGTTTAGGGAAGATGGCTGTCACACCATTTTCACCGAGACCTTTAACACGTACTTCAAGAATACATTTTTGAATAAGGCGTTCAGCCCAAGAAGTTCCTGTACCAAAACTCAAAGTAGTGAACGGACTTTGTGCATGAGAGTTGAACAAAGAATTAATCTCATATTCTAATGCCTGAAACGCATCGTAAGTATCCTTTTCTGTACGTTCAACAGCATAACGTTCTGCATCAGGGATATTGTATTCTTCTGCAATCTTCAAATGTCTCTGCTTGTTCATCTCAACGTAAGGTGCAATCACTGTATCGATATTAGCAATTGAAGTACCTCCATATTGAGAACTAGAGACTTGCGCAATAATCTGTGCTGTAACCGCAGTAGCTACTCCAACAGATTTAGGACTACCAATAGATGCCCCTCCAAGAGTAAAACCTCTTTCTAACATACCCTTGAGGTCAATCAAGCAACAGTTCGTGTAAGGTTGCAGCGGGTTGAAATTCTTATCATGGAAATGAACAGTTCCGTCTTCATGGGCATCTACCACACTTTTAGGTAGAATGTTATCTGCAAAAACCTTAGCAACTTCTCCTGTAAGCAGTGTACGTTGTGTGGTTAGTGTTTCTGAATCCAGATTACCGTTCTCATACATAAGTGCAGGGTCAGATCGGTCAATCACAGAGTTGATGGCGGAATGTAGTTGTGATTTGCCCTCTCGCACACGATCACGTTCACTTCGATATTCAATATACTTTTTAGCAACATCCTTGTACTTAGAGGACATTAGCACTTTTTCAACATCATCTTGGATACTTTCCACAGGGACATCATCACCACCCTTATGTAAAACTTTAAAAACTACTTTAGTAGTTACAGAGTCGGATGTGGTAAAAGCTTCGTCACTTTCATGCCCTGCATCGGTCGCTGCTGAATATACCGCCTCGAAGATACGTTTAGTGGTGAAATCTTCCTTTGTTCCGTCTCTTTTAATTACTTCTAACAAACTACTTATCTCCTTAAAATTTCAATGTATTACTATGGTATCACCTGCTCAAATGAATAGGATTGACCTTGATCAAAACAAAACCCACCATTCGGTGGGTTATTTCACTTTCCGTAATATTGCCACAATACAGCATTACATTTTGCATGAACCGCACCTATCGTCATTCCTGTTCTATGGTTGTGATGTAAGTGGATAGGATGGTCAAACATGGAAGGAGGAAATAATTTCACATTGATAACTTTCTTCATAACTTCTTTGGAAGGGTCATCGAACAAACTTTCTCCACAATGGTAACATAACCACCCTTGTTCTTTACAATATTGTTCCCTCGCTTGTTTACGCTTTCTCCAATCAGACTTTTCATAGTTGATAGGAAGTTTAAGTTTCCACGATCCCTTTAAAGGTTTACTGAATGTCATTATGTTCTCCTCTGATGTCAATATGTGTGATATAATAAGTATATAAAGATAGTATGTCAAGAGTTTAATTAAAGTTTATAATTTTTTAGGAGATATTTTATGACAGATCAAGAGTTTATAGATTGGGTTAGATTTTGGTTATGCTTGGATGAAACTGATATTACAGATACTGATTTCCAAATTATCTTAGATACAGTTAAAGGCCAACACCCTGATGGAAGTGATTGCCAGATCAAATATTACTTTGCAATTGCAACTCTGCAACACCTGATTCGAAAGCAGATTAAAAAGAGTTCTGGCAGTACTGGCGACGGAGCATTGAAGCGCCGGAAAGAGAAGGTGGGACGTAGAGAGGTTGAAATTGAGTATCATGGCGACAGTGATTCAGACTCTTCTTGGGAATCCTTACTGGAGGATTTAAAAGCTGACCCAAACATGATCGGTTGTGTAGTATTTCCCCCTTCCGGTGAAGATAGTATTATAGAGGCAGGTGTTATAATCGGAGTTCATAAAAACAAATGGGACATGGAAACCCCTTGGCGACAAAACCTAAGTAGGAAGTGTCGTTTCAGGTATTAGATACAGATATAAAGCCCACCATTCGGTGGGCTATCTTCGTACCTGCTTATCGATACTCTAATCTGCAAAATGTCTTACTTTCAAGTTGCCAACCATAAGGTGTTTGGATTCTATAAACTCCATTACCCCGTTGAATATTGGTTACCTCAAAATGGTGACTAGGTTCCATACCATCACTATACCAACATTCCATATCTGCGATAATTGGTAATTCTTCCTGAGAGGCATTCTGAGACGTTTCAACCACATCCGTGTATGATTTATCATCTTCATTAAAACAACCACTCACAGATAGTGTAGCGAGAAGAATTAGGCTATATTTAGTTAATGTTTTCATACCAAATGCTCCATGTGAAACTCTACCCAATTAAACATCCAATCGAGACATGCAGTACCATCACCTGTAATAATCCAAGCAATGGGTAACCAAGTAAAACCTACTATTGAGAAAATGCACATACAAATGACTAGGCCGAGAATGTGGAATAAGAATCTAGGGATCATTGCTAATCGTTCAATCATTTCAGTTCTCCTGTTGCACGTAAAGCAATACGACACATCTCAAGAAACTCTGAATCAACTAAGTGGAAACTTTTACCCATATAATCCACACGAAACTTCGATGGAAGTTCATCTTCAAAACCTTCATTACTAGGTTTCTTTAAGTAATCCAACACCTCATCTTGCCAAGTTACCTCTACTTTACGACATACTTCGTGAGTATCTTCAATGAAACGTACTCGCTCACAATCACACCAAAATGCATTACCATTCCAGTACATCTCTTGTTCGTTTACATAAAACGTTTCACCATTCAACATTGCTGAGTAGATCTCTGCAGGAGATATGTCTACCTTTTCATAACGGCACTTAGTATTTTCCATACTAACGTTATTAAAATTATCTTCAAAATCTGCAAGGGTAAGTTCTACATAGTCTGGTGCGTTCATTTTGAAGTACGCAAGAAAGTTAGCACCATTAAGATCTCCAAAACGATCAATGTAACACGCTTCAACATCCTTAAAGGTTTCCTCTACGCTGTGGGACATCCACTTTGTTCCGAACTCATACAGCAAACAAGCCTCTCTCCACTTATTGAAGAGTTCACCACCTTGTTTAATATCATTCTTGATGTAACCTTTTAACAGTCTCTCTTTACTAATCATAATCACTTCTCTCTAACAATCATACAATTCATATCTGTACCTACTACATAGTGGTACGCCTTCTTCATAACCTCCTGAACTTCATAAGCGAAATCTTTATCACAAATCACTTCATCGAACACAGGTATGATAGCTGTTTTATAGTTTTGTATCATATATTCTAATATATAATCCATCACCAAGCTTCCCACATGACTAGGGTCGTAATCTCCTTTACCGTAAAAATACTCCATAATAGGTTCATGTTTTTCAACTAAGATATCAATTATATGACCTACAGGTATTCTCCTTTCTGGCAAGAAACCCTTCTCAAAAAGCTTATCTACACACATGTCCTCAGTAACAGATTTACTGACAGAAGCTTGCAGTTCTGATCGATCCTTGCAATAGTAGATTCTTGTCATAATCATTTTACAAATCTTACGTAGTGTATCAGGATCATACCCATTGATACTTATTTTGTACGGATCACCTTCCATTTTCACACCTTGTATAGAGTATAATAGTGAGGTTTCAAAAGCTTTAAAATCAAAGACACAGGTTTCTTTATCATCTATAAGAAGTCTGTATCTTTCATGTTTTGGTAAATTCTGTATTCCTAGATCGTACATTCTCCCTCCTCGATTAAAACACACATTGAACACTTTCTTAAGCTGAAGTTTGTAGTGCTTCTTCTTTACTGGGTCAAAAACTTTTATATCTGCCATTTCCCTGTTCACATTTAGTAAAAGGTTTTTAATACTTACCTTACTTCTTGGGAGGCTAAAAGTAATATCATTCTTATCTTTATCCCTTAGAATCATAACATTTGTTACCGGTTTAAACTTGATATCTTCATTTAGATTTAACATGTCTTCATAAATATCATGATTAAATTCAAAAGTGGATCTCTCAGTTGATACTAATTTCGGTTTATACTTACCATTAATTTTTACAGATTCAAAAATTGCCCCGCCTTTATTTAGATACCCTAAGTTTCTGTGCTGAAGAAAGTCGAATAACCACTTAGTATATTGTAAACTTACTTTAACTTTTGATTGTTTACCATTTACAATATAACCTTTGGCATAAACTTTAGTCCTAAATGTTACTGTCAAAACCTTAGAATGGTTGACAGATGACAAATAACAATTATTAATAAAAACGTACAATGCAGTAGATGCAACCTTAATTCTATTAGGTGTTCTACTCTTTATATGTTCTTCCTGTAATAAGTACTCTAAAAATTCATTAAGAAGAGGTTTAGAGTAATCTTTTATTTTCTTATGAACTTCAGTATCAAATGTATATCTCATAAACCTCCCTTTAATAACTGACTCACATGAAAGAATAGACCACACGTACAAGAAATAGGTATTTCACTAGGTTAATCATACACTTACGTTAGTAATTTTAATGTCATAACCTACCTCTTGTAACTGATGTTTAACCTGATGATTTAGCCAAGTATAGGCTTTACGAGGCCACACCTTTTCCAACTTGATTGCCATATCCACAGTAAGTACAGACTTGTCAGTAAGTACACGACTCAATGTAGATGGCGACACTTCTAATTGTTTTGCTAATGTGTTTAATGACATACCTGACGGTTCTAGGTAAGCTTCTTTTAGTAATCGTCCAACACTAACTAGTTTCATACATTTCTCCTTTCTATACTTATATTATAACATACTATTGCACAACACGCAAAGACTTATTCTAAAACAAAGACGACCAAAGCCGTCTACATCTCAACCGTACAATTACCAACCTTGATAATCTTAGACTCACCATCAGCTTCTACGATAACTTCTTGCTTACCTTTCAACTCAGCTAGGGAGTCCACTTCACCCCAAACAACAACCAGTGTACGGTTACCATTAGGATCCTCTTTGGTGGAATAGTTGCATTGATATTTGTATACTTCAGGTTTTTCCTCTAAGACAATAGATGCCTGTGTTGTCGATGCAAATAGGGTACCCAATAGTGGTAGTAGGATCTTGTTCATAGTATTCCACCCCCTTTTTATTTAACCAAATCAGATGCGTATTCAATTAGCCAGATCTTAGGTGCAATCCAAATTTTCAAGCTTTCCATAACATTAGATAGAAGTGCAAATCCAACAAAGGCAGGGAAGATAATTAAGAACCCAAGGATAGATTCACTTGTCATGGTGTGTTTCTCTTTGTACTCACAGTAATTCCACATCCAATTCTCACCTTTACCTTTAGGTTTTCTTACAACACAGTAACACAAATATAAAACTACAGCACCGAGTGCAGCATAAACCATATTACTCACCGCATACCAGAGTAGCAACTGGTGTACAACCTCAGGGATTTCTGCTGAAAGAAAGTCCACAGATGCATCAACACCTGTCATAGCTTTATCAATCATTTGAGTAAGTGCGTTTTGTAATTGTTCATTCATAGCATTTCTCCTTAAGCTAATTCAATCATTTCAAAGTCATATTGTACACGTTCATCCCAATAAGTCAAGTTGTTATCTTCATCAAAGGAGCCAATCTTTGCATGGTCAATTAATTCGAAAGCCCAGTCACTGTCCACCTCGCCGTAGTAATCTTCAGTATAGATAATTTCCACCTTGAAGATTGTAGCGTATAGGGAGTTTGGTAAGATCTCTAGGTCACGCTCATCTTCAAGAGTCTCCAACATGTCCTTGTAAAACATAAGACAATCTTCGTAACAAGCCATGTTAGCTTCCATCTCTGCATGTAAGGGTTGGATTATCAGTTCCGAATCCTCTACACAAAGAGTACCTCCGATATCAGAAACATCTGAATAGTGTACTGTGATTATTGCCTGTAAGTTTCTTCTTCTCATAAACAATACCCTGTATACTCATCATTTTCATCATAAGCGAAGACATCAAAATTATCTTCAAGAAATTCTAACATGATAGCCCTACGGGTCTCCTTGGTCAAAAGTTCCCAACACTCGGAGCTAATACCTAAATCTTTAGTTTTTCCGCATTCTGTTTTTAAAGTAATCATAATCTCTCCTTAACGTTTAATCAACCATTCGTATAACTTTTGTGTGTGGTAATTATCTATGATACTTAAAGGTCTGTCAAGAGTTTTGTAATGATACGTGAACTTTTGTTGGTATTCGCTCCATTCACATTCCCAGTGATCAACTTCGAAGCGACATACCTCATCACGAGTGTGCCACCAATCTTCACCTCGTCCGTAATCGTAATCCCTCTTAGTATTACAGAAATGTTTTAATGCGTAATACAGGTGTGGTTTCATAAAACACTCCCCTTCTTTGGAAATTTAGAATCAATTACTAATTTCCTGTGTTGAAGTATTGCCTCATTATATTGGAGAGGGTAATTTTCCATGTAATGTTTCTCTGTACGACAGCAAATAGTACCTGACTCAATACATCTAATATACCAGTTCAGGATTTCTTCGGTTTTATCCATCAATTACCTCCTCGACCAAGGTCACGTAACAACATATTAGTGTCTGATTCTTCCTCAGCTTCATCTGACGGCTCGATAGGTGGTACAGTCATACCATCACATTCCATTTCTGATAACTCCCCACTGTGAGCTTCTGAGGAAGATTCTTCATATGGTTGTTTTGCACAATCAATACCTTCTACGATTGCTGACTTTAAGTTTTCGAATAAATTAGACATATCAATTCTCCTCTACTTCAATCTCTTCGATCTCGTAACCTTCCTCACCCCCAGTGGTACCTTTTTCTAATAAAGTCTGTACTACTTTGAGAGGTAGACACTCCTCGCTGTAGATATCACGGTAAGACAGTAGATCTTTTAGTTCCGGAGCGTTACGGTAAATCTTTAACAAATTAGTACCTTCTCCGTTGCAGTAGTGGGATAGTGTGTAAACCTTCATAATTTTCTCCTTAATTAAAACTTTATTTCAAAAGACAAAGCTACAGTATCATCCTGTTTCAACACTGTCAACATATTTCCGGTAAAAACTCCAATACCACAACCGATTACATTGTAAACCATATCTTTAGAATCAAAACCACCGTAGTCAATCTCATCGTAAACCTCCTTTACAGCACCGACAGAAGAACATACAAGCATTGAAGTTTTCCAATCCTCAAGGTGGTATTGAGAGTAGGTACCAATGGCTGTAGAAACGCCTAGGTGAAGTTGTTTATCCTTTTCAATGGCAAACGTAGGGTACGAAAATAGCGAAGCCATGACAGCTCCGCTTAGTAATAGTTTATTCATTAGTGTAATCCTTCTGGAGTATTGATGTAAGATTCTGTTGCATTGTTGAACCAATCACGATTATCACGTAACCACTCACGTCCTTCAGGCGTTACACGTAACGTTGTATTACTTGAGAACTTATTTCCGCGATTATAGAAGTAACCAATATCTTCACCATCTTCTGTGACGAAGAATTTACCATTACCAGATTTCTCAAAGTATTTAAACTTTGGGTGATCCATCAACATATCACGACACTTGTTTGCATGATAAATACCACTATAAGCACATGCCTCACTCCAAACCATACCTTTGATTCGAGCTTGACGTTTCAAATAATGTGCATCAGCTTCGGACATAGTGTCAGCAGCAATCTCCGCAGCTTTAGTAAGGTTGCCTTGTCGTAGTTCTACAAAAGCTTTGATAACTTGTCGGTAAAACTCAACACTAACGAACATAGCATACCCTATGATAGCTTCTTCGTCACCTGCATAATATTTAGTCGTACCTGCACCTAAGTGCTTGATTTCTTTAAGTACGAGATTTCGGCTCTCTAAAAAGGACTTCGAATAGTTGTTAGTCCATCGACTAGGTTTCTTACTTTCAGGGAGGCTTAGTTTGTTTTTAATCTCATTAAGATTTAACATACCCTCTTCGTCAGATTCGAAAACCTGTCCC
This sequence comes from uncultured Flavobacteriaceae bacterium, assembly GCA_937136455.1. Classification (GTDB taxonomy): domain Bacteria; phylum Bacteroidota; class Bacteroidia; order Flavobacteriales; family Flavobacteriaceae; genus MAG-120531. The sequence goes on along the minus strand of CAKZOO010000100.1, from coordinate 105,122 downwards.
ATAATTTTAATTGTAAACTTCCTATTCAAAATACTGCTCTCCTGTAATTTCATATAACCAATCTTGTACAACATATAATGAGGTAAACAACATACCACCTTCGTTATTTACACTTCCATCGAAGTTATGTAATTGTTTCCATGTTCCATGTATAATACCGACTAATTCATTACGATCATTATACACGCCACCACCACTTTGCCCAATAGTAGATTTACCCTCTGTTGCGGCAACCACACAATTTTTGTAACGGTGGTCAGGGTTGGTTACATTTTGTAGGTATTTATGTTCACGTACCTTGATATGTTGAAGAGTTGGGTAACCTACACTGTACAACGTTTCCCCGAAGTTCCAATTACCGACTTCACTTTTACCCTCACCTTTATCACGGTAAACAGCGATATCACAGGTTGGATGGTAATATACCTCTTCAAGTTTCAATTCCATAATCAAGGCATTGTGTGCAGCAGTGACCATCCACTCTTCATTAAGACGTACAGCAGAACCTTCAGCCCCAAGCAACCAAGGAATACCTACGAATATTTTCTCTACGTTTTGAATGTTGGTTTCTGATACGTAAGTTTGATCAGGTTCTGTGTGAACACAACTAAGTAATAGGGGGACGGTTAGAAGTCCTGTTAATAGCTTTTTCATAACTTGCTCCAAAGGTTTCTTTTATCCATTTGCGGCTTTATTAGTTTGTCGTATCGATAGTTTACTTGTTTCCAGAGTGAAAAATTAGAAGTGAACTGTAAGAATTTAAGGTTACTGTACCATATTCGATTATCTTTGTATGCCTCTAGGATTTCCTCGTCAGACTTTTTATCCCAGACACGTTGGATTCTAGCTTCTTTACTGAAATAGTGTATCACCTCTTTAAGAATCTTCATACTACTTACTCACTTTAAAAACAGAAAACATAAGATACTCGTCTGCAGGGCTGTCATATACACTTTCACCTACATCATCTCCACCACGATAACCCCCGTTCTTGTGAAATCGTACACCACCTTCAGCAATTTCTAAGTTGATAATGTATGACTCATCTCCGTTAGCTAAGTGTTTTAGTTCTGGATAGTTCGTAAGAAGGTTATCAACAATCTCTTGGTCATCATATGACATATCTGTAAGCCCATAAGTTTGAATAAACTCTTTACCTGATTGTCGAGCAGTTTGGATATCAGCTAATCCATCAATAATCATGATACCTTCTTCGTTACCCATTAAGTGATCGCAAATGCAATCTTCTACATTATCGTAAGACCATTTAAGATAACTGTCTGTGCCAAAATGAAAAGCAATGCCAGTTTCTTTGTCGATTTCAATTTCAGATGGTTTGTATTCCACACCCATCAACTCTTTAAATTGGTCGATCCATTCTTGGTCGTTGTCAGATAAGATTAGTTGTTCTTTAGTTGCCCACATAATTATTTCTCCCATTCCCATTTGATTAGGTTGTCACTATTTCGAAGCTTATCTTGTAGATTCTCCATTGTCTCCATAAGGTCATCAGCACAATCTTGGACAATCTTCTTTGCAGCTTCTTGTACACGTTCTTGGTACTTATCTGCATCAACACTATCACGAGCCTTGTCGTTAGCTTGTTACCACATGTCTTCCATAACTTTACGGAAGATTTCAGTATCTACAGTAACTCCGTTCACCTTGATATTCATCTCTAGAATACCTTCACCACCTTCCCACTCTGGAGTGTCAGCAATCTTCATAGCCGTGTCACGGTCTTGCAGGATCAGGGGTGATAGGATGTCTCGTACTTCAAGTTTAACTTCTTTGTTCATAATTATTTCCCCTCAATTCAAGTTAGTGATGACACTTTAACGCGATTAGTTACATCTGTCAACATATAATTTGAAATAAGATTCATGGTATAATGATACGTATAGATAGGAGAACGATCATATGAATATTGCAATGGGCATAAAGAAGGTGTCCAGTAATCTAGATGAGCTAGAACGTCGTCTTAAAGCCCTTCAATCTACCACAGGCTCTGTAGGGGTTACAGTGGAAGATGGAATACACGAACCATCAGGTATGTTGTACACAGATCTCCATTGGATACATGCAGCGGGAAGTAGTGCAAATAATCTGCCTCCTAGGAACGTAGCTCTAGTTGCAAAACTTTCGTTCAATGGGGAGGATATACTCAGGTCAGGTATGGATAAATATTTTAGCAACCTCAATAAGAAAGGTACCATGAAACCTGAAGATGTATTCAAACCATACCTAGAAGGTTTGTTAGATTATACAAAGAATTATGTATTTGGAAGTACGACCAAATTAGCTCCGAATAGTCCATACACAGTTTCACTTAAGGGTAAAAACACACCCATGATAGAGACAGGACAACTCATGGATGCTTGGAAGGTACGTATCAACGGTAAGGTGGTAAATTAATGTCAAATTTTACAATGTTGCAAGGGCAGTCTGTATATAAAGAAGTAGTCACAGCTACTGACCCTTACTGGGATAATGGGGTGTACTATGAGGGTGATAAAGTAACTACCTATCAAAGCTTGTCCGACTGCTTTATTGAGCCGATGGAAGCGGAAGAGAGTGAATACCTTCCTACAGGTATCAGTTTAAAAGATAGCAGATGGCTACTCTGTGACCATAACCTAAACACATACCGTGAGCAAAATGACGATGCCTCCATGTGTGACACAATCTACCTCTCTAACCCTGAAACTGGAAAAAGGAAGGTCGGTTATAAGGTGTTTGATAAAGAAGAGTGGTTCGAGGATGATGGTATGGAGTTGTTGGACAGTAATAGCTACAACTATATTTTGGTCAAGGAGGGCAAGCTGTGATCAATATAGAACCAATTGAGGATTTCAGTCCTCTCAGACATTCAGGACTTATTGCTGAAGCCATAGGTGAGATTATTCCGGAGCACTTAGCAAGTTTGCGAGTATTGGCTCATCCATACCGTGTGACGGCTTCAGAGACACAGTACGACTTGAGTTTTGATGTTACAGAGATTAGTACCGGAACAGTAATTAACGTTACATTAGCCCACATAGCCGCAGGGACAGAATCAGTATCAGAAGTCACTACAAATATTGTTAATGATTACAACACACAAGGGTTTCCTGTGTTCGCTGAAGCTGTAGTAGATTACAGTGAAGATGCAGAGATGTACCTTACAGTTGTAGCTAAAGAAGGTTACCGTATCACTTCAGCACCTACATCAGTTAATATGACTATTGATACTGATGTTAAAGTGCAAGCCGCTATCGGTAAACCTGCAGCGTTTGGTATGGGACAGAAGGTATTAGAGCAAGACTATCCACGATTGATTGTCACATCATTGCCAATGACAACAGTATCAGAAAATTGGGCAACAGGATCGTTAGAAAGAGACTTAGGTACCGGAGATGGACTAAGGTTTTACCCGTACTATGATCGATACATCCGAAGTACCTATCAGGTTACGGTTGAAGCAGGGGGTATCGATGAAGTATTGCAAACGGGTAGACTTGATAGTGCAGGTATTCTACAGAAATTTTTGAGTAGAATCCGAGAAGAAAATACTAGGAATGGGTTTTGGTCGAAGGTTCAGGGCACATTATCAAGGGATTTTACAGTCACGCCTATTCCAAGTTTAGGTTATACAGACTACGAGGATTCTAGTGTGATGACTTTTAGTTTAGATATGATCGTCAGGGAAGTGATTACTGAAGGTAATGTTTTGACCAAGGTTACTATGACGGGCGGTGAAGTTGTTAATCAAGACGAAACCAATGTAAACCCTGCGGATTTTGAAATTCAAGCACCGTCACATCCAACTACATAGATGATAACTTGTTTGTTGTCAAGCAAAAATGATATAATACTCGTATAAGACAACAATAGTTGCATCTTATTTATGCATAATATAAGAACAATACAAGGAGCATTTAATTATGCCTTATTTTCCAAGCGTTTCTGTAAATGTAAAAGAAGCCACAGGAATCGCATCGGTAGCTAGCCTTTCACGAGTTGCTATCTTCACACCACATGCGTTCACTCGTGAGTTTTCAACACCTTACTATGATATTACAGACGTAACTCTACCAAAAGATTCAGATGCTTACAAGGCACTTCAGGCAGGTTTCAAGGGTGCTGGTAGTCGTAGTCTTCCGATCTATCTAGCTCGTGTAGCTGTTGATGATGCAATCTTAACTCCTGTAGTAGAGAATAGCAAGGAGTACTCTTTCAAGCTGACCGTGCTTAACACTACGGATATGTCAACTATTCACGATGCCGTAGAGGTTTCCTTTACATCCGATACAGATGCCACTGTAGCAGAAATCACTGCAGGTCTTGAGTTGGCAGCCACCGCCGCAGGTATTACAGCTTCTGATGTAGTATTCACTGATAACAGTACAGACCTAGAAATCACAGAAGCTGCTGATCGTCAAATGATTATCTCTGAACTTACAGATAATCTGCCAATCACTTTCACAACATCAACCACAGCAGCACAAGCTTTCGAAGATTTGATGTCAGAGAATCCAGACCAGTGGTACCGTGCAACTTCCACTATCCGTGATACGGCATGGGTTACGGCTATGGCAACAGTGATTGAAGCGACCGAGTCTTCGGATACACCAAAGATCTTCCGTACATCTTCTGCAGCACCGGAAACTATCATTGCCCAGACTGATCCTTCAAACTCAGCAGACATTCTTGGTCTACTTGAAGATGGTAACTATCGTCGCACTACTAGTGAGTGGCATGATCAAAGTTCTGAAATCTTCCCAGAAATCACACACGAATGTTATGTGGGCAGTTTCGTAGAAGGCACTAAAGGTTCAGCATTTAACCAGAACATGAGTGTCCCTGCAGCTCGTCATCCAGTATTAGGTCGTCTACTTACTAAAGCAGAAGCAGGTTACATTACTGACCGTAATGCAACAGTACGTTTCACTGAATTCGGCCTAACAATTACCAAAACTGGTAAAGATGGTACTTCAGCTCGTGGACAAGGTCAATGGATTCAGAATGTTGTTATCGGTGATTGGACTAAACTGACAATGATTCAGCGCGGCCTAACACTACTTACACAGGCAGACAATGCAGCAGACCCTATTACGTTTGCACAATCATCTGCATCACGTATGTCAGATACTTTAAATAGTGTACTTTCTGACGGTGTCAATCTAGGTTTGTTTACTGGATTCGAACCCGTGACAATCCCTGAGTCATTCAGCTTTGCATCACAAGCACAACGTACCCTTGAAGGTCTGGAATTTAAAGCTTACCTCGCAGGTGCGGTGCATTTTGTGATCGTAGATGGTGTACTTACTTACCAAGCTGACGATGTAGCAGTATAAGGAGAATAATAAATGAGCAACTATGCATCAGCCAGTCAACGAATCACTTGGAACGGTGTAAACTTGACAGACGGCTACTTAGGCAGTAATTTATCTAAGGCAGGAGATCTGCAGCAGATGGATATTGACCTTATGGGCAATGCTTGTGTGTCGCAACTTGCTGATCAATCAGGTACTTACACAATCACCTTACGACAAGGTTCAGAAGCACTTAAGCGTATCGATCAAATCGCGGCAGGGGTGCAACTTATCGGAGATGTGTTTTCTATTCCCTTCCAAGGTGTAATTACTCATGAAGACCCCGTACAGGGTAATTCCTTTGTGGGCTGGAACGCCTGTCTTGTGTCAGTTGGCGACAGCGATTGGGCTGCTACCGCAGGGGAGCGTACTGTAAGTTTCCGTATCTCTAAGGTTATCAATACTGACGACCCTATCAGCGTACTAGCTAACATTAAAGATTTCGTACTCAAGTAATCTTGTTAATAGCCCACACCATCGCGGTGTGGGTTTTCTTTTATCTTCTATTTGACAAACCTGTTTAACTCCTGATAATATAGTGTGTATAAACGTAGACAAAAGGAGATTATTATGTACGCACCTAGGGAGTTTGGAAAGCTTATCGGTAAGTGTGTTAAAACCTTACAAAGGTGGGATAAGATGGGAATACTGCCTGCTTACCGCACACCCACGAACCGTAGGTATTATACACAAGAACAATTAGATTTATATTTGGCAGGGAGGTTCGATGAGTTACAAAGAAAAACGTGACAGGTTAGAAAGGACAGAATCTAGATTAAGTTTTATAGATTTCAAGGTAGAGACCAAGAAAGGTTCTGTTGTAACTGTGAGAGATATGGATATGGCTTTGGGAAAGAACGGGGCTTGGAACAGTAAATATATAGTGGAGTGCAGTATTTGTTCTACCCTTGAAGAACACCCTTACGGATCTTTGAAGTCCACCAAGGCTAGGTTGAAAAATGGACAAGTTCCCTGTGACTGCAGTAGACAGGAACCTTCTTGGAAAAATAATATAGGTAAGGAACTTAAAACTCACAAAGGTAACACTTTAACATTAATAGATGTGAAACCTACGAAAGATTCCAACATACTTTACGTACTGTCATGCGATGTTTGCGATAAAGACCAAGAGTTATTTCCTAAAGGAAGTTTATACTCCGCAATCCATCCGATAGAAAAGAAAGGTTCTGTACCGTGTGGTTGCTCTACTGGGTATAAGTGGTCAAAATTTCAAGTAGAGGTAATGGTCTCTCGTAAGTGTGAAGAAAGAGGTTACGAGTTTAAAGGTTTTGCAGAAAAATTCAAAGGTGTCAAAACCTATTTAAAACTTTACAACCCTAAGACAGACCGTACATGGACTACTACAGTTAGTCACCTCTTAAGGGATGCAGGAGGTGATGTAAAAGGAAGTAATATAATTACCAGAGAGTCTTTGCGTAAAGATGATGAATTAATCTTAAAGGTAACAGAGTCTGGAAATTTCAAAGAAGGTAGTAATTTTTGGAGAACAGATGTGCCTAATACACAAGGACTTTATAGAGATTGGTTTATGACCTGTGGAATTTGTAGTGAAGATGAGTTTGTGACTAATGGGTTGTGTTCGGGAGTGTTCAAAACAAACAGAGATTCTTTACTTAGAGGCTCAAACCCATGCAGGTGTAGTAGTAATTATAGGTGGACAAAAGGACAACAAGAATACAGGGTTAAGAGGATTTGTGATCAAGAGGGAATTACCTTTTTAGGTTGGGAAGAGGGGGACAGTTTCAACTCTAAAAGTAAAGTACACCTTATATGTCAAAACGGCCACAATATTAAACAAAGAGCTTCAAGACTAGTAGATACTGATCATAGATGTTATAAGTGTGCGGCAGAGAAGAGAAAAGCACTAGGTTGGGCTAACGGGTACATGCCTGATAAGGTTAAAGAGTCCGACCATCTCTACGTGATGAGATTTAAAGATGATTATTCCAAGGTAGGAAGGGCAATAAATATAGAACAGAGGATGACCAGTTCTACAGGTATTATCAAGGAATCTGGATATAACAGAGATTCAATAGAAGTTATTGCTGTTTACAAAGGATTACACCAAGAGGTGTGGGACACAGAGCAATATATACTTGATGTTACCGAAAAGGAAGGTTATTATTTTGATTCGGGATGGAATAGTGAGACTAGGACTTTAGATGCAATACCGAGGATCTTACAGTTAATAGAGAACCACTCAGCCCTAACAAAATTGAATATATTGAAGGTATGTAATAAGGAGAATATTATGGAATTGAAACAAGTGAATTTCTACTGGGACGATATAGTAGAGGAATTAGTGGTAAGTTGTGTGTTTGAGATTAACGGTATGTGTTATCCTTACAAACTTATCATGGATGAAGAAGGCGAAATGACTTTAGATATTTTTGAAGACTTTTATGAAGAGATTTGTGAAATTATTGGTGTACCTGAAACTAATGACCTCTTAGGTGACATGGTATGTGATATGTCCTACCTATACCGAAAAGATTTAGCCAAAACTTCACGTATCTTTACAGATTGTCCAGACAACGTACATGATATAAAAGATATCTTACAAGCTGCATTCCCGTACGCAACAGTTAATCGCTACTAGTCCCTCAACCAAGCCCTCGTCTTAATTGATGCAGGGCTTTCCTGTTTCATGCTATAATAACCTTATAACGATAACAAAATAATCACCAACCCTTGGAGGAATATTCATGATCTTTTCTGAACATAAACTAGACCCAACCACTATCAACGGTACTAAGTATCGTGTGTCCAAATTTAACGTAATCACCACTTCAGCTGAAGGTTTTAAGCTACTCTCTGCTGTCTCCCCTAGCTTAGGTGTCATGGCTGATATTAAACTCGGTAAAAGTGATGTGCAAAAAGAGTTGGATGAGATCTACACTGATGCTCACAGCAACGAGTTTGTATTTACTCAAGCAATTACCCACCTACAACAACACCTCACTGAAGATCATTTCTTGGAACTGCAGGACAAGTTGCTAAAATCTCTTGAAATGAAGGATGATCAGAAGGACGAGTGGGTAAAGGTAGATTGGGTACAACATTTATCCTCAGAAGAATATGAAGGTGATTATTTAGAACTACTAATTTATGCGTTCCGAGGTAACCTCCTAAGTTTTTTTATGAAACAAGTGGGCAAGAACAGTATGTTCCGTTCCGTGATCGAAACGGTAAGTCCAATGCTCAACAAGATGAAGACTCAGTTCCAGACGGACTCAGCCCAACAGGATACAAACGAAGCAAGTTAATTGCCGAGTACGCCTTAGAACGTTACCCACACCTTGCACACCTCTCCCGCCTCCATGCCCTGACTAAATCTGACTTCTGTAATATTGATACGAATACCCTTCTCTATAAATGGTGTTGGCAACAGTTTGTTGAGTTAGAATTGTATGTAGACTTCTGTGAAGATCGTCAGAAAGCTTACGATAGTGGTGTAGAGTGGGAACGTAAGCAAGAAGAAATGCATAACAAACATAGATAGAGGTAATGCAATGTGAGTGATATGAATTATGAAATAGCTGTCCAGATTAAAGAGGGTATATCAGCCCTTAATAAATTTAAGAAGGCAGCTAATAACTTTGACAAAGGGAGGGAGGCAGCGCTTAAGCGGCAAATTGCTCTCCTTCAGAAGATGAAGAATCTTCAAGCCCAAGCAGCCAAACCTACGAAACCTCCAACCTCTTCAGGTGGTACTCCTAAGCCAAAACCTGTGGATGATTTTGTAGGGGCACGTATCGATAAGAATACTCAAAACTTCCTCAAGAAGCAAGCTAAGGAACGGTACGCTGCAGAACAGAAAGTCACCAAAGAGAAGATGCGACAAGAACGTATCGATGCTCAACGGTTATCTAGTCTAGAAAAAACCCGTGCAACAATCATGAACTCTGCCTTGATGACGGAGAAAGAAGCTAGTGCAGCTCACCGTACAGCACAAGAGAATATTCGAGCAAGACTAGCTAAAGCTAAAACCTCCGCAGAGATGCGTAAGATAGTTGCTCAGGAACGTGCAAGCTTACGTCTAGCTAAGAAGAAATCCTTCCTAGTGAGTCGTATGGAAGCTTCTAGTAAAGAGTTTGCAGGTAATATGGTTAGTGCATTTGCTGTGGCAGCAGGTGGTGTGTTTATTACTCAGACAGGACAAGACCTAGAAGCAGTGAGTAATACTATGTTGACTGTGTCAGGTAATTCAGAACTTGCAGCAGAAAACCTAGGGTTTGTTAAAGAACAAGCAATGAGATTGGGTGTAGGTTTCAAGGAATCTTCCAAACAGTATGCTAAAATGGTAGCAGCCCAAGGTGACTTATCAGATACTGATCTAAGAGAATCTTTCCTTGGTATGGCAGAAATGTCCACTGTATTAGGTCTTAGTGCAGACGAAAGTGGTAGGGCGTTCACAGCTTTAACGCAAATAATGTCGAAAGGTCAAGTGATGTCAGAAGAGCTTAAAGGTCAGCTTGGGGAAGTCATGCCCAATGCACTTCAAGTTATGGCTAAAGCTGCGATGGATGCAGGGATCTCTACCGACGGTTCTGTTAAGAGTTTGATGAAGCTTATGGAAGAGGGTAAAGTCATGGCTAATGAGGTCCTCCCACACTTCTCGAAGAGGTTACGAGAAACTGCTGCAACAGGCTTAGACAAGGCAATGGATTCCAACCGTGTTGCTATGAACCGACTAGTTAATGCAACTCAGATTGCAGGCGACACTATTTTCACATCTGGATGGGGTGAAGGATTAACAGACCTATTCAACTCATTAGCTGAAATGATTAAAGAAAACGAAACCTTGTTCACTGAATTCGGTAAAACTATGGGTAAAGTTTTCAAAGGGTTAGCTTGGTTAGTAGAGAATGTACTAGATCCAGTGTTCAGTGCATTAGGCAGTATCCTTCACGGAGTTAACTCTGCAATGGAGACTTTCGGTGATTGGGTAGCTTTAGCTCTTATTCCGCTGATTAAATTCTCTCCGATTCTTGGACGTATTGTTAAACACTTCGGCGGGTTACGCGCAGTAATGGGTGTTGTAGCTAAGATTGCTACTAGGATGTTCCTGCCGTTTTATTTAGGGTTGGGTGTTCTGGAAGAAATTGCAGAATTCTTCTCTCCAACAGGCAAGAAGACATTGCTTAGGTTTAACATTAACGATATCCCGAACCCTTTTGAAGGGTGGGTAGAGAAGATAGATTATATCTGGGACAAGATGATAGCTATTGGTAAATTCTTTGGTATGGGTGTCAATCAAGATGTAGGTACAGCTAAAGGTGTTATGCCGTACAACCATGAAGCATTCATGCAACCTCGTCAACAATCTGTATTCCAACCACCTCAGTCCCCTATTCACGTCTCAGTAGATATTGATGGTAATAAGGTGGCAGAAGCAGTTGCAACTAAACCTGCAATGGCGGAATCTGTGAATCGTGCAATGAATCGTGCATTCGATCCTAACTATCGCTAATCAACAAGCTAATATAGCCCAACCTTCGGGTTGGGTTTATTTTTATAGGTAAAATTAATGAGTAAAGCTTATATCATCGCCCCTGATGGCGAAACAGTAATTTGCTTAGATTGTGAGCAGAATATCTCTGTAAGTAGGGAAAACCAAATCACAAGCAAGTCTATTATGTCCGGTAAGGAGATTAGTGATGGATACACTACTGGACTTAAAACCGTAAACATGAGCGGTATTGTTACTTATTCAAAAGGTCTTCACCAACAAGATAATCTTAATCCTATCGACTTCCAAAGACAGATTGACTCTCTGATTGAAGGTAAGCAACGATTCACACTTTATACAGATAAGTCTGTGGAATTGATGGACGATATTGAAGACTGTGTTATTGAATCTTGTTCTGTTAATTTAGATAGATTTTTAAATGCAGTCACTGTTACTTTATCTGTACGAGAATTGTGGATAAGTCAAGCAGCTACAGTTGGTACTTTATTTCTTCCTCCAGAACAAAGTGCAGGTGCGAATGCGGATGGCTCATCTCCTACAAATGGTAAAGGGGGTAAGACTGAAGTTGAAGAGAAAGAACGTGTAACTATCCTTCGTGGCGTAGAGGAAGATGGCAGGTCGTTATTAGGAATAGAATCAGGATTATAGTATGGTACGTATAGAGTTTGACTCAACAAACTACAATCAAGTATTTCCAGTAATCCTTGATTCTGTAGAATATATATTTCACATGCACTGGAACAATGCTTTAGTTAAGAGGGGTTTCCGAAACTCAGGTTGGTACTTGGCAATCTATGACCCGTCACTGTTTAAGATGGATCAGTTCCTTGATTCCGGAGAAGCTCAGTATGACGCCTTAATTCAAGGTAGTGTAAAGCTTATGCCGAACCAACAAATCCTTAACACAGCTTACACAGACAAACTACCTACAGGGTTACTGTTTTGCGGAGATACTGAGTCTGAGAAAGGACTAGGTGATAATGTGTATACAGTTGGTAAGGATAATTTCGGAGACGGAAAACGGTTCAGACTATATTACATGGATCGTGAAGAAGTGTTAAGTAATTCCTAAGGAGAAATAATGAAAGAGTTACCTTGGAAAGAAAATTGGGAACCGTCTTATCGTATAACTGTGGGTGTTAAGCCTGAAATAGATACTTACACACAGCAAGAATTATCTGTAATACCTGAAGCACTTCAAAGTAGACAACTACAACAAGGGGTTGAAACTAAGCCCTCTTACTCTAAGTTTATATCTAACCTAGTAGAAGATGGATACAACCGCAGGGGTTATAGTTTCTCATTTGACGGAAGTAACGCTTTATCTAAAAATGGTAGTGACTCAGAAAACTCCACACTAGAGCTGTGGAATATTAACCAAGAGTTTATTGACATCATTACCAATGAACGTGCAGTAATTATCATTGAAGCAGGATACCAACAAAAAGTTGTACAATTCTATGCAGGTGATGTGGTATCAGTTAAGACTAGAAAAGATAGAGAGGGTGTTGTCCATATTATAAAGTGTGCTACCAATGCTCATGCTGCTAAAAATACTATCGTTAACCTTAACTATCCAGAAGATGTAAGTGAGCGTGATGTTATAATCGATATGGCAGGTAGATTCTCAGGTACAGCTATTGGTACTGTTGGATTGGAAGATGTAAAGGATCGCTACCGTACAGGTGGTAGAACATTTGTAGGTAGTTTGGTTACTAACTTTGACAAGATCATGGCAAAACACAACCTGTCCTATTCTCATATAAACGGTAAAATTGTTATTGTACCTTACCGATTGAAAGGGCAAGATTATACCAACTTTATCAAGACCAACTTCATACTTCCTTTAGATGCAATTATCGAGATAGAAGATACTACAGATAAAGTAGACACTGGAGATAAAGATTCGAATATCAAACTCCGTGAATTGACCTTGAATACTTTCTTCCTCCCTGTTGAGGTTGGTCAGTGTGTAACTGTTCCAGATGACGACATTACTAAAGAGTATAAAGGAACCTATATGGTAAAAGCTAACAGATTTATCTTGGATACCGTAAGTAATACTTGGGTATCTGTCCTTAAATTGGAATCTTTGTAATTGAGAACACTTCTTGTTTCGTGCTATAATATTCCTTATAAGATACAACAATAAGGAGGGGTTGTAATGACCACATATGATGTTGCAGTCTCTTCTTTGAAAGAGAAATTACTGGAAAGTGCATCTAAGGTTTCAGAGCAAGAATACACTACATTACCTGCTAGAATAACTAACACTAAAGATTATGAAAAACTTCAATGTGTCAGTGTGGAAGTTCTTATCCAAGATTTATATGAAACTAAAGGTCAGGTTGAAGCAGGTACTATAAAACTTGAAAAAGTATTTGTCAACCTCCCTAGGTTTGGTGGATGGAAATTTAGATTCCCTGTTTCTGTAGGTGACCCTGTTACCTTATATTGGTCACGTAAAGATTTATCTCGATACCTTGATGGATTTGGTGATGTGGTTACTCAACAAGTAAATGACGTGGCGGGATTAGAAGACTGCTTTGTTAAACTTGAAGGGGGTACACGTAAGAATCACAACAACCCAAGTCTAACAAATCTTGAGATAGAAGGTAAAAGTACGAAGATCACTGTAACACCAAGTGGTGATATCTCCACAACCACTTCTGGAAATATTAAATGTACTGCACAAGGTAGTTACGACATTACCGCATCTCACCTCACTGTCAACAACGGTACTACAATCAAAGGTAATCTGACAGTCGAAGGTGACACCACTACTCAAGGTACAACCACATCAGAAGGTGTTGTTAATGCTAATGCAGGTGTCTATGCAAGTACTTATGCAGGATTAGGTGGAGGTAGTGCAAGCTTTGCAGTGGATATGGATATCAATGGTACAGTAACTATCAACGGTGTTGTGGTAAACACGCATATTCATACAGATGCGGAAGGAAGACCTACAGGAGCTATGGAATAATGGTAGATTTACTTTTAGATTGGGAAACCAAAGATTTAGTTACGGAAGGTGGGCTAAGATTGACTACTTCTCGTGAAGCTTATTCCCAACTTATTTTGCTAGGATTATCCCTAAACCTTGGAGAGTTCTTCACCCATATCAATTATGGATTACCTTGGATCAAGAATCCAGATGTTTCTGTAGCAGATAATGTAAGATTCTTTCTAGGGAACAACTTTCCAGACCCAGAAATATTTATCAAACGAGAACTTGATCGTCATTTATCTCGTCAACCATTTGTAGAGAGTGTAGAAAGTAGTTACGATTTTGATAGAGGTACTAGGACAATGACCTATACAGCTCAGATTAATACCGTAGACGGAGAGACAATAGAGTTTCAACCCTACCTTCTCTATTTATAATTAATTAGGTGGTAAGAAAACATGTCTTACGGAGTAACTGATAAAGGTTTTATTCCTAAACCAAAACAGGCAATCATTGATGAGATTGTTGAAGAATTAAAAATAGGACTGGGCGAAGAGTTTCCTACCAATCCTGAAAGTGTTGCAGGTCAGATTATACAGATCATTGCGGCATCAGCTAAAGATAATTGGGACTTATCAGAAGCAGTAGCTTTTACACAGAATAGAGAAACTGCGGAAGGTCAATATTTAGATTTCCTAGCCCGAATTGCAGGGTTGACACGAATCAAACAATCGGGTTCCACAGGTTCTATCTTGTTTACTGGTGATCAAAATACTTTCATTCCTCAATTTACAGCATGTAAGGATGCAGAAGGCAGGGCAGTACTTACTCAAGTAGAGCACACACTTAACCGTGCAAACTGTTACCAATCTGTATTTTCACTCAATTCAGTACAAGATAATACAGCTTATAGTATCTCTGTTGAAGGCAGTACGGCAACTTATAATTCGGGACTAGGATCTACAGAACTTAACATCTTACAAGGACTTGAAATACAACTAAACACTGTTACTTCTTTTCCTGTAGTATTGGATACTAATGCTTTAACAATTACAATCACATTCCCATCTTTCAATAACGAATTAACAACTACCAACTCTAGTAATATTAACCTAGATTCAGTTGGTGGTTTGGTAAGTTCAGAATCAGCATTGACAGGTAATGAAGTTAACTTTGACGCGAACACTATCACCACATTAGTAACTTCTATACTTGGTATCCAGAGTGTTACAAACCTTGTAGCTTTTCAAAATGGTCGTGATACAGAAACAGATGCTGAATTACGTCAACGTATGGATGAAAGGGAAGAGTCTACAGGTACAGCAACTAAACCTTCCATTGAGACAGCTCTGAGCCAAGTAAACGGTGTTACAAGTGCATACATTGTAGTGAATGATACCTTAGTAGATGATACTGTTACAGGTGTTCCTAGGAAGCATTACGAGACATTTGTGGCAGGTGGTGATGAGAATGAAATTGCAGAAGTGCTACACACCACTAAGCCTTTATTTGGGCAAATGCATGGTGATATCGAGAAAACGATAATTGATCAAAACGGTGATACACAAGGTGTTAAGTTTAGCCGACCAACTACAGAATATGCATGGGTAAGGGCAGTTTATTCTATTAATGAGGAAGAACAATTCCCTGCTGATGGTGAAGATCGTATGAGAAATGCTGTAGTAAATTACGGACTTACTCAAATGGATCAAGGTGATGATTTAGAACCTACTAAATTCTTTGCACCGTTGTATTCTGTACAAGGTGTGTATATTCAGTCCAATATTCAAGTTGCGGTTACGGCATCTCCTACAGATACGCCTGCATGGTCACTTGTACGCATTCCAGTTAATGATGTAAGTAGTTTAGATTTTGACGTGAGTCGTGTAATTATAACCACATAAGGGAAGGTTTTATGACAATTGAAAAACTTGACCATATAGATCAGGGTATAAACCGACTTACTAGTGTCTTTTCAGAATCAGAAAAATTAAAGACGTTCCTGACAGCTTTCTTGAGACAAATGGAGGAGGTTGAAGAATCTCTGATTCAACTATCCAAGCAGAAAGATTTAAATACTGTCACAGGAGTATGGCTTGATTATATCGGGTATATTGTAGGTCAACCTCGTGCAGGTCAGGATGATGAAGAGTATAGACAATCCCTCCAACTTAAGATAGCAATAAACAAATCTGATGGTACACCACCAGTAGTTTACGACATTGTAAAAACTTATACAGAATCTGACAGAGTACGTATAGCAGAGGGTATCTTGTCTTTCGGTCAAATTATTTTTGATGGAGAGAAGAATGCCGATAAAACTTTGTGGGAAATTGTCCAAGATATAAAACCTGTAACAACCAATGTTGTAATTGTTCAGGATACTGAGAATAAAAGTTTCTTTCCTGCTTGGGAAGAGGGGACAATAGGTTTAGAACTTTTCAACGCTGTGGTATCTGCCGGAGTTTCAGAAACTTTAGAACTCGTATTAGGATCTAGTAGTACAGGTAGTTTATTTCTAAACCTTCAAGGTGAACAGGTTCAATATGATCCAGACACAATAGGTAGGGAAATTATTGAATGGGAAGACCCTGCAGAGTTTACTTTATTTGATGGTACATCGGATGTTGTCTTGGAATTACAGGTAGATGCGAGCACAGTAGAGCCTCTTGTAGTGGAAGGTATAGAAGCTGCAGTATTGAATGAAACACTATTACCTTGGGAAATAAATGAATTCTCTTTCATTAATCCTCTCGGTGCAGTAGAAGATTACGAATGGTTTGACGGTAATGAAGTTAATCCTTTATTCGTCAACCTTAACAGTACAGATATAGAAAAATTACAAGTAGCAGGAGTCTCTGTAAATGAGTGATCAACAACTTAAAGTGTTTGCCTCTGAGCTGACACAAGACCCTGTAAAGGGTAATAATCAAAGACGGGAGATTCAGGAGGAAGAGTGGTTACAGGGATGGGGTAGGTTACATGGAGTTACGGCTCAACAATTGAACCAGTTATTTTACCTTCTTACAAACCATGCTGCACCGTCTAATATCTGTCCATTCCCTTATCCAGATACCTTACCAATTGAAGATAACATGCTTCATATGAACGGGCAAGCAATTTCAGTGACAGATACCCCAACCCTTTTTGCAACTTATGGTAATAATCTTCCAGATATGACATCAGATAACCTAACAGGATTCATCTGGGTTGTCAGAAAACACTAATAGGATTTAAAACAAATGGCACAAATTCCAAATTTACAATCAACAAATACTCTTGGTGTAGATGATCAGGCAATACTACGTCAGGGGACTATCGATAAACGTATCGGACTGAATTTAGCAGGTATTTTATCTTGGGCACGTCGTAATGGTTATAACCACTTAGGTGAACATGTTACAGGTATTCAATTTCCTGATACAGTAAGTTTTACTACATTTCAAGGTAAGGTATATTTTGTTAAATCAGGGGTAACTTTACCTTACTCATCAACAAGCAATGCCCCTTCTGCTGACAGTAATTTGTACAGTAAAGGTGAAGATTCCCTAAAGGATGAAATTTACTCTACAGTTGGTAACACTAACTTATTATCAAACCATAATTTTTTGATACCATCTTCTCTTGTAGTAAATTCGACACCTCAAGATGTACTGGCAGGGGTTGAGATCTTCTCAGGAGTGTTTGCAGGTTCAACTGGCATCCAAGGGTTAACTTATGATAACGGGTATGTATCTTTCACAGGAGGAGATTTATATTTTACTGTAAGTAATTCCGGAGCCTTAGAATACGTCACTGAATTTGCTGCTTCTGTTGCTGACTTTGATGGTAAGCCTCGCGCGCGCGGTGTGTCGTTCTCCATGGTTGGTGACGAGTATCGCGTAACAGTTGGTGTTGATGCGCTTGAGGATACAGGTGGCAATCCAACACCGCTTGGGTCTGTGAAGTTTGAGCAGGGTAGGGTGGCTACTAGGCATGAGGTTGATACATCTAAGGATGGACAGTGGTTGGTAGAGGCGTCTGACTTTACCCATATGTTTTCCAACAAACGTGATTTGTTTGACTTTTGCCTCAAGAGGATACAGTCACTAGGGGGTGGGAAATTGGTGCTTGAAAGAGGTGTGATCTATAACGGATTAGATATGCATTTCTGTAACCCAGCAATACCTGTAACTCTAGACTTGAATGGCTCAACACTTAAGCAAGCTGATGGTCTTGGAAACTGGTTTAGGTTGTTGACGTCTCAAGATGAGATAACGGGACAACCCGTTTACAGCTCTGATTATGACTCACCACTTTGGGAAATCATGAATGGAACACTAGATGGAAATAGAGATAATAGAAGTCCTTTCACTGGTTTTGAGAAAGAACAATCTCACTTGATATTTTGGGGGGCAGATGCAAACAAAAAAGGCAGGGCAAGACTTAAACTACACCCCAGCGTTAAGTTAATCAACTCTTGTGGTGATGGTGTACTTGTTTACAATAACTGTGATTTAATTGCCGATTACGCCTACTCAAGGGCGTGCTTTCGAGGTGGTATTACCGCATCAGGAGGTTACAGTAAAATAAGTGCTAGGGGTTTTACTGACGATATTGCACCAAATGCGATATCAATCAATCTGGAATTTGACTCTCTCGGTTTCGGGGGTACTAGATCCGCTAGTGTTGATTTGACGGGAGTTACTACAAACAACAGTGTGGAATTGGACATTCGAGACGGGGGGGTTGTTGACATTAGTCGCATGAATATGATGCAGGGATCCAGTATTACATTCACTGGTGACGGCACAAGTAATATATACGGCAAGAACTCAAAGTTGCGTGTGACAGGTCAGTCTGGAGCTAGTGGATTCTTTGCTGATATAGGTACTATGAGGTTAGAAAACCCAACCATAACCGCAGAGTTCAGCGGATCTGGCGGGGAGTCTGTCACGGCTGTTGCGGTCAGATGGAGTCTTGCGTCATCAGGCGTCATTGATAGACTCATAGAGCTAGTAAATCCTAAAATCCTGACATTCAATAAGCAACCTACAGATACCGCAATTGGCATTGACACGTCACCTTATGACAGAGACGATAATAATTGGATTAGGGCTGTAGGACGAGGCTTTATTAGCAGCGGTTTTGATTTAGGTATCGACTCCTTGCAGGGAGGGGCTATTGAAATCGGGGATGATATGCGCATAGATGCATCAGATAGAGCTATTCGAATGCTTGGAAACTCGACATATAAAGGCGTGTTAAAGCTGGGGACTGTAAAAACTAGAGTTGCACAGTCCATCTCTTTCCTTACTGTTAACGCGGCCTCATCCGGCGCTTTGATAGTGGAGGCGAGAGACGCAGTTTTTGCACAATCTGTATCAGGATTTACGGGCGGGGGTTCTCCCCTAGCTAACATATCCACATTTGGCGGGCGATGGATACACGGAACTGATGATCCAACAGTAACTCTGGTTCCTGGGCTTGTAGGGGATACTTACAGTAAAACCGATGATGGTAGAAGATTTAGAGCCACAGTAAACAATAATACAGGAGCCACTCAATGGACGGAAATGTAATAAAAAGACAAGATGCTTTAAACCAAGATTTAAAAATCGAGATTCATGATATAAATGGCGAGATAAAAGAAATTGCGTTTATAGACGACACTGAAGATTTTTTAATAATAGTTGATTAATTAAAGAATTAATTCATAAGTGAATCTCAACTTAGCAGTCACATTACACAAAACCCCACCTAGGCACTAACTTTGCAAAGCTCTATAATGACAATGTACAATACTGTTATTATGGGGTGTGTAACAGGTATGTTACTTATTATGGGTGATTCCGGAAGTGTAAGTAACCAAGAGTTAAAAGAAGTTGCGGAAAAAGGTGGCGAGGATTGGATTATAACTTTTCATAATTACTCTCCTTTAACTTAGTTATTAGTAAACCCACACCATTACGGTGTGGGTTTACTTTATATCAAATTATTACATACAATGTAACATTTTCTTACCATGAATTTCACCGAATCGTATAAAGTATTGGTAAAACTTCTTATAAATCAACCACTTATCAGAATGGTATATCAAGTTCATCCTCATCCAATACTACAGGTTCACTTTTCACAGGTTGAGGTTTACTTGCATTGACCTTTGGTGATTCCTTCTCAGAGCCATCCTCAGCAGCTTTACCTTCTTCCTTAGGTGTTTGCTTGCCTTCACCACTTAGTCCCTTACTAGATGCCTTAGAGGAAGAATTAGACGATGTTTCCTTATCTTTCTTCTGCTTCCATTTCTCGTAAGCCTTAGCAAAGTTAGTAGTGTCATAATCCACACCCTTCTCGAATGAGTAATCTTTACCTGCTTTAGAGGTACCCTCAATTAATACACTCTGAGACATCTCTGCACGTTTGATAAATGCATGAGCGTTACCTGTTGAATGTACCATTTCCAGTAGTTCATCAGTATAATCTTCCATGTCCATATCAAGAAGAACACCAGTGAATGGGGCTAAATATTCATTATCTGTAACTTTCTTGATCTGTTGTTCAGCAGAAGCAATCAACTCATCTTCATCCATCGGATTGTACATATCTTCGATTGCCGTAGGAGAACTTGCAGAAGCTGTATAGAATACCGCATCACCTGTATCATTTAGATCAGAAGTGACTTTGAAATTACATACTGCACCTGCCACAGTACCAATGTCCCAACCAGACTCTTTCAACTCTTCATCACGACCTGCAGCAGCACAGATCTTACGGATAAGGTTCTTGTCACTAACTTCCCCAGATTTCCAATGAGTTTCGAATGTAATTGGTCGTTGAACCTCACCACGGAATTTACCATTCAAGCTAACACGCATAGGTCGTAAGTTTTCTTCTGCACCTTCCGGAGCATTAGGGTGTTTAGAGTAGTCAACCAACCATGAAGGAAAGTCCACACACACACCGTATTCTTGGGCAGATTGAGCAGGTGAAGTTTGCTTACGTACTGTTTGCATCTTCTTAGCACCGTCATTCCACTCCTTAGTCCAGATAAAATCTGTGTTAGGATTCTCTTTCATGAACTCAATTTCGTAATCAGAGTATACACCATCTGTGTAGTCTGTTTCACCTTCTGAGTTAGTTGGAGCTACCCAATCATCTTTAACTTTCCATTCATTGTCTGGTGCTGGAGGAGTGCCCATATCGAACACAAAGTTGGTCACACCGGAAATCACCTTACTTTTGCGGTTCTTAGTACCTTTTTGTTCACCTTTCTTAGCAGGATGTTGTTCGTGTAGGTAAGTGTTCCATGAATTCCAAGCCTCTGCATCGTAATCTGATGAACCACCACCTTGTGAACCGTTGTTTGCTTTCTTAGTAAAATTAGCCATAAAAAATATCTCTCCTTATAAAATTAATACTATTGAAATGTCTCCATTTCGAAATGTGCTGTTCCTGCATCTCTACAGTGAAATGTTACAGTAATAACAGCCCAAACACCTATACCAAACTCTTGACTGATTATTGTAAGGTTGATGGTAGTGTTTGAATGTTATTGAGTCTCTAATTATATCGTGATGTTAGGTGTAAATCAAATGTTTATTTAACTTCATCAAAATCCCCGAACATATACTTGAAGGTTCCTGTAAGTCCCTGTGAACGTTCTTTACTAATGTGCACCACAGTATTAGTTCCGTCACGTAAAATCTTGCAACGTTCATAAGCCATCTTCTCAGCCTGTTTAACCCGACGAGCACCTTCAGAACGGACAAGTTGTTTACGAGCCTTACCGTAACCTAGTGCATACATGATTGATTTTAGTTTCATAAGCCCTCCTTATTTCAAAATCTCATACGCATTAATTGCATCTTGCACAATCTTGTCATTAGCTGCTTCAATTACACCTTTAGTCAGGAATACGTCAGCAAGTACCCACACCACACCAAATACCATACATACTGTGATGAATTGAATAATACCTAGCATGATCTGACCTGCATACATACGATGTACACCTAGTCCACCAAGAATAGCACCTAGAATATAAGCAATAGTTACATCCTTGAGTTGTGATTCAATTTGCATTTGTAATCGAGCTGCAGCTTTAGTATCATCACCTGTAACGTTTTTGATTAGGCATAGTTGTTGAGTTGTTAGTTTAGTTGTCATAGTGTTTCTCCTTAATTAATAATGGTAAATCTTCGTAATCCCATTGTACTTCGTTGATATACTCACAAATTTCAAACTTTGCAAGCTTAAAGTTACGTTCATTCCATAGTTTTTGAAATCTAGGTGATGAACTATCTTTGATGAATAAGTTGATAAAGTGTTGACCTAGGCGGTACGTGTGCCCTACTTTTGGATCTGAGATCAAGCTGTAATATTCTTGAATGAATTGGTCGAACGTCATGGTTCAGCCTCCCTATTGTTTGATGTAATGATATTACTTGATATTTATTTGGTTGTAAAGAGGTAAAACAAATATTTTTATTTAAACCTTCCTTGGGAAACTCCACAAATCATTCATTTGATCTTGGTTAACGTATTCAGAATGTACAGCGTGTCGACGGTATTTGTTACGCAATTTAACAGGCCAATGATCCTTCTTGTGGCAACGTGTAACAACCTTAATACAACAATCCGTAACAGTTATACAGCAACAACTACGTGTATTGTTGTATTTCCAATTGACATAGTTGATCACCTTCATACCTAGTCGTGATTGAGGACTAACCAAGAAAGTTTTCATATTACAAAACTCCCAACCCACCAAATAGTGTTGATGTCTGTACATATTGCAAGGTGATATCTAAGATAGTGTGATCCTGATCAACCTCACTGCTTTTTACAAAAACACGAAGTGTATTACCGTCGGATACATAACCCTTGCCGATATCTTCTCCTAAGTAATCCATATCGATATCGAAGTTGTGACATACTTTATCAAGAATCATTTTGTTTGTCGAGTAAATTTTAAATTCTTGCATGATGTTCTCCTTACATAAAAGTTGTGACAGGAATCAATCCACGTTCAATGGTTTCAATTTCGTGGAACCAGCCCACCCCTGTAATTCGTACCGTAATATTACCGTTATGATCTGGATTTGTCAATGAGAAACTTTGAATTTCTTGAAAGAAAGTGTCTAGCAATTTAGTATCACTAAGAAACTTATCATTAGCTAACATATCAGCGAAACCTTCTACAGTGGTGATGTACTTAGTGTACGATTCGATGTAGTATCTGTCAACTGGATCGTTGATGAACATGTATAGTTGTTTGGTCATAATAAAAATCCTCTCAAACGTTGTTGTCTGAGAGAAATAATACGATAAGCGCTAGTATGTGTCAATAGAGTTGTTTAATTATTTTCTAGGTATCTCCCAACGATCATCAAACATATCATATGGGCGAGTGTAGATTTTACCTTCTGGGCACATGTACACACATCCGAGTTTCCATGAGCCGTCAGGTTGTTTAATCTTCACATTATGGTGTAACACACGGTAAGTTGTATCCCGTGGTTTGTAGAGAAGGTGAGAGGCTGTGGTGATGGTCATAGGTTGTCCTTAATTATGTTTAACATATGTTGTAACACTTCGGGGTGTCGTGAGTGACTATTTAGTGTTTCCATTTTTGTCATACTCATCTAACCAAAAAGAGTGGTCTTCTTTGAAATTTGTAAATACAAAAGGATTATAATCTGTCAAGAAAACTTGTTTATCATTATCAGAAAGATTTTGGTACAATTCTTCTGCATTAATCCATAACTGTTCACAGAATACTCTTTCAGGCCATTCTTCATAAGGCAAATCGTAATCCTCAAACCACCAAGGAATACCACAAGTCCCATAATCATAATAATTACCGGAGTCGGAAGGTGCCCCTCCTAAAATAAGCTGACACATCCCGTTAATTACATGTTTATGTGAACATTCGTCTCGATCCCCAGAAGAGTAGATTTCTTGTAACGTGTTTATAAGTTTGTCTAAATTTTTCATATTGGGCTCCTTAGTTAGTTTGTAGATACCTTGTACCTAATTTTATTTCTTGTCAAGTGCTTCATACTCTTTATCTATGCGATCTGTCAACCAACCCCAAGCCTCTTTTCTGTAAATATTTAGTATTGCCCTTCCGTGAACTCCGTATTGTCTACCCAACTCTGCGGCATTAAATGCATCTCTTGGTTTGTTTAGCATGTAATTGTGGTATATGTACTCAACTTCGGATTCAGTAAGCTTCTGCCGACCATGATCGTGACCTTTCACATTGATTAACAGGTCATTATCATTTCTGTGCTGACAATTATCCTTCAATGTCATCCAAGATAAGTTTTTATAAAAGTTATTGCTTTTGTCTCCATCTTCGTGATTAACTGTTGCCCCTTCAAAATAACCACCTACGAAGTGTCTTGCTACTAATTGGTGTATTTTGAAATTCTTCTGCCAAGATCCTAAACAAAGGCAGACATGGTAGTATGGAGTTTGCTTACTACGTCCTCCGTTTTTCCTCCAACGCAATATCTTCTCCTTCCTTTGCCTTCCTGCAGTATCTATTCTAGCCTTAGATTTAACCCGACCGTAGTTAGATATTTGATACAGTCCTGCAACATCTTCAATCATTATATCCTTCCAAGTCTCTAAAATGCCATCAACCACTTTAATAGTTTGTCCTGTATTATCCATTATACCTCCTAAAAACACTTTATACTTACCATTATAGCAAATATAAAGTGTTTGTAAAGTATTAAAACTTCTTGTAAATCAAGGACTTAGTGACAATCTGCCCAGTTCTTTCCGAAAAGGTATTCTCCCGTAATAGGTACTCGGAAACCCATTTGAACATAAGCTTCTTCAATAGCCTTAACCATTAATTCACCAGTTCTTGAGTAGGCTCTTGCTACATTACCGTTTGGAAGAACCTTGACATTACCTGACAGCAGGAACTTACCTCCTTCCAGTTCCTTGGATTCAGTTTCAGCATTAATTACCTGCTTTAACTGATCCATTGTAATGTTATACTCTTCACACATTTCCTTAGCCGATTTGTATTCCTTACCTGCTTTCTTATTCTTCTTAGATTTTGCTACATCTTTAAGAACTGTTTCAACGAAACCTTTGTCATTGAAGCCAGTGGGAAACTCTTTAAATCTGATAAGATTTGGTGGAATTTCGATCTGGTACTCATCCTTTAATTTTAAGGCCGTTACACCTTTTCCATAATTTCTTATGTAATTGGACTATATCACAACCTGACGTTTATCAGGTTCTCCGCTTTTCGAAGTTCACTTGAACCCCTACAGGGCACTACCCCTTAGTCTCTGCACACCTTTTCAGATGCTCAGGATTGCCTTCTACTAACATACTAACACTTGTCTTCCCGACAATAATTAGTAGCCTAACTAAGGTTCCCCTGAATTAACGGAGTTTTTCGACACACCTCACGATGTGAAGCCACAACGAGTTTATGGTAGTAGATCGTTCTCTTAGCACCCTTTTCCAGAAGACCTTCTTCAAGCGCCTTCTTGTGCCAGATGATTCCTGCTAAGTCCATTCCTATAGCACCGCCAGATTGAAGGAAGGCATTTAGAAGACTGTGCTTTGAACGAATCCAAATCTTACGGTTATCAAAACCTAGGATATACTTCTTACCTGTAGATTCCCAGAATTTCTCAAGGTATTCCTTACGCCCTTTAAGACCGTAGTTAGTGTCCCAGAACGCATCAATTACTTTTTGACCTATCTCCTTACTAACACCTAGCATAGAGGCAATCTTAGGGGCTTGAGCACCATACATAATACCGTACGTAATACCCTTACCACCTCCTCGACTCACTTCTTGCCCTGAAGCCAAACTATAAGCTTTAGCGTTTGTTGTGTTTCCAGAAACTACAATCTTATCATTCCTTTTGACTAAGATCATACCTGTAGGAACAGTTACACAGTACACCTTTCCCTCGTAATCGTAAGAAGATTTAACAACTGGTAGACAAGATCTGGTTTTTAAAGGATCTTCATTTAAACTGAAAGTTAGACGTTTAGATACTTTACCTTTACCCATAAACTTTTCCTCGTCGATATAGCAGATGTAAGTTTTCTTACCACTTAGGTTTGCAATAGTGTGAACGATATCGACACTGTCGTGGCGCTCGTTTAGCTGAGAGTAAAACCCATTGGACTTGCAACACCAACCATCCCATTTAGTTATCTCCTCAAGAAAAACCTCACGAGATTTAAGATCTAAAGAAAGCAACGATTTCTTAAAGTTCTTGCAGGGAGTAAGGTATCCACTGATCAGGTTATAAGCGCCTTTTAAGTGGACACGGTAATCTCCTCTAGAATCTACAGTAAAGTCGGTTTCAAACATCTCAAGGATATCTAAAAACTGATTTAATTTTCGATCTTTTCGGAAACTGAACCTTGCATCCCCTTTATCATTTAAATACCCATCTGCTTGGATTGCAACTAACAGTCTAATCAGTACAGGATCTAAACTTAAATCACCACCTAGGAATTTACCGGACACTACATTTCTCAAAGATCCATTGTTGGTACTATAGTTCTCTGCAGTAACAATTTTTACCTTGTCAGGTCTTCTTGCATCCTTAACAACCATACGATGATTAAAGGTAACGTCAAGATCGATATCCTTGCTTACAAAATTGTACATTTTTCCTGAAAAATCCATACGAACTACTTCCGAAGGGGTTACGTAAGAGACAATTCCACTTTCTGAGTATTGGGCAACTAGATCATTATCTTCTAATTTGTCAAACCTCACCCATCCTCTTCCTTCTGTGAGTATCTCAACGTCCCCTGTGTAGCAGTGGGGGTCACCTGACAAGCTACGATAATAAGCACCATCATCGAAGTCCCAAGCAGCCTCTGCAGCAACCATGCCTTCAAGGTTTGAACCGTCGATACCTAACTGCCAATTACCTTCTTCAACACAGAATAGACTACGCATCTCATGACCCAGTAAAGCATCGGTAGAGGGGATATTCGCTACGATGTTGTGCTTCCTACGGAATGTCGGAGTGAGACCTGTGTACCTAGCAGGTAATCTTCCATCGAGTTTCAAACGAGGATGATTCAACCAACCAGTGTTCTTTTTCTCGTCTTTAGATTTTATAACACTTCTTCGGTTCCTCAGAGAAAGCCATTTAACAATTTGTTTAGCCATCTCACCATCAATACGATCAAGGTTAGGACATAACTCACCTCGTTCATCCTTAAGTTTGGGAGATGTAATCAAGAACCTGCCCTTCTTAACTATCTTTTTAAAATCAGGATGTGAGGTGGAAGTTATCTTGGCAATATTAACACCCATCTCCTCAGAAATATATTTCAAGTAAACTGACTCTTTTACACTTTCAATGTATTTCCAACAATTCTCTTCAATAATAGGATCAGGTAGGGTTTTCTTGAATCCGTCAATCGTTGCATTTTTCGTATTGAAAAGAGTAGGTACCCAACCAGATTCCTTAGCCAACCATTCTTTGATGTCTTCCTGATTGGAAAGCCTCATAGGTTCCTTAAGCCACTTTTCAGGCATGTACCTTTCTTTCAGTAGTTTAGTAGCTTTTTCCAAATCTTCCTGATTTAAGGGTGAAAGAGTCTGTTCTTTCTTTCGTTGAGATCTGATGAAATCCGCCATCTCATCTTCGTTGTCAACACCGTGTTTAAGGCAATAGTTTACACCTGCTACGGATAATCCTCCTGTTTTCTTGAACGCTGTCTTGGGTGGAGATTTAAATTCAAGTGCTGATCTATCTACAGGAAATTCTAATACCTTTTCCACGTAATTCCAACCGTGATGGCTTATATTACCTTGCTTGTCAAAGGGTTCTTTTGGAATATTAGGGATTTTTGATTTAGGAACATCCTTAAGAGGAAGCCTAGGCTCAACAGATAATTCAATGTCTTCCATCATCTTATCTATTCTCTCAAGTAATACCCAAGCAGATTCTTCATCAAACCTTACACCCGTCTGCTCTTGCAGAACCATTAAGTGATCAGCCTCCAGACCGTGTTTCAAAGGAACTCTCCAATCCACACCTTTTTGAGATCCGTCCTTCATTTCTCGGATAAGGGCTTGCCACTGAAGTTCGTTAATGATGACATCTTCCCATACACGATCACAATATTTCCAAAGAGGTAATCCCTGCCAATCCTCAATCTCAACCTTCTTATTGGCAACCTTGTGACCCCAAGCTTCAAGGGAGTGAGCACCGATTGTTTTAGCTTTTCCTCCGTTAGGGTTAGGAACTTTAGCAGGACACCCGCGCGGAAGAGGTCGATCTGGGTAGAGATATCGAGACATGCTCAAGGTATCGAATACTCTTACTTCCTTACCATTGATCTTTTCTACTGGAAGTTTTTGATAAGTTGTCCCAAGAGCGAACTCGAAAGCTAACATATCAAAGCCCTCTAAGTTTTGACACCCTATGGCTACAGGATCTTTAACAATCCATTCGTTGAACTCATTCAAGTCATAGATGGATAGATTTACTCCCTTCCCTTCTACGAACTCTTTGGCTTCCTCAAACTCTTCGTGGTTTTTGTCTAGAAAGATGTTCCAGTTATCCTTGCCATACTCCTTGAATAACAACACATGGAATTTAGTCATGTGATCTTCAGGACGGATTGATTTACCTGCCAATCCATCACTTTCGGTATCAAATATATATAAACCTTTCATAGTCCTCCTTAAAAGGGTTCATCCTCATCTGGTTCTGAAATTTCAACAGGTTCAGGTTTTTCAACACTCTCCTCTGTCGGTTTATGGTTCTTTTCGGCAAGCGAGTTAGGTACAGGAATTTCGATTTCATTAAAACAATGAACTGTTTCTCCATTGTGTACGTAACAGAACCCATCCACTTCCCATTCACTTGCATCGGTGTATGTCCCATCCTCGTTTTGCCAAAGGATATCAGCATATCCAAGTTTCTTACCTCTCCGGTTCTTACCTACAACGAGTCTTACCCGTCCACGGCTTCGGTTAGGTAACTCCTCAGGTTCGAGCATAATTACCACCCAAGATAACTGTTCAAGAGCTGCTGACCCCCTCATGTCTTCTTTTCTGACAGGGAGGAAGAATGCAAGAGGGTTTCCGTCCTTATCTTTGGGAGGATCAATTTTTTTACGACTGATGTGACTCACACCTAAAATGAAAACCCCATACTGTTTACAAAATGCTGCAAGCTCAGTCATAATAATGTCCAACTCTTTAACATCATTACCTGAACGCAGTCCGGAAACAAGCATACTGAAATGGTCAATTATAAACCATTTACAACCAAAGGCAACCATCTGTTTTAGTTTAGAGATAAGTAAATCAATCTTCATTGAACCAAAATGATCAAGTATTTTAAGTACACCTTTCTCTGTCCACTTCTTGTGCAGGTTATCGTGTTCCTCTTCTGTTAGGTACTTTTCAGGGTCTTCGTTAAATGATTTCGCTTCAACACCTAGATCCATTGCATATAAAGAATTAACAGTCTCTTCATAATCTTCCTCTAAACGGATAATCCCTAACTTTTCATCTTCCTCGAAATCTGCAAGTCTGGGATTTCCATCTTTGCAAACAGTAAACTCATTATCTTGGAAATGATCTGTTTCGGACAACCCGTACATCAGGTAGTTAGCTATATCAAATTCAATATCACGAGCAATGGTTGATTTCCCCGCACCCGATGGTGCTGTAAGTGTCCACAATTCCCCTTTAATAGGAGATTTTGTTAACTCTTGAAGTTTTTTCAGGTTACGTAGAGGGATGCCGTTCTTCTTCTTTTTACGAAGAGATTTAACATCGATGTCCTCAAGACCCATGATTTTTTCAGGGCTGAACTTTTTAAGTTCCCAAGTAATCTTCTTAGCAAAACCTTCAGGGTCTGCCTTGAACCATTCACGAGGATCTTTAATCTTCTCCGGAAATTCTACAACAAAAAAGTTATCAGCAAGTAAGGTAGATGCAATATCTTCTGTAGCCTCAGAACCCTTCTTTATACCTTTGGATCGTTCCAGTTCTGTAGCCGAGTCATTATCCATGAGACAAGCAATCTCTTTAAAAGACCTTAGGAAATCTTCATTGTGAAGTGTGGACTGTGCAGCATTACCAGCTCCGCAATTCAAACCTACTACATTGGGTATCATTGTTTCCATACCTTCAAAGTCAGTGCCTTTCAAAGAGTCTAAAAGCGCCCTTCGGATGGCAATAACATCGCCCTCACCTTCGGCATAATATAGGCGTTTCTTCTTATTGGTTTTACACTTGTGTTGACCAAAGAGTTTACTGTTTACCTTGACTACTCCAACAACTGTAAAGTGACCATGCTCCTCTTTATCTTTTGTCCAATCTCTACGTTTATACCCTGTAAGTTTACCTTCTTGGTTGTAATAAGGAAGATAAGTAGCTACTAGAGTCTCTCCATCTTCTTGGCTATACTCTGAACGGATTTCGTAAAACTCAGCATCTTCTTCAATAATATCCATCTGAGGAACAGCAACACAAGGGAAGGTAGTAACCTCTTCAACCGTCAGTGGTTTTTCATTACGGTAATACTGGGTAAATGTTCTTCCTTTCTTAGCACTTACTGACATTCGGACTCCTTGAGTTTGGTACTTGCCTCAACAGCTAATCGATCAGCAAGTTCATTATATTTATCACCACTATGACCCTTTACCCACACCCATTCTACGTTGTGGATTCTGCAAAGCTTATCCAACCTTACAAGATGTTCTTTGTTCTTAACGTCACCTTTGTTTTGGGTTTTCCACCCTCTACGCTTCCAACCCGAGATCCAATCCGTCATACTTTTGATTACGTACTGACTATCAGTTAATAAGGTAACATCGCATGGCTCTTTTAAGGCTTCCAGTCCAATAGCTGCAGCAAGGATTTCAGAAACGTTATTAGTGCCACCTTCGATGGGTTCAGAGATGTGTTTCTCTTGACCATTACTTGCAATTAGGACACAACCTGCACCACCGTGGTAGCCACCCGATTTTGACTTTAATGCGCTTCCATCTGTGTATATTGTTACATGTTTTCTTTTCTTTTCTCCCATCACTCCTCCTCTTCCGTTTCAATTATACTCACACAATAAATAGGATCATATTCAATCTCCACCACAAAAGTCTTCTCACAGACCTCGCATTCCTGTTCACCTTGGTCTGTTTCATGACAACCTGTAGCCATATATTCAGTATCACAATGTGGACAATCATAATCCCATCGCCAATAACGTTCATCTTCTTCGTGTCGTTGAATCATTTAGTGTTTTCCTTTAAGTAGTGAAGTTATTTTAACTAACCTTCCAGTACTTTCCATATCCTCTAGAATATCACTACCATCCAATGCAGTGAGTTTAGTAGCTTTAATCAAATCTTTGACAAAAGTTACAGAACCGTTACTGGCTAGTTTAACAAAATCTTCATATACAATTGTACCCTTTACATTCTTAGACCTTTGAACTACATACAATTCTTTTTCAACACTCATACCTTCCTCCTATTAATCTTTCAGCCCAAGCAAAGCACACTGCCCAGAATGTGCTTTAATTGTCCCCTTATTTAAAATACTTATCCCAAGCTTCACGTAACAACTCTTGTTGTCGCATAAATCTACTTTGAGGATCTTTCTCCACACCAGTAATAGTATATGCCGTTTCTAGCTCCTCTACGGTCAATATAAAGGTGTTACCAAAATCTGTCAACACTGTGTAGAGTTTATTTTCCTTACTGTTGTAGAGTCCCTGACGGCTTTCTGGGATATCTTCAACTTTTACAATCATCCCACAACCAGTATGTCCTGCATTAGGTTGAAGTGTTGTATGTAGTTGAAAATCTTGGGCATGCATTCTAATCCCGAACCATTCTTCTTCAGTGGGTGCTCCAATCATAAATCCTCCTTAACCTTTATTTTATACCTTAATCGTCTCAACCAATGCCTTAACCTTACCTAAGTATTCATCTGCAGCACGTTCCCAGATTAAATCCTCTACCTGTTTAACACAAACTTTAATATCACCTTCTCGTACCAAATCTTCATGCTTAATGTTGAGGTTCTTTTCAGATAGGTCTCCTTGGTCAACCTCTACAGTAATCCTTGTATTAAAAGTTCGTTCGATGGTCTGGTATTCAAAATCTAAAAGTTCCTTAATCTCCCAAGGACGTACACTTTCTGTACAATAACCTGTCAACTCTAACCCAAGCATCTTAGCCAACTCCACTTTACAAAGTGATCCTTTATCAAACATTGTACATCTCCTCTGTGTACCAATCACTATCATCAGCGATATGTTTCATTGTAAGTTCATCTCGTGTCCAGATTGTATCACCCTCAGCTTCTTTGTTCAATTCAATCTCACGAATAATCTGTTCATTAGTAATTGTACAGGTATCTGTAACATCATTACCTGCTTCATCCATAATACACACCACTTCCAAATCATCTAAGAGGTCATCACGAGAATTAGCCAGATTTGGTTCGAATGCCAGTCGAGGAGTGTATTCCACTTCTAGTGTGTATGTTTCATTGTTGTGTTTTAATTCTAAATACATTTAATTCTCCTTACATTACTACGATATCTTCTTCAATGAGATGAAGAGACCAAGTACCATTACGACCCTTCCATTCTCCTGTGATGTAAATAACTTTCGCTGAATCATCTTGAAGGTTGGATACGACATACATACTACTCTCCCAACCAGTGCCGTCCCCAAACTTCTTAAGCATACGTACCTGTCCAACTTCAATTGGTCGATTATTTTTCATCTTGTTACTCCTTTATACATGCTTCAAAATATTCAATGCCGATACCTTTAAGTTACCACAAACCGAAAGTTTGTCAAGCAACTCTTGTGTATTTCTATGTACAACAATAAAATCCCCTTTCTCAATCCAACCACGATCAATCACCTTCACCTTGTCAGGAATCCATAGAAACTTATCTTCCATTGATTCAAACTTCTCTCCAGTAATTGCATCTTTACCTCTTCGATATACGTCACGGTGAACTTTGACGCTAAGATTGTAAGGCATACCTGTAAGTTTAGTAATCTCTTCAGAAATCGCTGTGTAGTGCTTACTGAGCGTTAATTGTTCCTCAGCCTTAGCCTTGGCTTCATTTACACGTTTCGCCTTCTCACAAGCCTCTGACAGCTCCTGTTTACGTGTTTGCTTGTCTAGGTCTGCTTGGATACGAGTTTCCACTTTACTTTGTAACTCTTGATAAGGTTTCATACGTTCTTGCATCAGTTCTGGTTGTGACATTACCTTCTCAATTGATCGGTAGATTCGGATATGGTTCTCTGCCATACCCTTAGCCATACCAAACCCTGTTTCCCAGTAATCATTCTTAATATCGTTTACGAGTTTATGACACAGTACTGTATTCTCAACTGTATAACCTAGTGCAGGGTCAATTCTGTCCAATGTTGGATAAGCATCAATACCTGTTTTACGAAGGTCGAATTGTTTACCTGTGTAGAAACATACCATAGTTGGACGGCTACGTAGGAGCATTCGATAGTAATCATAAGGAAGTGACCAAACAATGTTACGTGATTTACAACTCTCCACCTTTCTATCGTAAGCATGACGGATACTTTCATCTGTTAAAATCTTAGTCATATTAGTACTCTCCCTGTTCAACTCGTGTTTTGATACGTTGCATAATACTTGGTAGCCAAGAAACAATCAAACTTTCATGTGAGGATAGTTCACCACCACCCATTTGAACAGGGATTTGTTGTTTCATATCCAGTTGTTGTTTAATCTGACCACATACATTGTACAAATCACGTAGTGTGATGTTCTTCTTTTCACATGACATCTCAATCCACTGATCACACTTAGCATCTTGTTCTTTGTTTGGTACTGAAATAGTTACTGACATATTGTCCTCTCTTTCTGTGTTCGTTGTTGATGCACTAAATTTACCTATTACCTATAGACATGTCAACATAAAATTTAGGATCGATGTGAAAATTATTTTTATGATTTATTTTTCAATAATGTGTTGACACCAGCTTTTGCTTTGGTAATATAGCGACATCGAAACGAAACACAACGGAGAAAATTATTATGAATTTTTACGACACATATGAAGCTGCAGCAGAGAATAGTGAAGGTTTTCAAATACTGACCACAACACCTGATTGGTTTGGTTGTCCAACTTGTGTAGGTAAGTACATTATCAACCGCCCCGCACCAGATGGAGGCTTTCCCCATATAGCTGAAGATGCTTGGATGGTCGTAGAGGAAAATTAATTATGAAAACATTACTAGAAGCGATTCAACAATACCCTGATCAGTTTATCTCTACACTAGAAGCTCGTGCAAATACAACACCTAACCCTACAAATAGGAGTGTACACCTCACACTAGCTGACTGCATTGACCTGCGTATGTGGAACGAGGTGGAAGATATTATCCAATTGGTAAAGTACCGTAAACCATTCGAAGGTGTTATTTATTGCCTTGACAGCTACTCAGAAATTGATAATACTGTTTGGCATGAGGTTGTGGATTTATTTGAGCAGGAGAGATTTGTATGATTACACTATTTGGGCAAGAATTAGAAATTTACCAAGCCGTACTGCTTGTATATATCGTAGGGTATGGTCTAGTACTTGGAGTTAGTAATACTTGTTACCGAGTTTTCAGTTTACTTACTGGTAAATCTCTTAATCAATCAGACCTAGGAAAACTTACTGACGGGTTGTGGTATGGTGCTATTTTTATCTTAGTTGGTACATTGGTTTAAAGAGGTAGTTAAATAATGAAAAAGATCATATTCTCTACAAGCATTGACCGATCAGGAAGTGGTATTTTCTGTAATGAAGATTTCTCCGAGCCACTGTTCGTAGCAGTTAACCACAGTGCAGGCAGTAGTAACTACAGCTTCTATATCGACGGGAGTGCAACGTTCAATGGTCGTAGTAACCCTAATGTTAGTGTAGTGTGGGAAGAGTTGGCAAGCTATCTAGGAGCCTCTCACATTCTTCCTGTAGGGCAATCCCAAATCAAGAAATGGTTTGGTAAAGAAGTCTATAACGAGAAGTTGAAAGAGTTTAAGTACAACATTAGTGAAGAGAAACGTAAAGCCGCAGAACATAACAAGATTAAGAAGAAAACCCAATCAGGTGGATTGTGGTTGAAATCAGGTAATGGTAAAGGTTATTGGAATTAGGAGGGAGTATGTCTAACAAAATTTATACAGGTATTTCTTCAAACTACGTACCTAAATGGGGCGTGTGGGAAGGTATGCGTGAACTGATCGCCAATGCTTTGGATATGGAATCACATTCCATCGAACAGTTCAATGCACAAGGTCAACGTTGGTTAAGTATCCAATCTTTCGGAGGGATTATTCCCAAAGAGATGTTCCTTATGGGTATGAGTGGTAAGCGTGATGACACTAAATCAATTGGACAACATGGAGAGGGCGCACTCCTTGCTATGCTTGTACTACTACGTGCAGGTAAGGATATTAGAATCAAGAATGGTTTTGATAAGATTATTCCAACATTGGAAACACACCCGCAACTAGGTGGTGATTGTCTTGCCATTGAGATTATTGAAGGTTTCTACGGTATTGAAGATACGGACGGTAACAGTGTGGATATCACAGTACACAACCTGACATCGGAAGATACCACACTGCTCGATCAGAACTACCTTGCAGATGATTTCATGGATTGGATTCCAAATGGTGACCTTCTAGTGAACTATGACGGTTGCCAGATCTTCCGTTATGATACCAACATCCCATACGATGAACGTGAAGATTTGTGTGATTCTGAGAATCCTAAGAAAGTATTTGTTAATGGATTGTTTGTATGTGACCTGCCCGATAATTACGTATTCAGTTACAACCTGACACCAGATCGTATTGAACTTGACCGTGATCGCAAGAGTGTAGATACATGGGACTTACAACAGCAGGTAGCTGACCTACTAGAATTATCAGGGTCGTTTGAGCTTATGGTTCAGATGTCAGAAGAGCGTGTACCAGACCTGTATCAATTCTATACACCCTGTAAGTACCGTAAAGCTAGTGTAGGTGGTGGTTGGTGTGAATCAAATGAAGAGTCTGTTAATCATCGTCTGAACAAGCTTGCCACTGATAGTTTTATTAAACGTAATGGTGAGAAAGCTATTGCAATCAATATCGAAATGCAACAGGGTAAGCGTGACATCATCAAGAACCGTCTGAAACTTATGGGGTACACTCCTGTAGAAGTCCCTAAGACAAACTACAAGATGTTAGATAAGATTGTTACGGAAATTCCTGATTGCACGCCAGTGGATGGTATGACACCTAAAAAGATGGTTGAACAGTTTATGGCAGATAACAAGAAGCACATGCGTTCTAAGGCACGTAAACAACTAGAGAAGTTGATTGAAGATTTGGTATTAATTTCCTAGGATCGATGTGAAAATTATTTTCAGAATTTAGTTTTCAAATATGTGTTGACAGGGGATAATACCCTTGGTAAAGTGGCTTCAACAAATCAGAAAATGAAGGAGAAATATTATGGTTAAGAAAGTATACCGTTACCGTGCAATATTTGATGAAAAGTTTTCTTCCATCCCCCACGGGGATTGGGAATATTGTGATTACAACAAGTATCTTGAGATCGAGGAAGGTATTAAACGTGGAAACCAATACCAACTTCAGGTTTTGGCAATCACTCACGACCACCTGCCTAGAAAGGAGAAATAGTATGCACCTAGACCAAGTAGCAGTAGTTGTAATGTACACTAAGAAACTGCACGAAGACGGTACACCTTACCATGTAGCGGAATATGTACCAGAACATGCCTATTATGGCTCAGGAGCAGCCTCAGACGCACAGAGAGCGATGGAAGCAGCCAATGAGTTGAATGGTATGTACTTGACACCAGAACGTTCATACGGGGCTGTGAGAGTAGATTTAGAGGAAGCAATTAATGAGGGATTGTTATGATGAATTATTGTATTGATGTAGAGTTTCTTGCAGGTACTACATTCAGTCATGCCTGTGAAGAAGCTAAACACTTATGTGTGAAAATGGATGCAGCATACGTTAAGTTTGATTTCAATGGTGTGAAGGTGTCAGTAGGGCAGAAGTACAATGTGGACAGTGATCCATTCCCTAAGTTGC
Source organism: uncultured Flavobacteriaceae bacterium (assembly GCA_937136455.1). Lineage (GTDB taxonomy): Bacteria > Bacteroidota > Bacteroidia > Flavobacteriales > Flavobacteriaceae > MAG-120531. Next base: position 68,200 of record CAKZOO010000100.1, on the reverse strand, counting down.
ATGAGCAACTTTGTAACGGATCGGAACATAAGTATTTAATTTTAAATGGATAAGAAGGAGAGTAACGATGATTAAAACTAAAGAAGATTTGATCAATACATATATCAAGAATGATTTTGGAGAGTTACGTGATCTGTACTTATCTAAGTGTTATGAGTTTGGTTTCAGTGTGAACAAAGCATGTTACTCAACAGCAAGTCCCCTTATTTTTACAAAAGGGCTAGTAGAGCTTTGCGGCAACACTGATCATGCCACAAATGTAGAGTATATAGATAAGAAGTATGGAAAGATGAAGAAATTTACACTAGAAGATCTAAAACCAAACCCTTCTCCACGAACCCGTGCAACATATGAGAAAGTGACAGAGGATTTCTTCTTTTTGAAAGGTGAGTTTGAACGTGGGGAGTTGTATTATCTAGGTGACGAAGGCAGTTATTATGTTTGTAACACCATTGTAAATCTAGCTCTTGCAATGGAATCCGACATTTGTTACCGTAAAGTTGAAACACCGATGGATTGGAAAGAAATCTTAATGGAAATTTTACCTGAAGGGTGGGGCGTAAGTATAGTGGATTGTAGCGCATTTGATCAAATTAGTATTGACGAACTGTACAACAAGGAACAAGCAAAGGTGTTGGCTGAAGGGATTCTTAAATCTATTGAGGAGAGTGGAGAGGGTTGATCTTAAGGTGCAGAAGTGTTACAATAGTAATGTAAGCGTAATTAAGAGGTAATACATGAGTAAAAGAAAGTATAAAGATGTCGATCAAGTGGTAGATGCTTTAAGGAACAAAAAGGTACAACGTAACAGTGTTATGGTTATGAAACGACAAGCAAAACAAAAAGGGGATTTGGATTATATGAATCTCCTTGAATCTGCAGTTAAGTTGTTTGATAAGGATAGTAAGGATCTGTTGGAGTGTTCATTTTATAGAAAGTTTATAGGATCTCTGTCACTGTTTGAATTAGTAGAGTTAGAAAAAGAAAGACCAGAAATGTTCACACACTACCATACAGTGAGATACTCTATGTTGATGTTGGGTGAAGTTGGTTCAATAGAAACTTACCAAGGTATGTTGATCAGTCCCAGTGAAGTAAGGGGTTTATAACTGGTAAGATTCGATTATAATTACTTGTAATTAATATATACTCACAGTATATTCCCTATAGTATATTGTAATACAAATAATTTTGATTGTAAGTATTTGAATACTAAGTAACTTTCTTAAAAATAGAAGAGGTTTAATAACCAAAATGCGATTATTTATATATGAAGAGTGTGAAAGTCCTTTGGAAAATCTGAGCAAAGAATGTGAAGTAACACCTACAAAATATATCAATACACTACTTAAACTTTTACGAGATGAGTGTCATACAGAATTGACAGAGGAAGTAAATGCAAGAATTAAAATCATTATCTCAGGACAAAAGAGATACAATTAAAGCTCAAGTTGGTGGAAGTAGATTATACCTAAAAGCCATAAGCTCCCATAAAGTATTTAAAGGAGTGGTCAACAAGTTTATACTAACTTACGGAGAAAGGTACAGGTTAGAGATAGAGAACTTTATAGCTTGTACCATATCTTCCCTCAAGAAATACGACACTGGATTTACATACTCCAGATACAGTAACACATATTCTCAGTTCAACAAAACCATATCCAATAGACCTAAAGCATCTTATACACGTACTTTACTATTATTAGATTTACTAGAAAAAGATGGTTACATAGACCTTTATAGGGGTTATAAGGATAAAGCAGCAGACGATTCTATGTCTGCTTGTTGCGTTTTCACTAGTAAATTAATAGACCAATTTGATGAATCTCACATAATAAAGTTCGGTACAGCAATACAAGATTCTCCTGTAGAAGTAAGAGATTGTGAGGGTAACCCTATAGAAGAGTTATGCACAGATAAGGTATCTAAGCAGGTAGAATCTTTAAATAGGTGGTACAGAAAACATGAGTTCTGTTTTGGAACTTATCCTAAGACAATCCACTTGCAAAGAGTGTATAACAACGATCTCAAAACAGGTGGAAGGTTTTATTTTGGAGAACTTCAAACCTTAAAATCCTCTAAACGTCCTTCTTATATTATCAATAAAGAAAAGGTCTGTGAATTAGATTTCTGTCACATGCATTTTGCTATTCTCAGTACTTATGAAAAGTACATACTCCCTGATGATTTCAAACCTTATCAGGTAGATATCAGTGACATTATAAGTATGTCTGAAGGGTATTCAAAAGTCAAGGAAAGACAGATATTAAAGTTGGGTTGTATGATGTTGATAAATTCTGGTAACCCTGTGATAAGTCTTAAGAATGTGTGGCAAACCAACATAGAGACTATTACAAAACTCCTTGATGCAGGTAAGTACAAGGAAGCTAGAGAGAATCCTTTCTATGGAGTTACCGGAAAAGATAATTGCAACAAGATAATATCCCGACTAATAAAACACAACCATTACGCTAAAAACTACTTCAAACGTAAGGGAGGTATGTGGGGTGTATTACAAAATACAGACAGTGAGATTATGTTGACAATTCTTCTAACCTTAAAACGTAAAAATATTCCTGCACTTCCATACCATGATAGCCTTGTAGTCAGAGAAAGTGATTTAGAGACTTTGAAACAGGTTATGAAAGACAGTTGGAAGAAGGTTTTAGGAAACGTTGATAATTGTAAGATAGATAGAAAATTTTAAGAATAAGTATAGAGAAGTAAAGATGGATTACGAAAGAATTTATAACGAACTGTGTAAGAGTAGGAAGAAGAGAGGGATTAAAAAGGAAAGAGGCTATGAAGTACATCATATAGTTCCCAGATGTATGGGAGGTTCCGATGAAGACCATAATCTCGTTAAATTAACTCTAAGAGAACATTTTATTGCACACCGACTACTCCCAAAATTCGTAAAAGGGATAGCTAAAGGTAAATTACTGGTCACTGTAAGACTTATGACTAAAGATGGGAGAATACGTAATTCTAAAGGTTATGAGGTTAAAGAGTTTATAAACAAAAGAGCTTTATCCTTGTACAACTTTTACAAAGATTCAGATATTAACCCAGTGATGATAGGGTTCAACTTCTCTCCTAGGAAAGAAATGAAAGGCGTACCTTTAAGATTGGCAAAAGAAATGAAAATTAAAACTAAAAGATCTAAGAAAACTTTTCATAAACTTTTAGCAGCTTTAAGGTCTCATGTATTACCTTTTTCTGATTACTTTGGGTTATGTACTAGCAGGTGTCAACATACTGAAAAATTAAGTGAGCTGCTTAAAAAATTAACAAAAAGAGGGTTACTGATTAAAGTGCCTTCACCTTCTAGAACCCCAAGTTGTTACGAGATAACTCCAACCTTTAAACAGTTGATACTGGAAGATGTGAGTTTAGAAATAGGGGTTAAGTATTTCTCTTCTCCGAACACGGAAGATAAAGATTTAATTTCTTGTGTAAAGTATTCAAGTAAAAATGTTTTCCTGTTAAAAGCACAACAACCTAACAATTACATTTTATATCCAAGAATTCTATCTGACATTGTTAAAATGGATGAAGATTTTGTTATGGAATTTATAGCAAGGAAATTAACACGCGAACAAGTATTTTCTTGTTTAAAAGAGGATTAACCACTCCTCAAGAAAGAGAAACAAACCACTTGACACCAATCCCCGTTCTGGTAATATGTCTTCAACAAGACAGAAAGCCTAGCGGGGATTTTATTTATGAAAGTGGTAACTTACAAACGTCTATCTAAAGAAGACCGTACACGTAATCAACACGGTTTTGATTCGCAAGAGTTAGATATCCAAGATTATCTTAAAGATGTACCAAATCACGAAATCGTTGGTGAGTTTCAAGAGTTCGTATCTGGTGCTGCTGATCATAAACCTGAGCTTGAAAAGGCTATGGAGTTGTGTCGTGAACTTGGAGCTACATTGGTTGTTGCAAAGCTTTGTAGATTAAGCAGACGTGTATTCCAAATATGCATGTACATGGAGAGTAGTGTAGAGTTTAAAGTTAGTACACTACCTTCCGCCAATAACTTCCAATTACATTTATATGCTGCTTTAGCGGAAGAGGAACGTCAAACTATCCGTAAACGTGTTAAACGTGGACTAGAAGCAGCTAAAGCTAAAGGTGTGAAACTTGGGGCAGCATCGGAGAAGTACCAAACCACATACCAACGTAACAAAGAGGCAGGATTACACAAGCAGTCTAAGGTACGTACTCAGCAGAATCCAGAGTTAATCAACCGTGTTAAACAGATGCATTCAGACAGTAATGGTAGTATGACACAGACAGAAATGGCTGCTCGTTTGAATGCTGAAGGATATAAAACATCTCGTGGTAATAAGGTAGTGCAAGGTACGGTGAGTGCGATTATTAAGAAATATTGTTGACAGGGTGGAAGATAGTTAGTAAACTGTACCCAACTTAAGAATTGATAGATAATTTATTTACGGGAAGTGTTATGACTAAGAAAATGGAAATCGACTCTGCATGGGAAGATTACAAAAATCCCACTGACCTACAAGAATGGTTGGATCATGTCAATTCTGAAATGGAGTATGATCTACAAAACATGGATAGTTTGGAAGAAAGATTACGGGGTAATTACTTTAACAGGCCGGACAAGAACACAGTAATGTTATGTGATAATTACTGGGATGTAGAGTCTCCAGACTACATGGGGTACATTTGGAATGAAGACCATTACATGTACATGGAAGATGTGTTCGCAGAAGGTAGACGTATTGCAGCCCTTCAATGGCACCACATAGAACCTGTAAACGATCCATATTGGAAACAGTGTGTGGATTTAATAGAGGAGAAATTAAATGAGAAACTTTAAAGTGGTATCAGAGTGGTATAACAAAGAGCGTATGAAAGATTACCAAGTCCGTGATTACGGAGAAGGGCAAGAGGTCTGGGTATGCCTGTTTCCGGTAGGTTGGTTTAAGAGCGAGGACATCAACCCTGAAGACCTTATAGAAGGTAGTGTGTGGGAACAAGCTGCCATGAATTCTTCTACATAAATTGGAACCTTAATTCTCCTGACCTCTTTACGAGGTCGGGATTTTATATTAGAATTAACGACGGGATTTATTTTAAGATATGCATTCAAGATTCCAAATAAATTTGTGCAAGTTGTTAAAATTATTACTGAGATTACTTTTGCAAAATTAGTACCAAATCACTCACTCGTTTTTGAGGTCAGAATGGTAGAATTCAATCACCAAATCAACTTTTCGTTTTCCAAGTGCAAATTCTAATTTTCGTATTTTCCTTTTATTTTTCAAGAACTTACGACTAGCTCAATAATTTATTTCTGAGATCTGTTTTTCAAAATTTGTCATGAGGATTTTATTTATTTCTGTGATCTAAATCACGTTTTACAGATAATTGTTTACATTATTGAATACGAATCATTCTCAAATACAAAGGATAATCATTAACAACTACTTACAACCTTGTCAATTAGGAATAATAGGATCGTATGGTTCCTGCAAAAGCTTTGATAATATCGCGTCACCCACCTTGCCGCATGTTAACCTAATTGTGTTTGTCTTTCCTCATTTGTTACCCTTTGAATATAGTATAGACGAACCACTTAGAAAGTAAGTGATCCGTCTCACAGTTCACGCCAGAGAGTAACAGAAATATGCTTCTTTCTCTATCAATTCTAAATGCTTGTATTTAAATCCGTTTGTGTATCTACTCTCTTTTTCTTTCTTAAAACGTTTAAGTATCGTCATAGCTTGTTTACGTGTAAACTTAACAATATTCATATTAGCATCACGGTAGAAATCAGTACCAGCTTTTAATGGTTTCTTAACTTGTTTCATAATCATTTACCTTTATTTGTTGTTCATGTTTTCGATATTCGCTAGCAATTTGCTAACGTGTTCAATATTACTATACAGATTATAAAAGTGAACAGGTGAAATATTATTTTGTGATCATTCTCACACAAATAGTTTAATGTGTAACTTTCTACACTTTGTCACTTGCATATACAGATAGTGGGCAGTAAATTACCCATATCGAAACGAAACAAGGCTTTATATAATGTTAAATAAGATCGGAACTGTTTGCCAAGTTGGAAACTACAGCCAAGACAAACAAAAGTTTATTCAAGCAAAGGACACAACCATCGGAACTGTTACTCAAAAATCAATGCTACAAATTTGTGGTGTGGCGTCTATCAATGAGTTAACCGATCATCATATCACAGACAATTACAAAAAGCTTTCTGTAAAGCTTACAGCCAAGGTTAAGCAGAATCTTAATGCATTGTATAATCAATTGGTTTTCGTCTCACAGATGCCTGTACAGTGCCATATGCTACGTATATCTAGTAACCTATTACCGATGTTTGATCATCCCAACTTTTCACAGCTTTACGATGTGCAACTATTAAAACTAGTGGATGTATTACTTGCACGTTGTAAACGTGTTATTGATAGACACAATATTATTGTATGTACTCATCCAGATCAGTATTCGGTCATTAATTCAGAATCTGAAGCGGTACGCCTTAAGAGTTACGAAGCGTTATACATGCATAAGTATTTCATGGAACGTTTAACAACCAGTGACAAAACATCAATCAATGTACACCTAAACGGTAATCTAGATCACTTACCAGAACTTGATAAAGGTTTGTATAGTGATCTTATTCCTTGGATTTCTCTCGAAAATGAAGACAAAAACGGTAGACTATTCACTGGGGATGTGCTGAACACTTTACAGGTTTGCGAGAAGTACGGAATCAAAATGCTACTGGATCTCCATCATCACCACGCACTAACACATGATCAGCTTGATATTAATTCCGCTATTGTTGATCGTATTGTTGCTACATGGAACGGTAATACTCCGATCATGCATTTATCACAAGGTAAAGATACCCCGACGGATAGAAAGCACAGTGATACAATTACAGACGGTGATTTGATTTCATATGCTACTAACTTTCTGCATATTGCACACATCGAGATTGAAGCAAAGCATAAAACCGATGCAGTATTGCAATTTTATAGCGACGTTCAAAAGTGTGAAGCAGGTCACGATAAATAAGTTGCACAAATAATTCAAACTGGTATAGTGTTTCTTGTACCAAGAGACTACATCAACACGAAACATCACAAACAAGGTAAAGATTATGTACCATCTAGAGAATGCTTGTAGATCCTCCATTAAATCTGCTAGAGAAGATCTAGCCCGAAAAATATCGATAAGTCAGAAACAGGTCATAAAGGCTTATGTTGCACAGTGGAAAGAACGTTTTCCTAAACGAAAAATAGAACTTAAGGCCGGAATGGGCACACTATTCTTTGTTGTGGACGGTAATATTTTACATATAGACTATGATCTTGTGATCAATAGCCAAGGTGCGCAAGGTTATAGAAATTTCCCCTCAGCAAGTTGGGAGGGGTGGAAAAACTACGGAATATCTCATGATAGAGGTACTTCAGAGCAAAAAGTATTCTGGGAATTAGTACAAGCATATCATTTTATTAATGAGACGTTAGAATCTGGGGAGTATATCGATCATTACCTTTCTGATATGAAATTTTAAAACATTTAAGAGAACGTGACAGCAATCACAGACAAATCAAAGGTGGTCGCTTATACTTACTTCTCATTAACGAAACAGCTACGGAAATTTGAACTATGCTTTTATCTGAACTAAACAAACCTTTGTACGTTATCAACAACGGCGAACGTGTATTACTTACTGAAGATACTATAAATAGGACTTGCCAATGGTACGCTGACAACGCACAAGGTTGTATTAATGAAGTGTTAAACGGTAAGGTAACAGTTAACGATATTGAATCTTACATAGAAGAGAAGATAAAAAGTAAAGCAGATTACTTGGATAAAAACTTTGAACTGGGGTTGTGGTTTTATCAAAAAGCTTTATATATTCAAACGGGAGAAAGTACGGCAATATTAAACTAACGTGATCAAGTTCACATTACAAAACACAATTTGAAATTATCTGTTTACTTTTAGATTGTGTTTGATAATATGGATTTGTTCTCACAGGGAACGGAAACACGAAACGAAAGTTTCAAAAATAAATTAAAATAAAGTATTGACAGCAACAACGAAATAAACGATACTTATCCCAACAAAACGAAACACAACGCCACTAACGGCAAACAATACAAACAAGGTAAAACATTATGAATACTTCAAACAACACTCAAAACACTGTTAAATTTTCTGCAATCAAAGCTCTTAAAACTTTCTGTGAAGGTTTACATTCTGAACCTTGCTACCGTGAAGTGTTGGGTTGTATCTTGAATGAAGAGACTGATTTTGAAGTAAGTAACGTTCGCTTTATCACAGATGAGACAATCCTTTCTGTAATGGTGGATGAAATTTTTAGTGATGAATATTTACTAGGTTGTTTCAATGCCTCTTTCATTGCTGATAACACAGATTTACCAATCGAAATGATTGAAGCTTGTCAAGAGTGCGAAGCATTTGAAGCAATTGGTAAAGGTATGAATGCAACAATGGATCAGGATGAAAAGGAATCATTCTGTGAAGAATATGCAAGCGCTGGCGGTTACGGACACCACTTCAACTCTTATGATTTTAGCGAAGAAGAACTAACGTTTAACGGTGTTGATTTCCTAGTGTTTGATAATCAGTAAGGAGATTACAAAATGTCATTCCTTACAAAGTGTGGACAGGTATTAGATATTATAACGGGCGGCTTTTCGCTGCCCACAGAGGACGAAATCAAACTACAGGGTATCAGTACGATTCTAAGCGGCTCAAACGTCACAGACAAACGAACCCTTAATTGTATTCTTAAGGATGCGCAGAACGTACAACAGGCGTTTAATGCTATCCCTGAAGGTCGCACAGTAGAGATCGATTCATTCAGACATGGCATGTTAACTCTAGAAAAGAAAGGCGGAATTGTACAAATTAAAGAAATGGATTAAAATGTGACACGTATCACAGACAAGTAAGAACAGATAAACTATTATTACTTCATCGGATAACGCAAGGCGTTGGACGGATAGAATTAAAAATTCAAACTAGCCAATAATGGCAAACAACAAAAAGTGAGAACAATATTATGCAACTATCAAACACTATCGTAAAAATCAAAAAGACTTCTTTCCGTTCTGAAATGGTAGATAGCTTTGAAGAGAAGCAATCCCGTAGCCGTAAAAGTGGTAAGGTGCAACGCGGCAAACTACGTAATGTTAAACGTAACTATGAGGGATAAGGTATGAGTATTAAAATTATCGAAGACACCATCAAAGCATACCACGAAGTTGTTGATTCAGATTGTAAAAAGGAAAGAGAAAAGTTTTTCCGTATCGCACTCGAAAATGTAGAACGTGAAGTACGTCACGCGACAATTAATGAGTTTTCGAAAACTGTAAACAAAATAAATAATAAATTGCATTACTGATTAAAAATGAGAGGTCGATCACATAAAACGAAAGTTTCGTACTTTACAGGTGGTCGGCCTTTTGCTATTATAACTTTATCGAAACAAACAACTGGGAACATTATCATGGAAAACAAAATTGTACTTATCACCTTTATCACTTTAATTTGTGGCCTACTCTATGTTACCTCACCTTTGAATGTAGTACCGGAGTGTGAGAAGGTTAATACAAAAGAAATGTGCAACATTCTAAATGCTGAATAAGAAGTGAGGAAGATCACACAATGCCAACATTAGATAAAAACTATATTGACCTTTTAGATGTAATTCTTATAATAGCTTTATTCTTTATGTTAGATAATTTGTAGAGGTAACAACAATGAGTACAGTATTTGTCCATAAGGTGGTAGAATCTGATTTTGAAACTATTCAAGATTTACAAGACTTATTCTATGAACATGCTTATAATGGTATTGTGTTAGGTGTTAAGTCTGGAGATAAGCGCGCTACAGTGGAACAAAAGAAACCATTCAGGGGTGTTTGCGGTTGGGTGGTATCCTATGGTAAAGATTTTAAAAGAGGATACAGATCAGAAAGTAAGGCCACAGCCCCTAACAAATTTAACACTGAATTACTATGTTCTGTTAACTATAACGTAGAAACCCTATAAGGATCAAACTAATGTCACAACGTACAATTAAAGCCGCACAGAAGCGCGCACAGCAACGAATCAACCGTAATAAGGCAATGACAGCAATGAGATGTAATAACGTCCCCGTAGACCGTTCAGAGGCTCTCAGCACAATTAAACGTACAACATTTGTAAGAGGGTAGACGTAACAAGTTACATCTAGCTTTCTTCACATCAAAGATGTTCATTAAGTTAGTTATGTGACAGTCATCACAAAACCGGATACACAAGCTTTTAATTTAACAGCAATCAAGTATTATTAACTTATCGAAACAAACAACAGGTACAACGTTATGAAAACTTTGACAACCTTAGCGCTAACTACTTCACTCTTACTTTCTACCCCTGCAATGGCTCTTAAGGGACTAGATCAAGACAACAAAGAATCTATGCAAATGCTAGGTAAGGCATACGCTTGTGAACTTCACTTTGCAGACATAGGGGAACAACGCAAATCTGATGTGATTGCAATTGCAACAGGTGAAGAGTTTGAAGCGGATTGGAATATCATGCGAAACGATACAATGATCGAATCTATGACACAAGCCTTGTATAAACTCAATCAAGGCAGTGTAAAGGGCTTGCAAACATGTAACAAAATATACAAACTTACATTAGATGCCTTACAAGGATAACAAATCATGAGACTTCATCAAACAAAATTAGACCGCTTTACAACATACGCTAAGTTTCAAGAATTCATATCGCACCTTGAGACAATCCCGACAACGGCCAACTTTGTTGTTAGTGGTGGTGCAATCATCCTAGAATTCGAACCTGTAAACGCTCCATTGGTGTATTACTACACAGATATAGATAATGTAGCAAACAAACCGATCATCGCTGTAGGTCGTGACTGCGAGGTTACAACAAAACTCACAGACTGGGATCAAGACCAGTTGGAACTAAAACGTATTCTTAGTTGGGGTGTATGATGGATAATGCAAGCTTAGAAGAGTTGATACGTAAACGTTATAATCTGAACATGTTTGAAGGGCTAGTGATTATAGACGTTAAACCTAACTTTGACAGTATAGGCAGTTACTACGAAGTTTTTTGTTTACTGTATACAGACTATAAACAAGAGAGGCTAGAAAGGCAGGTTTTCAAACTTAGATACTAAAGTGTGATGATGATCGCTTATTTTCCCTGCTGACTTTGATATTATTACTTTGTCGACAGGGGGTGATTCACACATACCGGACAAACTACCCGAAACGGGTTAAGGCTTTTAAAAATGTCAAAAGTAGTTAACGCTATGGACGCAGTGAATGTATACAACACTTTAAAAGGTTGCGGGTACTCTTTCAATAAGATCGTTTCTTACATCCTGAAGAGTGAAAACAAACAAGGGTATGAATTAAGTGATAACCTTTGTGTTGTATACTTCCCGCGTTATGCAGTGGTAATCACTCCGTCGGAAATAACTCGACTAAAACGAGTATAAAGCCCTTACAATGCAATTCTTTAACACATAAGGGATTGCATTAATAAGAGTTTTAAACCATCACACAACGTCACACAGAACGTTTAAATACACAATCAAGGAATAAAATCATGAAAGGTCAATATATTCAGTTCTTTACAAAATCTAAAAAGAACCCTAATTTCTATATGTTAATAGAGGATGAAGGAAACACAAAAAGTTTAGATGGACGTTTATCACTTGGATCGTGCTGTAAGATTGCAGTTGATTTATGCAGAAAACACGGTTACAAAGGTTTCAGAATCATGATTGAAAAAGAGGTTAAACATCCTGAAGGTGATTATAGAACTTGGCACTATCTAACCGATTGCTGGAAAGTGTTTCCTAATTCTGTAGAATGTTAATAGTTTAGAAGGTATAAAGTTATGTTAGAGACAAGCGATTTTGTAAAATCCCTAATCAAAGCTCACAAGAACGGCACACTAGCAGAAGAGGTGATTACAAAGGATCACTACTTCGAACCTAAAACACTTACTCGAAAAGAGAACAAAATCAATGACAAGCAATTAGCAAAAGATAGCGGATTATTCGGACGTTATAGTTACGTAGGGTAGGAAAGAGAAGATAGGGGGCCGCCCACAATGGGCGGCTTTTGTTAGTCTTCTAATTCCTCAAGAAATTCATTGTATAAGGTATCTACATTCTCTATATCAGCAATATCATCACTAGGTGCTAAATCTAACCACCTGCAAAATGATTGCCACAATAATTCCTCTTTATATAATCTATCATTCATTGGTAGTTTCTTCCTGTAATTGTAACAACCCCATAAGCAGCCTATCACCTTTCAACTCATTTTTAGTTTTTCGGAATTGCCTATAATCAAATTTATAGTGTTTACCGTTTAATATGTCCCCGTTTATATCGTACCACCTTACACGATCAATCATGTTAGGGCGGTATACCCAATAGTGAGTGCTGTCCCATTTCCCCTTTTGCTTAGTCCTTACTTTCTTTATCAGTTTAATTTTAACTAAGGTATTAAGAGAGTTGTTAACTGTACCCTCAGAAATTCCTAGATGGTAGCTGATTTGCTGTACATTCGGATAAATAGAGTTATACCCCTGATTGTATCCGATACCTGTTAAATATCCGTAAACATTCTTATCATTAGTGTTTACCTTTACAGTGTCGCCAGTGTCGATAAATTCAACCTTAGCAATACGTGTCAAATATATGGGTAACATGTAGCTAACCTCAGATTCCTGTAAGTGATCAGTGTAAACTGTCTTTATTTGTATTCGTTTCGTCATCTTCTTTGCATCCTTGTGCATGTTGTTGATGTGTATTATTGATTAGGTCAATGATTAGTTGTGTTGGAGAACTGTCATAAACCTTGCATAGTTCACTAACCATTTGTATATGGTCGGGATTATTGATATTGATTCTCATTGTGGGTTACTCCTCTTTATACTCCTATTATATCAGTTAGTGAGACTTATTCTCAACCACTCATAAAATTTAGCAGTAGAGAATCAAAGAAACCTAGTAAACACGGGGGTTCACTCCACACACAAAATTTGTATACTATAATTAATATAATATACGTCCCACAATATAGAGGTACACAACATATAAAGACTATACAAATAACAATATTGAAGTATCAAGGGGTTACTAGTAAATGTAATGTTTGACACGTAATGAATGAATACAACAAAGACAACGGACAGTTGTTGAATGTTTGTATGAATGAATAGAGTTAGTTCATTTACATCATCTTAGTTAAGTGAGAATTGCTATCATTCGTAAATGTAGTATTGAGGTGGCAACAGTGACCGAGATGCACTGGTACAGTGTAGCGAGGGAGGTTGTTGATAACGAATGTCATTTACATAATATTATAGTGTTGAGAATAATTATCATTCAAGTATGCGGTAGGTCGGAAGGTTGGCATGAGTTGGGAGGTTGAGTAGCTTGGGACAAGTTGCTTAACAAACCGCTCACGCTCAACATGGAGACAACATACTTGATCATATTACTTACTTAAGAATAGTTATCATTTACATTAATGAATAATAATTGAATAGTAATCTAAGTAATAATCATTACCATTTACATATAGAATACATCCGTCCATGACATCATGGACAATATATAGTGATGTAAGTCACATAATATAACCCTGCTCTAATACGCTCTCAAATCAATCCTAAGCCGTTGTGTCTACACAACATAATACATAGTAACCCTTTGATATAACTACGCTTAGAGAGCGTTATAGAGATATCAATCATGTGTTTACTGTTATATATCTTAATGATAATCATTCTCAACAGATATTTCTCGATTGTATACTTGACATAGTGCCGTAGATATGACTTACTAAGCAAAGTAAGCGCAAGTTTATTCGGATATGGATATAATAAGTCTATATCTAGCATAAGTATTCATAACCTCTATCAGATATTTACCACCAACAGTATTATCCCCACACCTCACCACCCACCTCACAAATTTAAATTTTTAAGAAATACAGATATTCCCACCCATCCCTTACCCCACAAGGCTTTAAGATATTTCCCACATAGGATATTTTGATACATTCGTCAGTTACACTTGCCCCAAATATTTTAGATTAGAGTTTTATAATATAAAGGTTGGTATTTTTCACACTTGTTGGCATATTTCACCACTAAGAATAGATCGCAGGAAGGTAGATATTTTGACACCTGTCCTATAGAAGATCATCAGAAAGGATATTTTGGAGGGTAAAATTAAGATAGATCGGAGAAATTGGAGGTTTACTCAAGTAATTAGTAATTAATTGTGAATATGTAGGTTTTAAAGCGTCTGAGAGGGATTCTGAGAGGTGTTGTAGAAGGAGTGGTGACATTTATAAGGTAAAATAAAAGAACGCCCAGAAGGGCGCTCAGGAAGGATTTATAATGGTTTGTTTTTCATTACAACTTCCCCGTCGCAAGGGTAGATAATCATGTCGGAAGTGTCAACTCCGTACTTCTCCAATACATCACGGAAAGTTCTATCAAATGATGTACCGTCTCTTCTCTTACCCCTTAACCAAGAGTTAGCATTACGTGCAGGGATGTTGTAATGTTTGTACCATTCTGTGTTACGTTTAGTTACTCCGTTGATATTATGTTTTATTATCCTCTCCACAGGAAGTTTGATAGCTTCTTCAAAAGAGACCCCACGTTTCTGTTGGCATGTCTGTATTCGTTGGTAACTTATGCATAACCTTTGACAATGTTCTCTTGTAGTCATGTGAAAACCGTCCATTTCAAACCTGTAGTGTTCTTGATGATCGTGTTTAAATGTAAGGGCTTCTTCTACAGACATACCTTCTCTTAATCTTTGCAGGTAAGTACTTTTGGAACAATTACCTTTCGATCTTACAAAAACTTCAGTACTAGGGTACCAAACACCCTCATGCTCCTCTCCAATATCACTACTCCTTTCCCTCCAAGTTTTAGGGTAAGGGTTGATAGTATTTGCATAATCAAACTTTAAATCCACCAAAGAGGCTTTTACATCCTTACGTAATCTGTTAGTTAGATACAACCCGATACCTTGTGAAATGTCATAACCTAAGTCTCGAACATATTCCACAACAGGAGTTCCGCATAGCATCTTCACTGTACTATCCCTATTACTCATTTGCGTTCTTTTACTTGCCCACCTTAAATTTACTTCCCTGTTATCGTAACGGTTCCGGTTTATGTGGTCAGAGGTATATCCTTTTTCTGGAGGTTCACCGTGGAAAGTCCAAGAAACACACCTGTTAACTCTTAATTGAAGGAGCCTGTACCCTAAGTACTCTTTTGGGAGTATGACGTACCAGTATTCAGGAACGCCACTTTTACGTTGTTTAAGTATTTTCTTATTACAACTTACACGTACCCTACCCAAGTTACTTATCTCAAAAGCATCATACACCCTTCCGTTATAAACTAATGTCTCCCAGTATTCATACTTTAGATTATTTTCTACAAGGGTTTTAGCTAACTCCTCTTTTGCAATATCTTCATCTGACTGAACCCATTTACTCTTTTTATTTTTACGCACTACTATCTTCCTCTTTCTTCTTTTCCATAATATAATCCATCATTTCAAAAACTGCCCCTGTTCCAAACTTATATTCTACATACTGCACTGCATAATCCATATCTTCCATGTCTAATCTCCTATATTTACTTACCTTACAATCACTATTATATCTCACCTATCTTCTGAGCAGGTTCGAAAAATTTGATGGTGTTGTTCTAAAATTTCGAACAAGATTACAGGTACGACAAAAGCTCCAAGTCAATACCCAGAGCTTCATACCTTCCTCCTTTACCAAAACCTATACCAAGGTTTCTTGTAAATCAATACCCCATTGAACCACACTTTAGTAAATCTGTCGATGTCTGTGGTATAGTTTGCTGTAGCTTCTAAGTCCCATACTTGATCTGTGATTGTGTGTAGTTGTAATTTACCTGTTCTAGGACTTATCAAGTGAGTGATCCAATTATAGTGATGTCCGTCATATAAACGTACTCGGTATAAGTGGGTTCTACCATCTTTCATCTGAACGATCAGTTGACCATATTCTATTGCAGGGTTACAATCCATAGCTAGGCTCCTCTTACAAAAGTCGTGAAGTTGGGTCAGTTAGAGGTTTAGGTTTCAACTTGCTAGGAGATAATTGGTTTAGGTACTTCCTGTAAAGGTGTATTACGTATACAACCATTACCGACAATTTATTAGCCTTAACTTTCCCTACATACACAATAGGTAAATCTTCCTCCTTAATAACTGTGTAATGCTCTTCTTGGTTTTTGTAAGACATTACTGTACTGATAAACTCAGTGAATGGTTGTTCATCTTCTAGACTTCCTAACACAGCCAAGGCGATACGAGTATTAGCGGACAGCCTTAAGGGTTTAACAGCATTATCTTTTCGTATTAGATTTTCTACCTCAAGGTTTTGTTGTACCTTTTCGAACGCCACTTTTAATCTGGGATTAGATACAAGACTGTTTACCCTTTCTGGGCGAGAGAGAGGATCTGACTTCCTGTTCTTATCGTAAAAATCCACTACACGCTTCTCTTTACACTCTAGGTAATCTGAAAGGGTACGATCTGCTTTAACCATTGAGTGTATGGTTAATCCTTTTGTAGTAATATCCTTACCTTGTAATGCAATTTCTACCAACTGGCTTGCAGTTCTAGCCCTTCCACTATCAATATTGTTAAAGTTTTCTGTACTAATACCTACTACAAAGAAACTCTTAAAGCTACTGCTTTTAGTTTTATCGCTGGTAACTGCAGATACCCGATGACCTCCATCTATGATACTGCCATTACAGTCCAGTATAACAGGTTGCCCTGTAAGTACCCATTTAGCCTTCTTCATATCTTCTAGGAGTTTATTTTTATGTACTGTTGAAGTTTTTCGGTTTACAAAACCATTATCTTTTGTAATTTTCTCTAAAAGGAGGCACACCTTATAATTAAATGTGGCTATACCTTGATAATATACCTTACCCTCATCTTCTACATAAGACCCTGAAACATTACCGTACTTTTCTAATACATCTATACTGTCCTTCATCTAAAATCCTCCCCACTGTTCTAAATTGTTTTTAATAATACCAAGTACCTCATCACACTCATCACGGTCAGGCCAACGATTGTGCATACGTTCTTTAGCTTTTTCAATTCTGCTTTTCATACATCCTCCTTAAATAAAAATTTCTCGTACACAGTTTTCAGTTTCTATATTACTGCCACAAATAACACAACAAGATTGTGTAAAAGGTTTAACTTCTCCAGTCACCTCGTTTACCTTACTTTCGTATTGGACGAAGTGTGGTTTATTTGGGTCAATATCTACTTTTATTTTAATCGGCATTGCCATATTTACTCCCACCCATATTTTCCTGTCTTGCTACATGTATGGCAGATGCCACGGTAAAGAACTCCCAGTCTATTACAACCTGTACAATATTGCAAGTTTAAAATCATATTTAATCCTCCACATAATCAATTTTCTTAAAACCCATACCTCTAAGTTCTTTCTCACTGAACTGGTACATTGTATTGCTCGGTGTAGTATACACTTTGTCTAAAAACTTAATAGCATCGCGGCTTTCCATACCACCTGCATGTAATATACCGTAATAGTTCCACCATGTCGAGGAATATTTCTCATCTTCGACAATTTCACCATATAGTCGATAGTATGGAGTGTGGACACCTACAGAGCTGATGTATTTATGCTCTGTGTGTTTAAAGTAACTCTTGGTTTGCCCAGTCATCAAGATATTAACACAGGCAGATAGGCATTCTCCTGCCACAACAGTGTGTAGTCTAGCATCTAGAGACATTGTAGCGATCAATTCTGCTTCTAATAGGTTACCACCTCTAGAATCTAGTAAAATGGCTGCACGAGATACGCTACCGTTGCTCAGTAAATTATAAACTCTCATCGCATCACCTTGTTCTAATTTACCACGAAGATAAAGCATACCATGTTCTACTCCGATATCTGCAGCTTGTGTGGTTGGTGAAAGTAAACTTGCACCTAGTAATATTTTTGATATCAGTTTCATAATTTTCTCCATTCAAACACATCAACTTTTCCGTATTGCCCTTCTACTTCCCAATCACCTTCTTTCCAAGGTGCGTCCTGAGAGAGCTTCAAAGAGTAGACATTACCTTTATATACGAAATGTCCATAAATATGGTAGTATTGGTTACCTTCTTGCCCTACTAAACGTTTTTCAAAAGCTACAGGAACCACGATACCTTCACGTAGCAGGTTATTAATATCGAAACAAGGGAAGTAATCTTTTCCTTGGTACTTACTAATCTCTCTTTGAATATCATGTGTATATGCCCAAGCAATACGAGGTAGGTCTTCGTTATCTTTAATCTTGAAATGGTACCCATTAAAGTTCACACCGAGATACACAGTTCTGTGCGATTCATTCTCGTCATCTGCAAAATACTGGCTCGGTTTACTATCTCCTAGTTTATAGTTACCTTGCGTAAGTGGATTATAGTGCTCGTTCACCTCTTGACACTTACTGTACCACTCGTAAGTGATTTCGTAGTACTGAGGGTGTAGTGTCTGAGAGATGTAAAAGTTCTCTTCTACCAAGTAATAAATAATCTTACTTCTATGGTCAGGCCACCCATGCTCTTTTGAATCTTTATATGTCAGTTGTAAGTCCATGATTTCCTCCATTCATAAACAATAAAAACAGGATAACCAATCAAGGCTACCCTGTCAATAGATTATTTAAATTGGTTCGAACAAATGACGAGGAATTACCCAGTTATCATCTTCACGTTCAAAGAAGTCAGCTTCTTGTTCCATAGCTTTACGTGTTCGTACAGACATGTGGTGTCCGATATGATTTTCGTCAGGGTACATATACAATTCTAACTCACCTCGGTCAGATTTCTGTTCCCATTCCATTGCAATAGTGCTCAAACCTTCTTGGTAAAGTTCTTGTTGAGAGTACCCGTCCAGTTCCATGATATACTCGATATATTTGTCATGAAAACCTTCAACCAACTTGGCTCGGAAATATGTTGGAACCAATATGTATTTACTTTGAGGAATCATAGATTAACCTCCGAGGTATTGAGGGCGAATAATACCGTTGTTAATGGTTAATATTGCATCTGAACGGTTGTATACGGAGTCTTTTGATTTACAGAGGTAGTAGTCATCGTCTGTACGCCACTCAGTTACACTGCTGATACGGCCATTATTAATATGGTAACCTTTACTCACCTCTCCTTTCTTACCCTCATAAGACATACCGACCACGTCTACAAGGTTGATAGTGAAGTCGATATCATGGTGCTGCGTAATACCATAGAATGTCACAGTTTTAGTGTAACTACCTGAAACACTTTTACCATCTTGTGCTACAGAGAAGTTAGTTACACGAGGAATTGTGTACGAAGTTTCGTTGTTGTAGAAAATCTCTAGTTTGTTAGTTGTTGCAGGTTTTTGTTTAG
Source organism: uncultured Flavobacteriaceae bacterium (assembly GCA_937136455.1). Lineage (GTDB taxonomy): Bacteria > Bacteroidota > Bacteroidia > Flavobacteriales > Flavobacteriaceae > MAG-120531. Next base: position 48,613 of record CAKZOO010000100.1, on the reverse strand, counting down.
TCATAATGTTTCTCCTTATTTAGTCAATGTACAAACGTGGGTTACCAGAAAGCTGTTCTAGTTGATCTGGTGTCAGGGTTGGACACACTTGTGCAAGTAGTGATTTACGATAAGATTTCCCATCACTAGTTACAAGCTTTACGTAATGATTTTGAACCTTAAGACCTTGTTTTGTTCGTTGAATCTTAACTTTATCTACCAGTTTGTAACGAGCTGCTGCTGCAGGGGACATTTCCTCTCGGAAAGGGTAACGGTTAAAAGGATTGTTGTGCCAATATTTCATATCATCGAAGCTAACAAATTTCAAAGCTTCTAGGGAGGCGTTTAGATTCTTAAACCCTTCAATCTTATAATAACCGCCTCCGTTTGCAAGTTCATACCCAAGATCTTCTGCAAAGTTATATAAAGATTCCAGTTGCAAATCTAAGGTATTGATAGGTTGACTACGTGCCAGTAATTCTTGTTCAAATGCTTTTAAGGTTTGTCGTGTCATAATTTTCCTCCATAACTATTTTGCAAGTTTATAACTAGCTTTATCATCCATTTGGCAATGGCAAGTACAATCTTCAATCTGGTAGAACAATCCCGTACCGTCACAATCACGGCAAATATCCTCTACCTTTTTGACATCCATTTTATGGACTTTCTTATAAACTTTGTAAGCCACTTCCAACTCCTCGTCGGTAGTGATTTGTTTATACGTTTCACCTAAGCTGTCGTGACGATTACTGTACATGTAATATACTTTACACGGAGAATCGGCAAGTGTCAATGGTTTTTCTGTTTCTACATAAATCATTAACCCACCTCCGGTAATCTTTCGTACAAACTGTTTAGAAAATCTCGTTCAAACTCGGTCATATGAAAACTACCACCTAAGAACTTAGAAAATTCTTTACCCTTTCCGTTAACCATACGATCAATGATTGATTCTAGTTTTTCTCTTTTAGATTGGTCTACGAAATAAACTTTTTGGTCAATACGTAGATTACCTTCTAAGATTTCCGCAGTATCTTCTTCTAAACCTTCGTAGCAAAGGTGTCTTTTACCAACCACAAGTGTATGCGTATGAGAAGAATAGTCAAACACACCCTTCATAGACTTCTCAATGAAGCACTCTGGAATACTTTCAAAATAATACTTCAAGTGTTTAAGGCTTAAACTCTCCCAGTCCGAAGGTAGGATATCTTCAAGGATAAAATTAACTTTGTTACGGTTGTTTAGGTTTAACTCTTGCGCTAACACTTCGCGGTCACGTAAGTAATCTTCCATTAATACTTCCAACTCCGCAAGAAACTGGGCGTAACCCTCTGGATCAGTTGCTGCAAATATTTTTAGAATGTTAATACTATTCACAGAGATATCTGAGTGTAAGTTTCCTTGATAATCTTCAACAACTACACAAGTCGTGGAGTGAGTGTTAGAATATTCTGCCCCACTACGTTCAGGACTTCCGTAGCTGCTACCGACAACAGGGTAAGGTTCAGAAATGACGGTACCATACACCTTTTCAGTACCTTCGAAGCAGTCACGGTCTTTCTCGAACCAAACTTTAGTACCTTTAAGTTCTTTTATCATCAAACCTCCTTAATCTCCACTGGTTGATTATCAGTATATACTTTACCTTTACGTTTGACAAGAACTTTCTGACCTTTACCTGCAGAAATATTATAAAGTTTGCCATCATAGTACATTTGTGTATCTTTATGGAAACGGATAAATTTAGTTTTGAATTTCGGGCAATCTTTACCTGTATCCTTGGTTGCATTCTCGTAGATGCAGAATAGGTGTTTTGGTTTAGTCATTGGTAACTTCCTCTAACACTTCAAATTTACAACAGCGCATCTTCTGACCATTGTAATCTACGGGAATAGATACTACATCAGACGGATTTACTTTAACTTTAAGCAGTCGTGCATTGTTTCCAAAGGTTGATGCGTATTCGAATGCAGCAACATGTAAACCAGAAGAACATGTAATTTCAGGGTTATCATCTACAAGATGTCTTGGCATAGTAACCACGGTACCGATACTATTATCCATCTCACCTGTACGGAAATCAGTCCAATCCTTTCTAACCGATCGGAAACCTATAATATCTCCTTCTTCTGAAATACTGATATCGTTGTGCTGAAGGAATGAATACAGCTCGTTTACAATCCCCTCTTTAGGATTCATTAGTAGCTTGTCTAAGAATCGAACAAGAGGTTTAACATTCTCTTGGTTAGATAACATACCCATCATACGATCCGTGATAGAGTTTTTAATCTCAAAACTGCCATAAAACACTTTACCCTGTTCGTGATTAACTGTGAGATTTCCTTCACTAAAGGTCTCCACAAACTTAGAGAGGTTAAGAAGGTCGTAATATTCTTCTAAGATGGTATCTGAGAAATCTTCTTCAATCAGGATACGTTTAAACCGATTAAATTTAGGATACCCTTTAGTAATACTCCGAGGTTCTCCATCACAGAAGATAGTTAGTTCATTCTTGGTCAGGGTGTAGTCCCATTCGTGAACCTTTTTCTCTGGAAACTCTTCAAGGATACGGTTAAGTGTTCGAGTAGAAATGTTATAACCTTTAGCGAAGATCTTCTTCGTTTGTGTGTTTTGCCAATACCACATTTCTGCAATATCTTTCTTTTCTTGCTCAGTTTTACATTTAACAATATTGGTACGGGACATACTTCCTCCTTATTTGGTAATTTTCTCAAGCTTCAAATAGTGGTTTACTTTGTCTTCTTCTAAGTGACGCACACTGTGCCACAAAGGGAGACGTTTGTAAAGCTTATGTAGGGATTCTTCTGCTTTTTCGTGCAACTTGTTTTTGGTATCCAATTCTCTTTGATACATCTTTGTATTTTCCAGACCAAACTTACTGATAGATAATATAACCCTTGTAAGTCCTTTAGGTTCGATGGCCTTTTGGTCAAACTTTTTAATATCCATTACTCTGTGGCGAAGAGGTTCATCTGTACGTTGCAACACAAAGCCGTTATTCCAAATACTACTTTTAACGATCTCTCTTTTCAAAGGTTTAATAGTCTCAGTTAGAAGTTTATCCACACATCTGATACCAGAACGTTTAATCTTACCTGCATTGTTCTTGTTTTCCACTACAACCTTTTTAACACCTACTTTGTGCAACAATTCTGCAACTCTAGTACTCATAGTAAGTTTGGTATATTTACCTTTCACTATGCCAGAAACTTTAATACCATCCTTCTTAATGTAGTAAACACTTTCCTCGGACAAATCGACCATTTCGAATTGTGTAGAGTAACCATTATCACGTAGGGTGTGTACAGTACCTATTGTCTGCCAATCTTCCTTAACACCGTAACCACCTTTCTTACCACCCTTGGAGGTTTTACGTTTAGTCTTTTCTGGTGAAAACTTATCGCCACAAATTACTGCCCCATGCCCGAAGAAGCTTAAGAGATTCTCTGCACACTCTACCGAGTCTGCCACCAATACATCACGGACATTTAACACTTCACTAGCTTTACTTATAGTTTCTTTGATCTTGTAAATACCCCTTTCATTCTCTGAGTAAAGTATTACGGGGTTTTTAATATTTAACAATCGTCTCTGGTCAAGTAGGTCAATGTTACCTACAAAAATAGTGTTATATCCACCGGAACAAAGAATGTTCCCTCGAACCTTACCATACTTCTCTCTATTAGACAGTGATAACAGTTTTGTATAGTGGTTTCTGTTGTATCGAGGGCAGACGTACTTAAGAACTTTACCTCTCAAGAATGGCAGAGGTGTGTTCAGAAGAGTTTCATACACAGGAGTGTTGTAATATTTATGGAAGAACCTGTAGTAAGAAACATTTTTAATATCACCCAGTTCTTCTTGAAACTTACGCAATTCGTTGAGAACATCTTTCCTTACACGGTGCTTACACTTCATGAAAGTTTCTTGATCATATGAAATACTTTCACGACTCGGTGCGTGGTCAACCTCACCAATCTCAAAAGAAGTTACATACATTCCCTGATTCACCATACTTTGTACAGATTCTAGGTAATCCCCTTGAGAAGGAAGAAGTGTACTGAAATCGGGAAGGGTATACATGACATCTCCCATTAGAACCCATGTACGTCCACGCAGATCATTCATAACTTGGTTGGTTCTCTGGTAAAACTTACTACCCCTTTCACGAACCTCCCTACACAAGGCTTGCATTTGGTCGTACCTCCCTTGGTAATCTCCAAACCCATTCGTCTCATGAGAAACTCTAAAAGCCCCAAGGACACGTGCGGCAGTAGATTGCCACATACTAACTTTTGAAGGGTCTACGGGGATAGAAATTACAGTACCGTTAGGTTCATCAGTTTTAGTAGAGGATTTAACATCTGCAGTAAGTTCGCCCTTACGATCTTTGTAGCACAGCACTACGGTTTTGGTACCATCTTTAATGGATGTCACCGTCATTTGGTCAGATACGGTGTTGAAAGATTTAGACCCAAAACCTAATGAGCCGTTAGTACTGTTGTCCCCTCGTTTTGTAGAACAACCAAAGACCGTATATACAGTGAAGATAGTCTCCTCTGACATACCTAAACCAAAATCATGAAACTCTACTACAGGGTGTAGTTTAGTAGGTACATGAACGTAACCTGCAAGTCCCTCTTTACCTGAATCGTTATGACTATCTGTGATGTTTGTTGAGTATTCACGTAATACAGCTTCGATTTTATAATCATATAGCGTTTGAGATAGTGCCTTAAGTGTAGATGCATTCATCTCAAGACCAAAGCTTGAACTTTTCTTAGAAGGTTTGTTGTAACATTCTGATTTTGGAATAATAGGTACTGCCATTAGTAATTCTCCTTACTTGATAATGTTTATGTTCTTATAATAGAACACAGCATTGGGGGTGTCAATAGCCATTACAAGAAAAATTTTACACAGACCCTCGTCCTCGTAAAACCACTCAGTTTCTCCCGTACGGTGTTTGTAATTCCGGAAAAGGTGGTACGGACATTTCTCGAAAATACTATAAGCTTCTTTTTGTGTAATGGTTTGCCAACATGGTTCTCTCATCTCTTACTCCTTTAGTTTATACTTCTTGTGCCACTGCCCGTCGGTCTCTGCATGGTTGAAGTGAAGTAACCAACCTCCGATACTAGACTTATACGTTGCATCTTTTGAGTAGTGATGGTCATATCCTGCTTCTCTGAGAAGTTCTAGTAGTTCTTGAGATTTGTACCATACATCCGGTTCCATAATCTCAACTGTACGTTGCAGTGTCAACTTGAACGGGGTAACAAAGTTAGCCTTATCTGCAGTAACACCTGCAACACTGTCTTTCATTTCCGGTAATAGTTGAGAGATTATACGGTGAGAAGTGCGACGACTACCTTCTTGTATACCTGCTTCGCACACAACACGATAATCATACACTTTAGTTCCGATACGGATACTTCCAAAGGTGTCGTCACTATACTTCGAAACCTTACCATCGGGCTTATCTCGTTTCAAGTATGAACCTTCTAAGCATTCCTCCGGATACTCACATTGTACTTCAATATCGATCCACCCAATCTTGAATTTATCTAGAAGGTATCTCTTCATGTCGGAAATTTTTCCAGAATGACTATTACCTGTTGCAACCCAAAGGAAGTTAGGTACAGCTACACGTTCTGGCTGCTTTTCTTCGTCAAACCACTGAGAGTTTTGGCAGAACTCCCGCTCAATGTGCCATCGACACACTTGCTCCAGTACCTTGTAGTCTAGTTTAGCTTTCGCTTCAATAACACTACACCAATTATTGCCGCGAGTAGCTATGATATCTGGTCTTCCGCCGAAACAAGAGAGTTGGCACTCATAGTAAAGATCATAACCCCAGTGTCCGAATAAGATAGAAGTGACTTTCGCCACTTCCTCCTCGGTTATTTTAATCTTTGCCATAAATTAACACCATACCCCGTAAGAATAGTAACCGTCAACCATGTTACCTTCAATTTCCAAGTAGTAACGGTTAAAGCCGCATTCACAACGATGCCCGTAAGATATGTCCCATTCACAATCTTCTCCATCAGAATGCTGAACTTCGATAATAGAGCCTTCCATATGATTACGGTAATCTTTCTTAGATAAATCTTCAGCTAAAGAGATTATCGAGTTAGCCGTGATCAACTCGGAATAATCTTCACCTTTCTTATCCAGATATTCTTTCGCCACAATCAGGTGTTTATTTTCTTTAGCAATAGAGTCTTCGTGACGCTTGATAGCTTCTACAGAATAATTGAAAATATCCATAAGAGAATGTGGTCGGGAAATACTAACTGTCAATACCACGTTACTGTAACTTAACTCGTAACGACAATTACTGGTACCGTAATCCGCAACCTTAGGTAATGGTCGAGGGACATATTGCTCAACATCTTGGAACATTTTCTTATAATGCACATACATGTCCCCACGAACCGTAGTTGCAGACCAACCACGTCCACGTTTCTTCTTTTTGAAGATTTTCCATTGATCAATACCAACTTCATCGAGAAGGTAAGTAAGGAGTTTTTCCGTTTTCTCACGATTACTGTTGATAATATGTGTACGTTCCTCGGAACAAATTTGACGATTTAGTTCAGCCTCATCGATGTAGTCTTGTACATCAGATACTTTGTTGTTGAGGATGAAATTACCATCAATTTTACGTGTAGGGTAGTTTAGTTGTCTAACAAAATCTTGTACTTTCATAGTCACTCCACTGGGTTACCTTCAGAATCGCATTCACGTTCTAATTCTCCCACGGGTTTGGTTGGCACTCCTTTGTCCGACAATTCCTCATAAGAAAATGTGATCCATTTACCAACCATCTCTAGGCAAGTTTCGTAAGATTTGTCAGGATGTGAAGTACCGTCACGACGGTCAACCTTCATAACACATTTAAATTTTACGTTATCTAGTGCATCACAAGCAACACACTCTAAAGTCCCGTTACCTCTCTTATCTTTGATGACTCCAACTACACGAGCTTCACTGTCATAACGTGGTTTACTTTTCTGGGCATTAGAAGAACGCTTACCAAACTCATACAGGCCATCTGGATCGTAGTGTACATATCCTTCATAACCCTCTTTTACGATATCTTCTAATTTATCCATACGTTCTTCGTGAGAGTGTGTCCAAACAGGGTATTCAAACTTAATCACACCTTCTAAACCTTTGGCAGTAACTTCCTTCTCAAGATTACGCATCATTTCTACACGTTGCACAAAAGGTACACCTAGTACAGGGATATCAAAAACGTAAAGTTTAAGTTTTGCTGCATCTTCATTAGGGTTGTAACCTAGGTATTCAATCGCTGACTCAAAAGATGCAGTGACCAATGTATCGTTACGTTCTTTAGCACGTTTCTTAGCCATGTTGATAACCTCTTTTGAAGTTTTCACAGGTTTTAAAAGTGCAGATCGGATTCGTTGCAAAGAAAGGCCATGTGCATAGGCTTCGGCATCCATGTACACGTCACCTAATTGATTGATAGCTTCTCGTAAATGTTGTACTTGTACTTCTTCAACTTTACCAATCTTACTTAGGTAATCTCCTTCTAAGATACAGGCACGGCTACCATTGAACTTTCGAGAAGTAAGCAGTGTGTTAGGCATTTTCTTAAAACCTTTCTTGTAGTCAAGAATTTTTCGAGGTTCACGGTTACTTTCTGCAAATTTAATAGCAGCTTCTTGTGTAGTACGGTAGTGTCTGTTATCAACCTGTGCCACATACATAGCTTCTAACTCGATACATGCTTGTTCTTCAGGGGTGGTTGAGTTACTGCGACCAACATTTTTAGCGGTTGCTGTTGTAAATGATTCTTGCATCTTACCGCCAAGTTGTCCGTAAGAGCAGACAACCAAATCTTGATTAGTCCAACCCTTCCATACTTGCATCTTACCTGTAGACACACTTACCTTGTAAAGCTCTTGGTGTTGTTGGTATTCAGTTTCCATTAATCCTCCTCATCTCCAAAAATCATATTCCAAGCTTGGTCATTACCATCTTGGTACCCTTTATCATACTCTAACTTTTTATTTTCTTCACGCTCTTTATCTAGAAGATACTCCAAATACTGCCAGTCGTCAACAGTTAATTCTGGGATATTACCGAACACCCCTTCGTGAATGACTTCCTCTAAGGAATACCCTTTAAGCTTTAGTTTTGAGTTGAACATTAGCGACGATACACCTTCTGAGTCCAGAACCAAACAGTAGGCGTTTCTTTGGTATGCTTCTTCCAAGTATAAATTTTACCTGTCTCACGGCAATGTAGTTTGACATCATGCCACATACCTTTTACAGCGATCACCTCCCCGTGAATCATATTACTAATACCTAACATACAAAGTATAAAGGTAACAAAGTTTAATATTTCCATATTACTCCTCTTTCAGGGTAGAATTTTGGTTGAAGTTTAATACTGCACACAGTATCGTAGGTGAACTTTGTATTGTCCTTACACCAACCTCGACTAAAACCTCCCGTATCAGTTGCATATTCAAACACCCCGCCCTTGTCATGACAGTATTGGTCTTGTAGTGCATAACCACGGGCATCGATACATCCGGACAGAGTGATGACAGCTAAGATTGTTAATAACTTTTCCATTATACCTCCTTATTTACGTAAAAATCCCGCCAACCATCTGATTTACTCAGAAAAATTGACGGTTGTTCATCAGAACAAAGTAATATTACTACTCCTCAGTAAAGAAGTCAAGGATTCGTTTACGAAGTTTTTCTTCTGAGATGTTCCAAGCATGTACAATACCAAGCTGCCCTGCAATCCAAACTAAATCGTCACGAGTTGCTTCCTGTACATTAAAACCTGTTTCACCAAAGAATACAACACTGCCGTCGAAGTGTACATTAGGTTCTTGAGGAGCTTTGGTAATACTTAATTCTTCCTCTACAGACGCTTTAACTTCTTCTAACATCGATTCAATAATACCAATAGGGTCATACTCAAAGCCTATACAATCTTCTAAGATATCCTGTACACAAGCACTTGCATAGACTTCAGGCGTGTAGGTTTCCTTGGCTTCAGCCACAGCTTGCAGGTTACGGATAGTTTCTCGGTTGGCTAGGCGTTCTTTGATTTGATTAGAGTCTAACCACATCGCTTTACCGTCAAGACATCGGTCAATCTCCTCTTGTGTTAAGAAGTCTTTGTACACAAGCTCCATCATAATACGAGCACCTCTGGCACTTTGCTTACCCCATTCCTCCACCTCTTGGCTGTGCCCACGCATGCCTTGTTGTGAAGTGTGAATCATCATTTCAGCAAGAGAGCCTACCTCGTAAGTGTCACATAACAGGAAAATAGCACTCCCTGCAGAGAAAGCCTTACCCTGTAGGATTCCGTGAAAATGTGCGGAGGATTTAGATTTTATGTGTTCAAAAGTAGATATAGTAGAACAGGCACCACCCATACTGTCCATGTGTATATTTACAATATCTCCTTCTCCTGCCTGACGCATTGTGTAAAACTCTTCATGAAATTCACTACTATTATCAATGTCACGATCAAACATGACATCATACTCAGTAGTAAGTGCCTTACTGGTAGTACGGATTGCTAGTTTTGGTTGAGTATCTGACATTATCTGTTCTCCTTTATTGCTCGTAAAGTTCTACAATACGACGGGATAAATCTGAGCGCATATTATCTTTTGCCGTCATCTCTACATACCCCATAGTATCTTCCACAGATTCTCTAATACCATCTTCATTGACTTCAGTTATCATATCAACAAAGTGTGAGAATCCATCTGAACGTTTCTTGGCAGAATACCTCTGATTCTTATCCCCCAGACACACCACACGGGAGTTCTCCCCCGTACGTTCAAGAAGCAACTTAACCGTATCTACACTGATAGATTGCATCTCATCGATGATGATAAGTGTATTGTCAAAAGTCATACCCTGTACAAAGTTTGGGATACTGAAACTAATACGTTCGTTCTTTTCTTCCATGTACAACTTTTCCTTGGTCATGAAAGTGTGGAAGATAGATCTCATTGAGAAAAAATGTGCCTCAAGCTTCTGGTCGGCATCACCACTAAGGTACCCGATCTGATCATCGCCTTGTTCCGAAGGCGTTTTGATAAACAGGATTTTCTTATACATCCCCCGTTTTAGGTCTTGCAAGGCTTGCCAGATTACAGTTGTACTTTTACCCGTCCCACTACTACCTTGAACCGCCGTCAAATCATTACAACACATACTCATAATAATATCTTTCTGTGTCTCCGTAGGTTTAAACCAACCAAGATTGTAATCTTGCTTATTTACCGTGTGGTCATTGATAATCTGTTCCATTCCTTGTTGTACCTTACTATGGTGACGATCAGTGTTCTTAACCTTTCCACGACCTGTACGATCTTGTTGAGCGTTACGGTTGTTGTGACGTTGCTTATTACCCATACACACCTCCTTGGTGTTATTTATTAAACTCTGGTGAAAATAAGATTACCTTAAACATTGGATCATAATAATCTGTCAGCCATCCAGACAAACAGCAAAGGTATGCTTCCAGATGTAGAATCATTTAAAGCCTCTCAATAGTTACTGTACCTGTTTCTTCGATAACTGACAATAACTTATTTACCGTGTTGCCACTACTCGTCACATCCGGAATACCATCACCATTAATATCTGCAATAGTTTTACCTAACAAAATACAACCTAAGATGTCTGAAGTGTAGTTGCCGCGATGGACTTGGATAAAGGAACGACCTACTACATTCTTAAGTTCAATCACCTCACCATTTACACTAGAGATGCGCTTGAAATATTCGTAAGTACCTGCAGGAATACAACTGATATTTGGAGCATTACCTTTATCAGGAAGTTCTAATGTAAAGCAACGGAAGTCCAATCCCTCTACAGTTAACACCCCCAGTGTACAATCCGGTTGTTTGATTGTTTTGATTAAGATTTTACTCATTGATACTTCCTTCTAAAATATTGGTGTAGAAAATTAAATTACGTACTCGATTCTCGAACTCTACCTTTTGAACTTCCGAGATTTCAATAAGATCCGTATAGTAGTAAAACTCTTCACCATCACCAAGATTACGGTAACCACCGATCATACCTGTTACGGAGATAAGTTCTCCAACCTTTTCGAATCGGACACCATCATCAGTTGTGAATTGAATGTTTTGCATTAAACCACCTTCTTGTGTTGGATGTTTTCAAGTTTATCCCTAAAGTATTGGCGAAGGTAAATCTGCACCCTTACATCATCTTCCAATTCCGCTATCTTGTCGGCTATAGCTATCTTACCCTCTAAGTAGAATATATGAGCAGATTCTTCATTATCAAAAGCTTTCACAACCCTTTTCTTGGAAAAGGGGTTGCTATACTGTCCTTTAAATTTACCATCTCTCTTAGAAAAATAGACACCTTGAAGATGCTTACCTAAGTGGGGAGTTTTATCTATCAAGAACTTATTTGTCAATGGTAAAATAAAAATGCAAGTCTCAGGAGAATATACCTTACCACACCCTAAAATATCCTTGTCCAACTCTTTACCCTCCCAATCTTGCTCGCCCATCCACTTTTTAAACTCAGAGAAAAATAACCACCCATCACAAACGACACATCCACGATATGCTGCACCTCTTTTTGTATTGGCATATACGTAAACTCTATCAAGTAGTGAACACCATTTCGCATAAAATGGGCAAGTGTGTATTATTTTTCTTTCAGAATCCCTAATATACGGACTGCCCTCCACGTCGTTTATACCTACACCACGAACAAGTCCTCTCTTCCGATCCTTTTTGATAACGGCCTCCTATTAGTTGGTAACTTCCTTGTTACTATATTCAATCCTTAATTATTTGTCAAGAGTATTTTTGAATAAAAGAGGTACAGTCTCCGTAATATTCGCAAGTATCTTGCCCATATACCTGTGGAACTGTTTTAAGTCCATTAGAGAGAAGAAGTTCACGTACATTAGGGTTCTGTACCACGTCGACCTCTTCATACTTGATACTGTTCGCCTCCATAAAGGATTTCAGCTTAACACAGAAAGGGCAATCAGGTTTTGAATAGACGAACAACGGTTCTGTAATGTCTACTTCATTTTCTCTCGGAACCCCAAAATCAAAAACCATAACTTTAGTATCGTCTACTACAGAGTTGAGTCGGTAGTTGTTAAGGTCGGCCTCTTGTGCCGCAGTTTGTTGAGCGTCGATATCTAACCAACCTTCCATCCAAGGAAGAGGATTAGTTTCGACCACCTCGAAAGGTGCGTCCAAGTTTAGTTTGGTGTATACAACTTGAGATTTATAATCTACCCACTCTTTCAAGAGGTTGGTGTTTAACCCTACCACACTTCTTCCTTCTGAGAAAATATACTCACTCCAAGAAACCTCTTGTTGGTAAACACTATCAACAATTTCTTGCAGTTCGTTTTTAACGCTGAGATAGGATTTTTGCCATACTTCGTCTTTCATTAGAATATCTAGGATAGCTTCATCCATGCGGGTATGTATGGTCTCATCAATCATGATTTTCTGAACAAGACTAGCAACTCCTAAGAACAACTCACGTTCTGCTAGTGCAAATGTACAGGCGAAAGAGGCCATGAACTCCATTTGCTCTAAACAGTAAAGACACACTAACGTCTTAAGGAGTGTTTGTCGTACATCTTCGGAATCTACAGATTCGGGATTAAGTGTGTACTCAGCTCCTAATATTTTCAACTCTGAAAATGCTTGAGCAATCTTACCTGATCTGTCAGTCACATTTTCGTTACTGATAATTTCTTCGAATACATCCTCTGGTCGCTTAATACATTGACGGATGATTTCACTATAAGTAAGGGCATGAAGGCTTTCATTCTCAGACCACTTAAGCATCATTTGGGATAAATCACTATTAGAGATAAAAGGTGCAAATAAGCTTACAATACTTCTAGAGGCAAGACTATCAGCTTCGTACTGCCAACTTAGAGTCTTAATCATTACATCGTAAGTAGATTTATCAACTTCTTCAAAATCCATCCTATCTTGATGCAGTTTAATCTCATCTTCTGACCAATCTAAAGATTTAAGTTTTTTAAACAGGTCGAACAGAACCGGATAAGGACGATTAATTGAGTCATGCAACCCCAACTCTTGTCCCAGAAAAAGATCATACTTGCCTGTCTTCCAACCATCATTACTCAGATTCATTACATTTTCAATACCCATTATACCTCCATTACATTTTACAATCTGAACAGCCATCTTCCTCTTCTATGAGGGAAGATCCTTCCTCTCTAATACCTGCCTTACTGTTTTGATAGTACCAACTTTTCATACCCATCTTTGTCGCATAAAAGAAATTAAACAAAGATTCACTCATAGGTACCTTCTCGTCAACATACTTACTAAAGTCAGTGTACAGGTCAGCGGAGATTCCTTGTCCGTGAAACTTTTGAAATATAGAGTACATATCTATTAGATCTTTTGAAGATACATTCCATGCAAGTTCATAAGATTCTCTCAGCAGTTCATAATCAGGGGCAAAGAACACTACCTTAGTTGTTCCTGACTTCTTCGTTACATAGCCTTCTCGGATCGGGTAAAAGGAATTAGTTGTGTTCGAAGCCAAGCTACTACTTTCTGCAGGCGGGGTTGCCTCTAACACGCTATTGCGGATACCACCTAATTCTATGATTTCTTCACGCAACCTTTCCCAATCAAACTGTAACCCTTGTGTCACTACAGTATCTACATTTTTATTATAAGTGTCAATAGGTAACCAACCTTCAGGGTACTTAGTTTTCCCAATCCACTCGCAAACACCTTTCTCTTTGGCAATACGTAAGCTTGCTTTGTGTAAATAGAAACTGTGCATCTCCGCTAGACGGTGCATGTAGTTTTTACCTTCTAGACTACTATACTTTAGTCCTTTACTTGCCAAGTCGTGTGCTAGATTGGTGATGCCTAGTCCAACGCTTCGTCTGCGTTTAGCTGTGTATTCGGTGACCTTGGCAGGGTATGCAGTAATATCAATTACATTATCTACGCAAAGAAGTGCGTAGTATGATACATCTTCCCAATCCTCTTCTTTAATCCTACCTGCGACGAGAGAACTCAAGAAGCAAAGTGCTGTTTCTCCTTTTACATTTTCAACATCTTCACAATACATATCTCCTACGTTAGTAAAACCTTTTGTTGGAAGAAAAATCTCCTGACCTAACAGTTATAGGTACGCTACTACCTTTCCACAGTTTCTTGTGTTGTCGGACTATATCATCACCCGTTCTGGGTGCTCTGCGCTTCAATGTGTCAATAGCTTACACACTTACATAATAGTCTCTAGACCTTCAATTAAGCTTGGCTCCGAGGTTGGCGTATCTTTATAGACTTAGCTTTCCCAGAATTCACAGAGTTATTCGACATACATTCCTGCATGAAGCTGCATCAGTTTACAGATTACTGGAGTAGATCTCTTCTTTAAAAGGGGTGTGGAAGTTCATTTCATCAATCCACGTACAATAGATTCGTCCGGTATCTTGCCTATTTTTTGTGAATAGTTTTACAAGATCTAAAGCTTTCACATACTTACGAGGCTTGTCGGACTTCTCGTATTCATTATAAGCTTTTGTAAAAGCTTCGTGTCCTGTATGTAAGGCTTTATAGACTTCCGGTGCAAAGTACTCTGAAACTAGCATCCAATCCTCGTTACGTGAAGCTTTCTCTGCAAAGTACCTACAGACTCCGAAACTGTAATCCATACCACGGATTTGTTTATCCGCTACAGAGGTGGGGTGCTTCAAGCGTAACAAGTCTTCAATTTCTGGGTCAAGGCATAAGATTTGCATTGTAGCACTGCCACCACGATTAGCTTGCTTAGTAGATTTAACTGCCGCCTCTGCGTATCGGTAGTAAGGTAACTTACCTGTATGTTCAATTTCACCATTACGTACTGGGTCTTTGATACTACGACTGTTTAGGGATACACCAATACCTGCATTCGCTATAGTTTGATCATACATGTTGTTAATTGCTGCACCAAGACTCGAAGCAGTGTCGTCTGCCTTGATGACTGCACAAGATGCCATACCCTTGTTGTTAGGTGCTCGGAGACCTGCTAAAAATGGAGTAGGCATATTAATCTTAAGATCACTTAAGTATGTGTACACTTTAACTACATCATCTAATCTTCGATCTTCTGGCTGATCTTCCATTACCTTCATTGCAATCCCCATAAAGGCAAACTGAGGAGTCTCTACCACTCTCTTATTAACCTTTCGGCAATATTTACTTGAGATTTGTTTCAGGGTGGCGTAGGGATAATCTAAATCCTTATCATGCTCAATAACTCCGTTGAGAAAGTCTAAATCCACTGCATCGTAGTCCATATCTTCCCATGCACCTAGGCTCACCATATCATAGTAGAAATCATGTAAGTGTGGTCTTACCTCGAAACCTCCATGCACATCCTTATAAAGGGTTCCTAAGAATAGACGTGCAGCCATCTCTAAATGAGGTTTGTCCATCTTATCTGCACAAGCGGAGATTAGTGCATCCTGAAGATTTTTAGTTGAACATTTATCATTTACCTTTTTGATTGCGGACAGTACTAGCTCTGACCATCCCACTCCTAGATTATCTGCCCACTCTGCCATTTTATTTAACTTTTCTGCGTCAAACGGAACTTCACTACCGTCAGATTTAATAACAGTTTTAATCGTCAATCCCATCTCTCCTCTATTTACAAATAATCAAACTCAGATATATCTAATGCACTGCTATTAACCCATGCATCATCACCTAGTCGTTCTACATTCTTACGGTACGCCCATTCTTGGCCTGTATACTCTTCCGGTTGATATGTACCACTTTCTGTGTAAATGACTTGACCCTTCACCTTTCGTGGAGGTTTAGCCTGTACAGGGGTAGTATCCCACTTATCATAAAACTCTGACATCAATTCTTCTCCCACTGCTTATCATCTAAATCTTCCAACGTTTCATAAGGAACAAACTTGTTCAAATCTGTCGCCTGAAGAATACCTACACGTTTATACAAATCTTCAAGATGGTGTAGCTTCTTAGGGTTTAACATTGGAATATTACCGTGTTTATCCTTAACACCTGCAGTATTGGCTGCTTTACGTAACCAACCTCGGTAAACTGTACATCGGTAAGCTTTCGTGGGGTATTGTGTACTACGGATGTACATGTTGTCAACCCAAGAATAGTTAAATTTATTGAAATGTCCGTATTTATCTTTACCTGACACTTTAATATCTGTTCGTACATCGAAACCGAGATACATTAGGCAACGCGGAATATTGATTTCTCCTGAAGGAGTTTTGAATAATGAAGGGTTAGATTCTGCCAACTCTTCAATGAAATGCTCTGTAACGGCACAATGTGTGCCTTGTTCGTAACCTACTTCCAAATTATAACCTCCCTTACCAACGGTATAGTTGACCTTCTTCTACATGGTAGTACCAGTCCCGTCTACAAACTTTACATCTGTAATCTTGTACTGTATAGACCTCTCCACAATCCTCTCCAAAAGAATTTTGCACAGTTCGTACTTTTTGAGAAGGAGTGCCTACCTTTTTAAGATCTGCACAATTACACTTGCTTTCTAATTCTTTAAGTTTCTGTTGTAAACTCTTAATTTCAATTTTAGTGTTTACAATCTCATCACCTAAAATAGCACTGATGAAGTCTTCTGCAGTATCTCCATTCAACATCTTATATTGTGTTTTAATTTCCATAGGATCTCCTATTTTGAGACGATCAATACCTCGTCGGTTTTCTTACCTTCGTATTTTACATGAGCCGTGTTGCGGTAATCCATATCTAGATGATGTACGTCAAATTTATCTGAGTGTTCTCCACACCAGTCAATAAGGTCTTGAGCAACATATCCTCGATTGTAAAAGATATTGCTGAAAATTACCTTGGCACCAAGGTGGTGGTACTTTAACATACATTCTCTGAATACTTCATCATCCATTTTACTCCAACCTGCGTTATATACGGCTGTAGTTCCGAGGTACGGCGGATCAGCGTAAATAGTGACCTCCTCCCAGTCCAGATCTTGGAAACTGTTCAAGAATGTTGCAAACCCACCCTGTCTTACATTCATTTTCTGAGACAGTGTGTGATGTTTCAGCATACGTTCCATATCAAAACGGTTACGTTCTCCGTAAGGGATATTACATTTAAGCTTACTACCTTGTCCAGAGAAACGCATACGATTAGAGTGAGATCTCATCAACAGGTTAAAGAGTAATGTATCATCTTGGCACTTACCTTGGTTGTAATCCTCTCGCATCTGTAGGTAGGATTTCTTATCACTAGGGTACTTATCATTTACAGACTTACAATCTAAGATAAACTTAGGGTCTTTCAGTTTATTGTGGAGACGTACCACCCATTCTTCTAAATCGTTGCTGTAGTAGTTTTCAAATAAATCTTGTTCAATACATGCAAGTTCTACCACACCTGAACCACTGAACGGGGTAAGTAGTGTTTTACGGTTACCATCTTGAAGGTGCGGTAATATATCCTTGAGAAGTTTCTGCTTCGATCCTGCTAAATAGATCGACGAGTTCAATTTTGTCACTTTACCTCCTTATTTCTTACGTTGCCAAACCTCTACTTCACTGTAACCGTTAAGAGGTATACGTTTTATAATATCAAAATTACACAGAAAATCAAGAGAAATTTTCACATCGGCATCAGGGAATTCTTGATTAATACGTGTCAGGTATACTTTGTCACAGTACGGGTGAAGTTGATCATATATTGATTTACCGCCAATGATAAAAACGTCCTCCAAAAGAGTAAACCAATTATCTTTCATTAAGTCTACAGTTTCTTGTAGATCTTGTACGTACACATTGTTATCTGTATCAGTTAGGTGATACTTACCGCTTACTATAACGTTAGTCCTGTTAGGTAGGCCAAATCCCATACCCATTTTCTGAAACTGACGGAACGTATTGCCACCCATAACAACTACATTACCTGTAGTCATCTTTTGGAAATGCGCAAGATCTTCTTTGTTTTTAGACCAAGGTAATCCGTCAGGAGAATTTGTATCACCTATAGCTAGATCGTTTGATACTGCTAGAATCATATTAATACTCATGCTACCTCCTATGCAATCAGTTCAAAATCAATCTTGGGTTGTGCAACACCTTTGTAACCTTCGAGTGTGAAATAATCACGGGCATGGTTATCAGCATATACCACCTCTTCATAATGAAATACGTCACTTTCAATATTAAAGATTGTACCAATATCTTTAGACTTACGTACCAACATTTCTTCAACACCTTCTATATGTTGTTCATAGATGTGAAGATTATTGATCAGATGAAGTGCAGTACCACCTACATTCCTTGAAAGTTTAGCCGCCAACATACCTAGGAAGTAGACCTGAAGAGAGTTAAAATTCCAACCGCACGCTGCGTCACAGGAACGTTGCGTACTGGTCAGATCAACTGTACCGTCTAGAAGTGTAAACAGATGTCGATCCATACAAGGTCGTAAACAGCCTTTATCGAAGGTATCAGGTTGCCACCAGTTTAGGATCAACCCGCGATTATCTTTATTATTCTGAATACCCTCTAACACTTCAACAATGTGTTGTTCGGATAAAGCTCCACCGTAAACCTTACCAAGATCATTCTCACCTTTACGTAAAGGGTTGTCAAGCCATGCTTGAGTCCTATTTGCATTAGTAAACCAAGTAGGAGAACCAATATCTGCAAACTGCTGTGCATTATCATATTGGCGTAAGTATCCAATAATCTCTGCAATAGCACTTACAGGATAAGATGGTCGTACTGTTAATAGAGGACAAGTTTCAGGTTTCAATTCAATCTCGTAAACGTGACGAGGGATTGCCAGACAACGTGTACCTGTACGTTCATTATAAACCCACTTACCTTCTCGTAGAATTTTACGGAAAGTGTCTAGGTACATTTGCTCATAATCGTTACTCAATTATCCAGCCTCCTTGATAAAATTGACAACCACGTTCGTAACTTTAGTATCTTCATCATATCGGATTTCTGAATCTTCTAATCCGAAAGCTGAACAGTAATATTGGGGATTTTTCTTAACACTATTAGCTACCTCTAAGATACCCTCCAGATCATTAAAATCTATTAGATCAAAACCATTATCTTCTGTAATATCAAAAGAGTAGGTTGTTTCAACAGTAACGGTAGTTTTGATACCTTTCATATCACTCAGCCTCCACTCGGTAACCTTGCTTCTCTAACCACTTACCTACTTCATCTTCTCCGATGTGCTCTAGAATATCCTCTTGATAGTCATCAATGAAATCTGTCATGTCTGCACTGTCTAGGTCTACAGATAGTTTACTACTCCAAGCAGAAACATTACTCATCTCTGAACACTCAATAGTTACACTTACTTTTGCTAAATCTGCCATACATCTATCCTTAATAAATCTGACGACCAAACAGTGTGTAAATTTCAAACTTCTTAGGATTACCCACATAATACTCATTGACAATAACCTCAAACTTCCAATCATTCGTCAAAGTATAGTGTTTTAATCCGATACGAATGTTAAACCATAAATTACTCATACCTTCTCCTTACTATTACTTAAAATCCCCTGCCATATTTCAGGCAGGGATATAAACATTACATACGTCGATCCAGTTCTGCAACAATCTGATTGCGACGAGTGCCTGATGCATTCTTCAATTCATCATTCAACTGTTGGATTGTCATAGATTTCACGGATTTACGTTCTTTCTTTTTACCCATAGATTACTCCCTCTTAAAACGACTCTGGTTGTGCAATTGAACGTACAGCAGCCATAATACCTTGTTGGAGATGCGCCTCTGCGATATCAATCCATCGGGAGTCTAGGTCAGGATTGTTACGTAACTCTTCCACAAGTAAACCCAAACGTTCACCTTCTGCTTTTACCGCATTCATTGCATTAATCTCTTCTTGAGATAACTCTCGGTAACCTTTAATTTTACGGTGTTGGTTTTCCATATCATTCTCCTTTAATTTTATTAACTTGGTCTTGCATGTATTGAATTTCTGACTCTGTTAAAATAACATCTGTGTCACATACAGTCAAGATAAATCCGTACTCTGCAATGTCTTCATCATCTTGGTATGCATCGTAAGCAGTGGATTGTTCACTGCAAATGTCTTCATCTGAAAATTGGAACATAAATTACTCCGTAGTTTTGTGATTAATATGCCCTAACTGGACTTCCAAACTATCAATGATTGTATTTCTGTAATCATTTTCAGAACGTTTTTGGTGGAAGAATACTAACTGTGAAGGATCAGCAGCATAACCTGCAGCAGCACTATACTCAGAACCTGTACCATCATCGTCACAACGTCCGAAGAAAGCACCTGCCAATACTACGGTATCGTTGTGGTGTCGTTGACTGTGGTGTTTATCCGCAAATCTTACGTAATGTATGTGCTTCTCTAATTGCTGTCCTCGTTGCTGCATACGTTTACGCATGGCTGCCTCACTACTTGCCACACCTACACCGTGCTCGTAAAGTACATTTTTACCTAGGAATTCATGAACGTAGTACCAACCACTTGGGATAATACATTTTACATGTTTAAATCCACGAGACTCGATGATCATTTGGATTGCACGGTACATCGGATAAGAGAGTTGGTGCTTACCTGCCTCATATGCCATCATACCTCTACCATTCCAGTCGTGATTACCACTGATCATTAAGATATCAGTTTGAATACCTAATTCAATAATAGGTTGTAAGAATTTATCAGCCAAAACCTCTATCGCAATTGCCAATTGTTCTGCAGGACTTCGGTCAGAGGCTAGGATAGAGTCATCATGTTTATTAGCTTCAATAATATCTCCATTAAATACAACCACTACTTTGTCAAATGTGTAACCTTGTTCTTTTTTGAACTTTACAGCAGATACAATTTGTCTAGTGTACTCTTCCACACGAGCGATGGCAATCTCTGTATTGTAGTAACTCATACGTTTAGCCACTTGCCAGTCGTTGAAAAGAACTTCCATAACTAGACCACTACCATCCTCGGATACAGGAGATACTTTAATTTCTGGTGAAACCTCTTGTCGAGAGGAGTATTTGTCTAACACCTCATCGAAGCAAATCATTTTACCATCAAAACTTTCCCGTTGGATCTTACGAAGTTGCGTGTTTGACCTCTGACTAGTACGTAAACGTTTTGCAAGATTACTTACATTCCAGTCGGGATGTTCACACAAACCTTCAAGAGTTTCTTCCGGTACTCTCCAATCTTCTTCTGTGTCGATAGCTCCCTCTAAAGTAATACCAAAATAGTTGCCGTGTTTCTTGTACACACGCTTGATATTACGTACAGTAGACTCTTTAGTCTTCTTACCTAACACTTCTACCGCTACCTGGGTGTTACCTTTATTATCTTCAAACAGTCCTTTAAGTATTGCTAGGATTTTCTCATCTGATAGACGCTTCTTTGACAAACTACTTCTCCTCTTCTAAAGTATAAGGTTTACCAAGCAGGTAAGTTGTATTCCGTGTAAATACTTCGACACCCTCTTTCGGGCTACTTACTTGCATTGACATGGGTAACAGTATGGAGGTTAATCCTTCTGTACCATCTTCACAACGACCTTCAGAATCGTCATATATAAACCCGTGAAGTTGGTTACCGTACTTTTGCCAATTCTCTAACCGAGCTGCCCCCATATTACATCTCCTTTAACAGTTTCATCACAGGACAATCTACACCAAATGTGGCTTTATCTACAAGGTATGAATTTAAAAGACTTTTTGAAACTTCAATACTTTTTGGAATATCCTCCTCAAACTCATAACACCAAAATAAGATATCTTTGATAATAATTAAGTCTTCCAGAGTAAACCAACGTACATTTTCTTTTACAAAAGCACACCAATACTTCGTGTAAAGGCTTTCACCTACTACAATCTTGTCTAAAGCTTGTAAGTTTTTAGCTGTCTCAATGTAATTACTCATATCACTCTCCTTCCATCTTCAATTGTTTCTTATAGGCTTCACGTAACATAAACAAGGTTTCACTCAATTTCTTGATACCTTTGGATCGGAACACCTTACCATGTAATCCAACCATTTTATCAGATTCAGAATCGATGATGTAATAGAAACTGTCAATCTTCTTGTATGTAAACTTAGCTTTTACTTTGTCTTCTAGTAAGATAGTATCCACCACATCGTCAAATATAGCTTGTGATTTTGTTGATTGTTCTTCCAATCTACTTCTCCTTATTCAATTTGAAAACTTTACGTAGGTATGTGTAATTCGGTACGTTTGATTTGTGTTTCATTGGTCTACTTTCTCCGATAAAATACGTGACGGTCATATGTCGCAACCTTTACCATACGTTTAGATAAAGACCACTCTGGTGTAATATTTACATGATGGTAATGGTCAGTCCCATGCCCCATAGCTAAGAACATTTCTCTATTAAGTAAATAATTATCAACCAACCTTGTCAACCTACTAACCTGTTCATGGTCGTGTAACTTATCACTGCGTTTATCTCTTGTCCACGAATATTGAAACGGTTGTTTAACTACTTCACAAGGTGTATTAGGAAAGTGTTTAGAAAGTACACGGTTATATACACTGTTTAATACCATGATATTGGCTAAATCACTCTCCCCTCTAGACTCCATATAAAGGTTGTAAACCAGACACTCACGGGTTGACATATCAACCTGTAACACATCTTCTATATTTGTACGGATAGAGTTTTCACTAGCCTGACTCTTCTCAGAATGAAACATGGAGAATATCAACCCCCACAAACAGAACCAACCCATCCACTCACGTTTACTCATGTTTTTCACAATTGTTCCTCCGACCTTTTATGAATTGATAATAATGAGTATATCAGGTTGGTTAGGGATGTCAACGTTTAATTACGTAAATACAAAATAAAAGGGTAGCTACTCCACCCCAAAATCGAGTATTAACAAATCCGATATAAGGAATGAAAACTTTATGTTGATCACCCTGTTTCTTATCTAAGTATAGATAGCCGCCAAGGATTAACACACCTACAACCAGAGTGAATAACGCTATACCTAAACTCATATTAAACCTCCCTACCTAACACTTCACCAATCTCTTTATGATCAACCCCTAGGGCACCTAGTACATCATAAATACTCGGACAAGCCTCATTTTCATCACTGTAGAATTTATCTAGGCTCATTGCTTGATACACTTCATCCGTTGTTAAGATTTCTAGTGCTTGTTTACGTGTTAGTTTCATTATTGATTCCCCTGTTTTGATTTCAAGTATTCTACATAAGCCTTACGGATATCCTTACCTTTCAACGATTGAGCATCTACTACACCTAGGGCTTCCAGAATGTCTCGTTGCTTTTTGACACCCTTATTGATTTTCAACCATTCGATAGCCTCTTTTTCACGGATAGCTTCCTCATAAGACACTCCCGTCTTATCTGCCAATGCCAAAGCACTGTTACACCCTTTACATACTAGTCTCAGGTCTTCTTCAGTAACCCATAACAATCGCTCTACAAAACCTTGTATATCTCCTTTACATTGTAACGATCCTGCGGGGTTGATGTGATCTACTTGAGCTTCTTTGAGTACAAACTCTTTATGACACATTTCACACTCAAAACCGAACACGGTAGGTTTATTTCCCTTTGGATTAGGGTTACGGATCTGTTTACGCTTTTCTTTTAACACTTTAAGTTTTGTTGGGTGACGTTTCCATGCAAGTCTAAGACATCCACGTAGGTATGTAAAGAAAGCTTTGTCATTTTTCCATGCCGTACCTTCACCCCAAGGATTTTTGAGTTTACTCATCTACTTCTGTGCCTCCCAAAAATCTACCACTTGTTGTTCACAACGTTCAACTGTATCTAAGATTTGCTGCAGTGTCTCGGCTTCAAAGATTTCACAATTGATTAGGCGATTGTAGCATTGTTTTCGACCTTGAGACGTTGCCGAGAAATAGGCTATGTGTTTCTCAACAACTTTAGTTTCACCTGTAGGATTTTTATTATCATCTAAGATATCCTTGGTTACAAGTTCGTACAGGGAAATATGTGTGGTATCTTCTACCACTTTGTATTTTTCTGATAAGATCATAGTAAACCTATCTCCTTCAAATCTTTTATGTCTTCTACAGACATTCCCATAGCTTTAAGTTCTTTAAGCTTGTGTAAAGGGTCATTAACGTTGTCCCTACTTGTTTCTGGTACCTCTTCGTACCTCAACCCTAGCCAACTATGAAGTATAATAACACCTTCCATATCCTGAATGTTACCTGTAGCTTCATCATACATTAACACTACTTTCTTCATTCACATCTCCTTACCCTTGGAGGAAAGCACCTCTACATGTTTTGGTTTGATACTATAAGTACGTCCATTGTACCCCACATCAATGAAACATCCATATAAATTTTGGTAACAATTAACCACTTCTAACTCTGTTCCAGTAGGGATCGGTAGGTGAGAATGGATAGTATCTTCATCGTATGTGTCACGTACTGTACGGATAATTGTAGAGGGAGAATCCTTCTCCCACAGATACAGTCCGTTATGGCAATATAACTTAGTTGTCAATTATTGTTTCTCCAATTCTTTTAAAATATCTTCCAATATATGTGCTGCGTTATAATAGAAATCATCAGTATAAGATTCCCAATCTCCCGTAAGGAATGTATCATCTATAGTTTCTACAGTACCTTCGCAATGTTTATTAATAATTGCTAATACTGTACTCTTATCAATAGTTGTAGTAGGTGGGTGGCAGTTAATACCACCACAACAGGGAGTACGTAAACTTGGATTACACCAACACATTATTATTTCTCCTCTTATTCCTTGAAGTTACCACAGCCACACTCGCCCCATGAACGAGCCTGACAATAGCAATCTTCGTTTTCATAAATATCGGTTATAGTGTAACCTTCTGATTGCATACTTTCAATAACCTCTGCACGTTCTGTTCGTGTGTCGAAGATGTACGTACCTTCGTCTAGATAATTACCATCCACCTTGAAGTAGTCTACACAATAATTGATCACTGTTTTTCTTCCAGTAAGGTAAGATTACCTTTAAGTTCTGTAATAATCTTAGAGGTATTATCTAATTTTTCAATCAATAAAGGTTTACTTAAAGATTTATAAGATTTTACAGTTTCTTCAAGATTACTTAATGTGGTCTTACACACTTCGAGATTTTTTGTAAGATTTTCCGTATCAATCTCGACTTCCCCTATCTTGACTTCTTTCGTCCAGTCTACACCGATCTTACTCAAGTACTTACGAACACACGGCACTACATCTTGGTAATCTTGCATCTTAACTAGAACAAAGCATTGTTGTAAGTAGTCAATCCAAGTCCAATCTTGTTCTTCTCCGTGTACATCTTTGAATTGATAGTTTTTATCAAACCCGTAGTATTGTTGCCAACAGAAGATAACACGTTCCCACATCTCTTGAATAGTTTTTGAATCCTCAAGAATCTTTTCTGCAGTCTGTTTACTTGCCCCAGCACGACCGCTTAATCCAAACACCTTTTTTGTAGTATCGGTTAAAGAAGGTAGTCCTGTGATGTGATCAGTTGGATCTCCGGAAATACTTTGGGCTGCCAAACCCATTTCACACTCTAATTTAGTAGGGAATCGCCAACCCTTGTCTAGGTTATCATAATTAAAGGATGGTGCATAAACCATATTAACATCTTTATCAATATACGTTATACAAACCTCCCATTTGTCGAAATCATCCCCTACAAGAGCCTCCTCTTGGTGAGCTGCATGTTGTAGTAGATCTTCTGCTTCATTGTAAACGGCAAACTTAGCTTTTTTACCATACTGTGCTAAGAACGCTTCTTTGAACTCTTCAAAATAGATAGGCTTACCGTCACGGTTACCTTTATAAATAACATCCTTACATTCATAATCTCGGTAATTCCCTTCACCAGCCCCTAAACAGAAGACATAATCTTCGGAATCCATAAACTTCTTAATGGCACCAATGTTGAACCCTGCAGTATCTAAAGACGCTTTGAGTGCTTCTTCGTAAGAGTCGTGATTTTTAGTAAGACGTGCTTTAGCCTCTACCTCAAAATCTTCTATACTGAAGGTTTTCTGATTCTTAGACTCTCGATCATGGTTCAGCCATGCCAACCACTTAATCGGATTACCATCTTTATCTTCACGAGGATTACCCATAAGCTCTTTATTCTGATCTTGTTCAATTTCCTCCGGTTTGAGAGGTATGATCTTGTCGCCACGAATACCAAAAGAAGTTTTATTCTTAAACTCTTTGATATTTCCAGAGGCTTTATGTTTGACCTCGATGTAATCATCTTGCATAAACTTACTACAACGGAAGATGATTGTATCTCCGTCAATGTAGCATGTTTTGAACCTTTTAGTTTCTTGTGGAGAGTCCTCTCCCTGCAGTGCCTTTTTACTGAAATTTTTCATTGTACCTCCTAATCTGTAACTTCTACGGTATAATTATACAGTGCGTTTTTAGTTTTCAAGTTTATTAATTTTTGGGAGAAGTATTTATCTGCTAGTATCTTGGCATGTTTCTCCTTCTCTTCCTTGTACTTTTGAAATGCAGACTTAATACTGGAAAATTCACCCAGATGTACAAGCTTTCCATACTTATACATAACAGCTTGATACCTTGTATACTCAGGATAATCTCTTGACCTGACACCTATAGGTAATTCTCCTCTTATGGCATCTGCCTTACAAGTGAAATTGTTTAAATTCTCAGGAACCAGACAACAAGTATCCGGACTGTAACACTTATTACCTTTTATTAGTATATCCTTATCTAAGGCGACATCACTATTACCTACCCAGTTGGTCTCAAACCATTTAGCAAAGTTTTGATAATTATGCCAAGTGTCTGCCACAAAAGCTTCCGTATAAGTATCTCCATAATTGTCTGTATAACAACGCTGCATCATATGGTTCCAGTGAGTATAAGCTTTATTTTTGGAGTCATAATTACCTTCACCCATAAAACCTACCCCGCAGACTACCTTGGTATAAGGGTTACGTATTTCACCTTTTCGAATATTTCCTGCACTAGCTTTACCTACATACCCATCTGGAAACCTAATAAAGACATTATCACAATCTATGTACTCCACCACTTCCACCTTGTCACCCGAATTTGAAACATAAGTTTGCCCCACCTTCATTGTACCTTTATTTCTTGCCCTTTCAGCAGCCAGTTCTCCACCCAAGCAACCGCAAGATTTTACCTCTCCGGAAATTAATTGATGTGCTGTGGGTGTGGTTACTTTGCCGCATTCACATATGCACTTTAAACGCCCTGCCTTTTCATCTTTACCTATAACTTGTAGCCTACCGAATGATTTGATTTGTAAGCATTGGTCGGATTGAGTGATCCTGCCATACCCACATCCACACGTTTTAGCATCTCCATTTAAAAGTCTAAGAGAAGGAATATCTTTAATCTTTCCACAAGCACATTCACATTTCAAATCACTTGAAGATTGTCCGTGCCCAACAACAGTAAGGCGGTGAAAGTTTTTAATCTCTCTAGCTTTTACAGTCTTAGGTGATTTACACCAAGCACAGCACACCCTTTTACCTTCAAGTATGTTATAAAAGTTAATATTACACACTTGTCCACAAGAACACAAACATTCTACATAATCTGGACGAAAACTGCTATTACCTAGTACCTCTAATTCTCCGAAAAATTTACGAGACAGTACTTCTTCTCTTTTACTTGAAGGTCTATCCACAACACTCACCTCCCAACACTCTCATCAATTCCTCCATCACCCCTTCCTTATCTTCCTGATCAATGTAAATGAAAGTACCTTCAGGTGTCGTTTCAACCTTACTACACCACTCATCTACACGGATCTTAATTTCTTTATTATCCATCGTGTTCTCCTTTTATCAATGTCACAAGAATAATTATCTCATGTATTTGTGTGATGTACCAAGAACGGTTAGTTATATGTTATGCCTTGGAATTATAAGCACAGTCTCTTACAAAATTCACTAACATTATCTAACACTTCCGGAGAATCCAAATCCCCAATGTATTTAGATTTTGACATCACACTGCCATTTTCCAAATCATAAGTCTTAATACTTACTGACTCCACGATGTAACATTCTCCATTCTCACGAGATTTTATACAACCAAACATTAGTTGTTTTACTTTCTTATTGTCCATACCTTACCCCTCAAAATTGAATTCACCTTCTATTTCTACAAACTTAACTTCACCTTGGCAAAGGTACTCTAATTTTAATAAACGTTCTTTTTGATTCTCTACACGTTCACGGTAAGCAATAACCACCTTTCCTACCAAAGGGTTGTACCAAGGTTTATCATAATATATCCAATCCATCATTCCTCCTCCCGATCTCTTAACAAAGAAGGCTCACTAGAAGCCCTCAGAATTAAAAGTTTTGGTTAATCTTCCTTTACCATCCTCTTAACTGCTGCAATACTGATGATAGAGGTTATACCTAGTAACACACCTGTCACTACCCACCCAAAATAAATCAAAACACACACAGAAGTAATCTTGCTAGTGATATTGATAATCTTCTTAATTGGATTATTCAGAGCTGAATTACTACGTTTTAAAATCTCACTCCAATCTTCCCTCTTACATAACTCTGCCTTTACTGCGGGTACAGATCCAATCCCAAATGCTACAGTTACTACGATACCTAAAATGATATTAAGAATAGACCATGCTGCTACATAATTTACCAGTTCCGGTACCCAATAAGTTGCTACCGCCACTGCAGTCATAATCACGCTAAGTGTGTAAGCCACAAAAACTTTTACATTTTTCATTATACTTCCTCCTTCTTAGTTTCCAACAATTTCAAAGTTTCATCAACCATCTTATTAGTTTCATTAAGTTGGATAATAATTCCTGCACCTAAATCTTCACAATCTTCTGTCAAACCCTTATCGAATTTCACCTTCTCGAATACTAAGTCTTCTGTCAACACCGTATCGATAACTGTGTCATAAGTAACCCCAACTTTAGATACGACTGCTTTTTCTTCCTTAAGGAGTTCTGTAACTTCAGAGGCGTCATACAAGTCGCCCTTAACCTTATGTATAGTGCCTGAAACATCTGTAATCTCTGCTTCGTCACCTAGGTCAAAACGATCTTTAATTTTATCCAATGCACGTTGTTTAAGCATAACATTCACGTCAGCTTCTTCTGGGTAAAATGGAAATACTGGAAGTGAACCTAGAGCTTTACGAATTAATGCTAGGACATCTTCTGCGGCCTTACCTGATCCATTTACCAATACCAGACCATCTGGTCGGAATACAACATAGTGTTCTTTTGGTTCTTGGGGGAACGTAGTAGACAGCACATACTGTTCTGCATCTTCCTTGAGAAGTTTATCAATCTTAGATGGAACCACTTCTTCCTTATTCTCTTCACACCAAGTATGTTGACGTAGTTTGTGTACTGCGTTGATCTCATGCTTGTTGGGACTTTTGCCTTGTGTAGCAATTCGTAGTAGGAGGTTGCCATTAATCTCTGATACATACTCACCACCGTTAAATGGTGTTTGTGCAAAACCAATACGAGACTTCTCTGTACCTTTACACTCTACAAATTTATATTGCTCCAATACTTCCTTATTATCACGTAGTGCTTTCAGGATGTCAGATTTACGTGATTCTTCAGATTGAAAGATTGAAAATTTAGCGAATAGTTTAGTCATATGTTTGTTACTCCTCTTATAAATTAAAAATCTTAAGCATACGCGATTCTGGTAGTAAATCTTTCGTAGACTTCTCTGTAAGTTGCCCTACCAAATCTTGCTGTTCTTTGTATTGGCTTACAAACTCAATGTAAGTTCGCAGCTCCTCTACGGAATCGAACGCAAGCTGTAGTGCGATGTACATATTCTCGACAATTTCATCCATAAGAAGATTAAACTCCTCTTGGTTGATACTAACATCGGCACCTTGTAAGACACTTTCCCACAATTTTTGTAAAAGGTTACCTGCCTGTTCTCGGTAAGTAACTTCAACATAATTTTTGATGACTAAGTCATTCTTCATTTCTTCTAACATAACTCTCTCCTTAATAAATAAACTCTTCAAGCCCACCTAGGTCTTCTACAGACTTATACCAAGAATCTCCCTTGACAATCTTACCGTCCGGATACTCTTTACCTTCCTGTAAATCTTTACGTGCCTTAATCAGGAAGCGGGATTCTGTTTCATGTACGAATACATCTTCGTAACGTCCTGCAGATTCTACCTCAGTTACACAATCTTGTAAAGAGATTTCCCCATTCTCCACTGCAAGCTTACTGATCGCTTTACTGAAGTTACTCTCTGCTACACGATTGAATGCTTCCAGTATATTGTAGTGTTGAGATGCTTGGTACACTTCAGCCACTAAGCATGTGGTATAACTGTGTATTTGTTTAGTTTGTAAATCTTCTATAAACTTTTCAAGAATTACCGGAAAACCAAGGTCTTCAACCTCAAACCATTTACCGTAACCTCCACCCTCTTGGAGACGATTAAGCATAAATCCCGTAAACACAGAATCACAGATTGCATCAAGAATCTCTACATGGTTCTGGTCTTTGATAGCTTGAACCCACTCAGTGCCCTCTTCAATACAAAGATTAATATAAGTGTCAATAAGGTTTTTATTGTTCAGGTCATTACCAAACAACACGTTCCACTCCAGAACCTTATCCTCCATGTACTGTAATTGCTCTTGTGTTAACATTTTAATCAATTTACACCTCGCTTCTTATTTATAATCACTGCAATGAATATACTTCACTGGGATATTGTTGTCAAGTGCATACTTAATCTCATCTTGAATTCCGTGAGATAATTCCCAAGAACCTAAATCATCCTCCATCATAAGCACCCAAACCTCCTCAGACAATCCAACAAAGTGTCGGTCATTGTTCTTATAGAATTCATAATCGTGAGGCATACCATATGTATCTGCCGCAACTTTACAATGTGCAATAGGACTGAACACAAAATATCCTTCCGACATAAACTCTGCCAAACGCTTCAGTGTGTATTCATAACGTAGTTGTCTAATCTCTTTGTGAAGATCAGAATCTGAAGCACACCCGTTTGAGTATAAACTTGCTAAGTAAATCATTTAGAATTTCCTTGCTCTGACACAATCATATCTTCCATAGCATAAATGGCTGAAGTGTAGTCACCTTTATGCAAGGCTTTTAGGCATACTCGTAGGTTTTCATCCTTAGTGAACTGGTCAATCATATCTTCAGCAAACTCTTGATCTGCCTTACAATACAGATGTTGATAATCTTTAAGTTCCTCATCTAACTCAATACAGTGCAGTGCCTTGTTCAACTGTTGGATAGGATCATCTTTAATACGGGTGGCGTACTTACACACCTTACAAAATGCAGGTGTTTGACCTAACATATATGCCAATTCAATAGGTTGCACCTCCTGATCCTTGTAGTGGTTACCTGCCACCTGTTTATTTAAAGCTCCCATACTACACCTCCTTAATCTTATTCAAAATTTCTTCAGCTTTCTCAGCCTTACTTGGAACACTAACTTTACCTAAATCACAATATGCTGTCAAGGTTTTAATTGCATTTGCATAACAAGTAAAACCAAACTGACACTTTTGTAACTCAGATTTACCTTTCTTATCGGTAGAGTGGAAATGTTTCACTGTTTCTACAGCTTTGTCAAATGAAATGTTTGTACTAATCACGGTACTTTACTCCTTCTGCCCCATTGTCCATTGCATTCTCAGATGCTTGGAGGATCATGCTGTTAATTAGAGAACAGCCAATTTCATCCTCACTACGAAGCTCTGACAACAAGTAAGGTAAAAATTCTTCAAAATCTTCCATAACTGAGTGGGTTGGAAAGTTATCAGCATCCGGTTCTTCTACCATCGTACTATCAAGGGCATACACTATGTTTGCGTATACAAAATCCTTAGGGATACGGATAACTAACTCCTCACCTACCATTTCAACACTTGTATTTTCTAACATATTAACCTCTCTCAGTACTGTATTAATTTCTTTTCCAAACGCCTATCTCTTTCTTGTCTCTTAGTAAGTCTAGGCTGCAACATTGCTACCTCTTTGCGGCTTAAGAGTACCCACTTAGAGTTCTCAGAGTACGCTTGTCGTAGGTAGTGAATCAGGCCTGCCCAATCGTATGTGGATTTCTTCATTTCCTCTAGAAAAGATTGTCTGGGAGTTATACGCATCCCTTTGGTAAGTTTCTTAGTGTAAAGCCTCTCAACCAGTAAGTCAAACGCTACCTTAGCATCGTACTTGATATCTTGTTTGAATTCATTGGGGGTGTAAACTTTCCCAGTTATGTCGTGTAATTGCGCGCGGTCTTTCTTCACAAAGAAGCTGATAGGATTACCTTTGGAGTAATCATCCGTATACATACCCCAAAGCTTCCTGTGACGTTCTTCATACCTTTCGTTACACATTTTTACCTCCTCAGCAAACTTTTATTCAATTAAAGTGCAATCTTTTAACAATTTGTAAATCATAGCTTCACTGTCTTCTGTAAAACACTCTGAAGTCCACGTTATCCAGTGGGCGTGAAACCCTAAGGTAGTTAACTCCCCGTGTATCCATTGTTCAGTATCGTAAACCTGTTGATGCTTCCCTGTCATGGTACAGAGAATCTCTATGTCTTCCCTATTACAACCAGAAGACTTTAACAAGCCTCTACTGTCACTAATCCTCGCCTCAACATCAAAAGCTCTACCCACCTTAATCACGGAGTCGTTTTTAAACCTAATTACATACAAGTTGTCGTCTTCTTCCGTCCGGTTAAAATAGTAGCCGTAAGTACCTTTGGTAAGGTTTGCACAAGACATACAACGATTTCCCGCGTTTAGGAAGTGTCCTACGGAGGTAAGACAATGGTGACCCTCTTTACATATCCATTTAAATTTTGAAGAGTTACCTTTATAATTAAGAGACTCCCAATCAACAAAGTTTCCACCCTCTGAAGTTAATTTTTCCCTGATCTCTACCTCACGGTCTTTCCGAGGCACCCTTATCTTATCTGCTAGATTACTCTTGGCCTCTACCGGATCACCGTTACCTCTACTAAGAAAATTATTAATACTCGTAGATCGCCATAGATTACCAGTAGATGGGTTGGACAGTAATAACTTAGTAGAGTTACCTTTGAATTTACTAGCCCACCCATAAAATTTATAACCTCTGTCCACACACCTTCGACGTACTAACACCTTATATTGACTTTCTGACCACTTAGGTGTTCCACAACCGCAGGGGAAGCTTCCTATCTTAAGACTTCGCTTCGTACTACTCAACCCTCCTCCGAACAATTCTTGATCTTCACTGCAAACATCACAGTATAAATAATATTTCTTTTTACTACCTTTTAAACCATTATGGCCTAATACAGTTATCGTACTTTTACCGGTAGAGATAATTGTATAAGTGTAATCATCAACTACCCCTGTAACCTCCAACATAAACCCCTCCCCACTCAATTTTCGGTAAGACCTATAATTCTTCATAAGTCCTCTTCCAACTCCTTAATTCTATACTCCGCATCTTCTAATTCATTTACACATTCTGCAATCTGCTGATCTGCTGCTGAACGGATATCTTCATTGATACTTCTACAATTCTCAAAGATACTTTCCAAATCAGAATACAATGCATTGGTTGCTGTGTCAACCCATTCTCTCACTTCAGGAGTGTACATCAGGTTACCCATAATAGGATTAAGTTCTTCCAATATGTCACGGAAGTGGTCTTCTATAACACTCTTAGCGTCTGAAATCTCTTTATCTAAATCAGGGCACGTATACGCATAGTCAAGTCCATACCTACTCATCACAAACCTCCTCTATTGATAATCAAAGTAGTACGTTTATCATACCCTCGTAAAGTTCCTTGCAATACCTTCTCTTTATATTTAAACAAAAATCTGAACCCGTCAACCTCTATTTTGTATTGAGAGTGCGTGATCATACCTCTTCCGTACAGACTGTTTGCGAAATCACGGAAATGTTGCTTCGCTTCCCAGTGGGTACCGTGTACGTAGATGATAGTGTCATGGACTTTTTCATCGATATCTCGTTCACCCCACGTAACCTTGAAGTTGTCGTGTATGTAACTTCTCTCTTCTCTTTCTCTCAACCAATTCATTTCATTCTCCAATCAGCTTCTATACGCCATATACTACCATCTACATCTCCTGTGTCAACACTTACTTTGATAAGATTTTATTTAATTTGCCTGTTGACAGGGGTAGCTTGTTTGATTAAAGTAAGAGGACATTAACGAGAGGGAGGTTTTATGGTTATTCTAAAAGAGATCAATAAAATTAAAGAGAAAGTAGAATATCATACAGGTACTAAGGTTGTACAACTTACAGTAGATGTGACAGATGAACTATTGGTTGTATGGTGCGACCTTTACGACAACAACACTGACATCTCTTATCAACTAAATTTTGAATGTGAAGTTGAAGTGTTGGAACAATTTTCCAATGATCGTATCCTACGAGAAATATCAGAAGCTTTAGTTTTGGAATGGACAGGGTACGCAACAAGTGTTGTGACAATTCACTAGGAGGAAGGTATGACAACTTTAAAAATTAGCGAAGACAGTAAGATCGTAGATATCGATTCCGGATATGATCGAGTAATTGGCAATTTATTCAAGAACGATTATGGGTATTATTTCCGACGTTCCCCGTTCACTGCCAGATTAACTGTTGACGAAGAAGTTCAGGTTTGTTATATTTTGGATACCTTGAATAGAAGATGGGAGAGTTAATGAAAAATGTTACCAGTGTTTACATTGTAGAGAAGATTAAACATTTAGATGCATATCCTGTAAGTCATGGAAAGGTTGTAGCATTAAGTATAGAAGAAGTAGAGTTTATTAAAGGCCAGTGGGACGACTCTGATTGGGGACAATATTGTAATGTTACCGAAGTGAAAAGGGATCTACGTTTTGTATGTAGGGATAATATTCTAAGGAGAGGAGGAGATTAATGGAAGTTTTATTAACAATTTACACAATCCTAAATGTAATCTTCGGAGCATACCTGATTGTAACCACATGTATCAGTAACGTACTACCACGTAAACTTTACAAATGGATGTTAGTATTCTTTCCTGCAACAATTGCATTAGGTATTGTAGGATGGATTGGTTATTCTGTGATGTACTATATCGACAAGCGAGGTAACCAGTAATGCACCAACAAAACCAAAATGAAGATAACCTAAAACCACACAAACCTGGTGTACTTTCTTTGTTTACAAGAGACTTATGTGAACTTCCTGAAGTGTACCCCTTATGATATGGCTCAGAACGTCCCTGAACAAGCTGTGGAGCCTGTTGACGAGTTCATTAGTACAATGTTATCATATTCTCGTTTCCACCCGTCATTGGCTTCTGAGTGGCTTTTAGAGGATCAGGAAATGTTTTATGAGTGTGGTGTTTATTCTCAAGGTATTGGAGAGTATGTAGATTTGGATCAAATTGTGGAAGATATTGACAGATTGATGGAGGGATTTTAGTATGTACTTCAGAGCTATGAGGATAGAGGAAGATGGAAGCAGTTCGTACTTACGTGATGTAAACATCTACTTAGGTGACTACAAAATTGTAACCGATGTAAAAGAGGCAACGCCTCATGTGCTGCTTTTCTCACACAAGGAAGGTTACTCCTCTCTATCGAAGTTTATGTACAAGCACGGTTTCAGTTTTGAGTTCATTACCAAAGAAGATTATGATAGTTACGAGGAGGGGTTATGAACTTAAATAATTGCTTTATCAAATTAGAAGACTACGAACCTAAAAGTAAGCCAAAGCTTCGATGTGTTGGTCGTCTCACACATAACCACTATATGTACAAAGATACCTTACGTTCAGAGTCTAAATTCTCAGTACTGAAGCGTAAAAGTCAATTGGATTTACGAGACCTTATTTCTGATGACACTGTAGATGTTCCGGAATTAGAGCTTGCAAACCATCCAGAAGGTATCTATGAGATTGTTTTAGTAGGTTCAGGATATTACACTGAGTACGGTGAAATGGATGATTATGAATTGAAACTGGTACCATACGAGGGGGGACTCTTGACAGGGTTAATTTTAAACTGTACACTACATTTACTGGTATCTTGGATCACGTTCTGGGCTGAAGGGGCTGATGTAGAGTTTGAGTTCTTACCAAAAAGATACTACTTATCAGGATTGGTTATAGATATACCTGTACTGTATTTACTATTCTTATAAGATTGGAGGAAGAATAATGGAATGTCCATATTGTAACGCAGAATTGGTTTATGACTGTGAATGGGGTGTTGGTGCTCACTGGATTCGAGAAAATAATCCTGAAGGTGAGATTTACAAATGTCCTAATGCCGGAGGCTTCGAAGATGTACAGGAGGCTTTAGCTTACGCAGAAGCGAATCAAGACGAGAATTGGGTTATTGAACGTTGGGAAGATATATGTTGTGAAAGTACAGTACATCACGTATCAGGCAGTTTTTTACACAGATCGTTCAGGAGATTTGAAGGAGGGTTATCCATGTTAGGTAGTCAAAATTTACATTATGATGAACAAGGTTGTTTACGTTTCGTTGAGAACAAACTTGTATCCGTCTTGGTAGATAGTTTCGAATATGAGGGATACAAGGGATTGAACGCTTTGTCCTTATATTGGCAAGTCAATAATATCCCACAAGAACACTACGAACAAATCACACGTTTGATTGGTTATTCTGTTTCTGGTTGGGAAGGATTAAGTACCACAGATGATGAAACTTGGAAGACTGTATCAGCACACGTAGAGGAATTTCAACAATATTGGAACGGAGAAGATGATGAGTAAACAATACGTAATTAAAAGTAAAGATCATGTATTTGAAGAGTACGCAGTGTTTGTGGCGGAGAAGGTTGAAGTAAGCCAAGTAATGGGTGGCTTCTTTGTAGATTGGGAACTCAGTAGTACGGATACTAGAAGTGATGCAACGAAGTTTAAGTGGGTTGATGATGCATTTATCATGATGGAGATTATGAAGTTGCACGAAGATGATTGGGAAGTTCAGGTGGTGGTTGATTAGTTATTAATCGAATTTTTCTATCAATATTTCAATATCAATCGATTTTATCTATTAAGGAGTTTATATGTTTGATTGTCTAGAAAGCCTAACATCTGATTATAATTGTACAGTTACTTTTGTATCTTTAAGTAACATAACAGTTTATTACCAAGAGACAGAGTTCTATTTTTCATCTTGGGAAGATGTTATGCAGTTTCACCAAATATTAATGAGAAGCGTTATCATCGATAAAACCGATTAATGTTTAAATGTTGATAGGAATAATCCATCAACTTGTGGTACTATCTGCGATATAATGTCAAGTATGAAGTAGTAAGATAATCGTTTTATATGCACTTTACGATTTTAAATACAAAATGGCAATACAAAACTTTACTGCTGATTCTTACATTATAGCCCTTTGACAGGCGGGGTGATACTTTACGGTTTCAGGTCACGATACGATCCTTGACATAATTTAAAGACAAACAGAGGTAACGGTGGTATTTGCTGACGGTGATGCGTTGGCCTCTATACAAGGTACTCAGATTCCTTTCAATCATTAAAGGTTAACAGCTCTTGGTCAATGATGTGGTGATTATTGATTTTAATGATTGACAATTCTTCTCTGATAAGTATGATGTAAGTATAAAGTTAATACAATGACAGTAGTTATTGGTAAGTAATAGAGCGATGGAAGTGTCCTTCCTATCTATACCACCAAGAGCCTGTCATTAGACAACTGTGCGCGAAAGAAAATTATCAACAAATATTAAAACTAATTACACATTACCTGTTGACACCTGAAACCTGCATGGTAAGATGTGTGTATTGGATATGAATGAGGAGATGATTAATGCAAATTGAACAAACTATTATGATTGACGGGTATGAAGTATATGCTACTAAACAGAAGATTATGGAGGTTTATGATGCTCAATAGTATACGTAAATGGTTCTGGACAAAAGTTGCAGAATGGAAGTATCGGAATCATGAGTATGATGAGGTATGTTGTTGTGGTAATGGTTTTGTTACTAAGTACCATACCTATTTCCTTGTGGGCGATGACAAGACCGTTACAGATAAGTACTTAGGTTGTCCAGATTATTATTGCATCAGTCGTTGTGCAAAAGAGTACGCTGTTACAAGTTATGTTGAGGAGAAACTTAAAAGTTCAAAGGAGAAAATGAAAAATGTTTAATGAAATTTGGAAGACACAAGATGGTCGTGAAATCAAAGTAAGTGAAATGACAGAAGACCATGTACGTGCAGTTTTGAATATGTTATTGCGTAAGAAACGTTTACGTGAGGAAGAGCCTTTACAGGTATATTACGATATGTGTGGTGAAGACGCTAAATGGGGTAAATAATGTTTAAAGATATATTAAACCGAGAGTGGTATTGTGATTATTGCCGTAAACCATTCACAGAGGACAGCCCTGAACACAGTACAGGTTGGGGCATGTTCCACGAGGTATGCAAAACGGAAGGTATTGCCCAAGCTAAACGTGAATATGAAGAAGCAGAATTAGAATATCAACGTCAAGTCAAAATTCAAATCCGAAAAGATCGCAAACTTGTACGTAGACTTCGTAAACGTCTCCCTGCTAAAATCATGGAATGGCTTGATTATGAAATCAGTAACCATGCACACTGGGAAGGTGGGTATAAGATTGTTTCTCAAGACCAGTGCAGAGGTGATCGTATGACGGGTAGTGATTATTTCGGGAATAACAACTGTCCAATCCGTACAGTGTATGAGGACGTGTCTGGTGATTCTTATTACGAGAGCTATGTAGGTAATGTGTACATCTACATTGGTAATGGTCAATATTTTAGTTTGTTTGTGAATGGGTAGGGAGGATACTTATGAGTAAAACTAAAAAGATTAAACGTCTGAATACTAAGATCTCTGATCTAGAATCTCATATCAGTGTTCTCAAATGGAGCGTGGATAGTTTAAGGAAAGCACAATCTTACAAACCACCATCTAACTATTACACACCAAGACCAGAGATTCGTTCAAACAATTATGAGGAAGAAAGGTACTACAGGAGTATCGTAAGTTATGTTTACGAAGCTATGGACAAAGAGTACCGTAAGGTTTATGATAATCCTGCTGAGTGGAATGTAGATCCCGAACGTGATTGTAAGTTTGTTATTTATATGAGCGAGGATGTTATACACCTGCTGTCACGTATAAGCGGGTTCGGAGATATGCAGTATACTGACGGTAAGAATAGGTTCCGAGGTTACGAAGTCATCCCGTTACACTCTAAAAGAGAGTATGTACATTTTGTGAGGAAATTTTAATGATTGAAGAATTAAGACAGATGTATACAGGTGAGGAAAAATCGTTTAATATACTAGAACATGATCATTGTGTTGCGGTACGAGTCACTCCATATACTTGGGAATTATTCACTAAAACTGAGAATACACATACTAGTGTTTATCGTGAGAGTTATGGATTTAAACATTTGGATAAATTGGTAATAGATATTAAGGGGGTTAAGTATGTGGGGGGAAACTAAGTACAGGATTAGAGAAAGAAAATATGACAACGGAAACTCTGATTACACCCTGCAGAAAAGAGTGTTTGGCTTGTTTTACATTACCCTTATCCGATGTAAAGGGTTTTATGATGAGGTTCAATGTTTTCCTACTTTAGAGTCTGCATTAGAAAGGTTGGCAGAATACGAAAAGGCTCCTGTAAATGTGATATCAACCAGTTACATTTATAAGAAATGACTTCTGTAATCCACGTAGAGACGTTTTACTTACTGTTTGGTACAATGTGTCAGGTAATGGGTTGAAACGTCTCTGAGAGGGTTGTAGACAAGTTTACGACGAAAGATTAAGGAGAAGGAAATATGAATACTGAAGATTACGAATTCTATAAAAAGTTTTATGAAGATAACCATATCCGAATACTTCAATACGATAGTTTAAGAAAGAATTTTCGTAAATTGGTGGAAGAAGTTTTAGGTAAAGGTTACTACAACATGGGTGCCTGTGTTTATTCTTGTGATGAAGAATGTTGTGAAGATATTGCACGAGAGGCTAACAGGTCTTGGTGGTCTCGTTTATGGAAATAAAAGTTATAACACATCGGTTACGGGATAATCTGTTTATCGTCAGTAGCGATCTCAAGGAACATATTGAACGTAATATGGAACCTTCTGAATATATAAACAGTTTTCTGTATTCGAACAGTAATTTTACAGAGATGGTAGAAGATAAAATGTTATCCAATATGACAATCATGGTACCTGACCGTGAATACTTTTATCAAAAGATTAATGAAGCGATTGAAGGTTGGACACTGTTTGCTGATAAACATTTAAAAGATTAAGGAGGGTTTGTGGAGGAAATTATAAAACCTGTAAATGAAAGGTTAAGTGCAATTTTGGAAGGACTACCTTTTACACTTAACAAAGGTCAAATGGTATTCTTGAACAGTTATATTTCAGGTAACGGACATTTTACATTACTTGGAGAGGGTGGGAGTGGTAAAAGTTTAGTATTATCTGTATTGAAAAAATATTATGGACAAGAAGCTCTTACGGTTGCATTATCAGGAGTAGCTAACCAGAATCTATTCGAGGGTAAGGGAGGTGATGGTACCTTGCACAAGTGTCTAAGTCTCCCTCTGGGTATGGCCTCTGCTAGAGATCTTAAAGAAGTGTCTCAAACTTGTTCAGGAATTTTTGCTAAAAGTGACCTTATCAGACACATCTGGGTAGATGAAGCTTTTATGATGAACCCTGATATGCTTAACACTCTTCTTCACCGTGTTCGTAGGTTCAATAAGCGTAGTGCTAATCGTAGTGCTCGTAATATACGTATTTTGTTATGCGGTGACCCTTTACAAGCTCCAGCGATCACTTCTGAAGAAGAAAAACACTATTTACGTAAGAATTATGGACACCACCTTATGTTTAAGTCTGAGGTTTGGGAGAGATTCAACCCAACGGTTTGTGTACTACCTGAGGTAATGCGTCAAGGTTGTCGTATATTTAAAGCAGCTTTGGAAGTTATCAGATTCGGCCAAGAAGACCGTTATGATGGAGTACTTAAATGGTTGAATAAGCGTGTAAATTATCGATACGATAAGTCTGGATTTACTGTCGCCTGTTACAATAAGGTTGTTGATCAGGTGAATGGACGAGTGCTTGCTTTATCTTCTGGTAGAAAACTTGTATACCGAGCACAGGTAGAAGGCGAGTTTGATTTCAAAGAGAATGGTATCGAACCTGAAATCACACTTGCTGTTGGACTAGATTGCATTACTACAGTTAATTGTCCAGAAGGTCACTATAATAACGGGTCTTTTTGTACAATCACAGATCTTAATACAGAGTTTGCTACTTGCCGTTTTCACCACACAGGGGAAGAACATCAAGTCCCGTTACATGAGTATGAGCAACATGAAAGTTATGTAGAGGTTGGAGTAGAGCAGGAAGATGGTACACTAAAAGATGAATTGCACCGTAGGAAATTAGGAACTTGTTCACAAATTAGTCTCAAACAGGCATCTGCATTCAGCATCCACCGCGCACAGGGCAGAACTTTTAATAAGAAAGGTGTGTTGGATATTGGGTGGGGTTTCAAACCCGACAAAGATTTCGGTGATCACCTTTTATACGTGGGCCTCAGCCGTTTCACGGATGTAAATTTGATAACTTTACCACGTCCATTAAAGAAAGAGCATATTAAGGTCTGTCGTGAATCTGCAGACTTCTGGATGGAAACGGTAAATGCTTGGGAGGAAAATAGTGCTTAGGAGAGGTAAAATTCACGGGGTTGGGATAAATGACTCTGACTATCCTACAAGAGAGTATGACAGATCTTCTGGTAAGCGGGTTATTGTATGGGAATGTCCTATTTTTGTAGCTTGGAAAGGTATGATGAAGCGTTGCTATTCTGCACAATACCACAAAAAATATCCCACATACAAAGGGTGTCAAGTGTGTGATGAGTGGTTAAGTTTTATGAATTTTCATAAGTGGGCAAAAGATAAGATAGGGAAAGACCCTTCCGGTAAGAGATTGCAATTAGATAAGGATTTCAAGATAAAAGATAATACTTTGTACTCTCCCGAAACTTGTATATTTATCTCTAATACCTTAAATAATTTTGTATCCAAAGATGAGCGACAATCTTCTGGAGGTTATAAAGGTGTAGGAGAAAAGGATGGTAAATATCTAGTGTGGTGCAAAGACCCTCTAAAACGTTACGGGTCTTACGTTGGTTCTTACAAAACTCCTAAAGATGCAAGTGACCAGTTTGTTAAAAGGAAACTGGAATACTTGGAGGATTTAAAGATTGAAGGTTACGTTCCTGCAGATTTGTACGCCTCCGTGCTAAAAATGATAGAGGAGTACTCTGGAGAATACAAGGAGACTGCCTCATGAACCTAATAGTAGCAGGGGGTCGTGATTTTGTTGACTTTGAACTTGGTTTCCGTATAATCGATAAAGTTACAGCTAACACTCCGGCGGAAGATATAACTATAGTGTGCGGAAAGGCTCTCGGAGCTGACACTTGTGGAGAGGAGTGGTACAAACTTCACAAACACGAAGGTGTT
The DNA here is from genome assembly GCA_937136455.1 of uncultured Flavobacteriaceae bacterium. Taxonomy (GTDB): domain Bacteria; phylum Bacteroidota; class Bacteroidia; order Flavobacteriales; family Flavobacteriaceae; genus MAG-120531. Next base: position 5,854 of record CAKZOO010000100.1, on the reverse strand, counting down.
AAGATCAGTTACCATATACCTGACTGGGACGATATTGAAGTTGAAGGTGCCGTAGTGAAGTACAACAGGTTCGGTAAACCGTACAATGCCGTAGCCGGACATTGGAGAAACAGTGAAATGGAGGATGTTTGTACTCATCTCCTAGCTTTTTGGGACGGAAAATCTCGTGGGACTCGTGATATGATCACTAAAATCAAAAAGTCCGGTAAACCTTACCGAGTCTTCGATTACAACGGGAAATTAATGGAGGTATGATGTGAAAGATGAATTCGACTGTAAACGAGCATTGTTTTTCAAGAACACGCAGTATTTGTTCAAACACCCTGATCTGCCAAAGGTTAAAATAGCCGACGAGGAGTATCAAGAAAAGTATAAACAATACACCATCGGAGGTTTTATGAACCCTTACTTACAATTTCCTATTGAAGTTGAGAAAGCTCTTGACGAATATCTTATGTTTAAATACAACATCTCTAGTGAACAAATCAAAAAGATTATTGAAAGTACTAACAACTTCAAATTGAAACATAATAATTTTATGAAGATTATTACGGGAAATTTACAATATTGGTATGACGAGGGTACCCTTATACTAACTGCAGACCAAGCAAACTTAAAAGTTTATAAATATTGGAGGTTCAATGGAAGAAACATCTAAAGGTTTCAGGGAAGGATATTCATTCCTGTCAAACTTTACTTACTTTGATAAACCTATGGTACGTGGAGATTTAACTTTCCCAACTAACGAACATTTTTATGTCGCAATGAAGACCACCGATCCTGAGATTCGTAAACAGGTATGTGAACACCCTTCAAAAGGGTTGAAGAAGTTCGGTAACAGTTTCCCTTTACGAGAGGATTGGGAGGATATCAAGCTTGATGTAATGTTGTATGGGCTTCGTTATAAGTTCTCTAAACAAAACCCCAAGTTACGTCAGAAGTTAATCAATACTGGACAAACAAAACTTGTAGAGTATAATTGGTGGAATGATATTTACTGGGGCGTCTGTTTGAAAACTGAAATGGGCGAAAATCATCTCGGTAGATTATTAATGCAATTACGGGAGGAAATTAACAATGGGGAATTCTAGTATCCTAGACCTTGTAAAAATAAGTCCAATAACTTATAACTTTTGGTTACACGAACTTGATTGTACTGAAGATGAAAAAGTTTTAAAATGCCTACTCCACTGTTACCTCGATATCATTAAGGGCACTCCACAATTAAACATATCCTATATCGAGGTCTATAACAAAGTTTTCCATTGTTTTGAGGAGGCTGAAGTATGAACAATAAATTTAACATCCTAGAAATCATCAAAGATTCTTCAATAACCAATACCATCTGGAAGCAAGAGTTGAATCGTACAGAAGATAAAGAAACATTGAAAATTCTTCTTGACTCTTACGTAGAAGTTGCTATGATTACTTTAGGTGACGAAGATATAACATACAAAATGTTTTACGATACGGTGTTACAAAAGTTTGAGGAGAATTATGAGTAATTTTAAAGCAGGGCAATGTGTAAGGATTTCTAATTCAAACCCTTACTATGCAGAAAAAGGTACCTTTTCTAAAAACCATAATGTAAGATACGCAAGTTACCACATACTTACAGATAAGGACATAGAAAGAGGCTACTACTTTGGAGGAACCTCTGATCTGTACTCTTCCAGTTTTGACTTAAAATATTGCGAACATGCAGCTCCAGAATGGGCACAATATTACCGTTACCGTTGTAGCAGTTTGAAGGGTAAGAGTATACAGCCTGTAAGTGCTGCAAAGTTCGAAAGCGTCTACAATGATGATGACCTGTTGCTCAATAGTTTAACTACTTACATTATTTTCAAAGGAGTTAAAACTAAGGTTGTAGGTTGGTTGAAAGAGAATATGCTATACTTTTCAGGAATGAACGGAGAGTATTACAAAGCTAAAACTTACATTACAGAAGAAGGGTACCGTATTGGGTGGGGAGTTGAACTGTCCAAGAACAATAAACGTGTCATGAACAATGCTATCCGATAAAGGAGGGAAGGTGAGTAATGTCTAAAACTAAAAACAAAATTTCATCTTATGATGCTAAAAAATATCTAGAAAAACTGTTGACAGATACAACATGCATTAGTAAGATGGATACACAAACAGTTAAGGTTCTCGATGAGATTATGTATTATTACCCGAATGAGTATATTGCATTCATTGAGAAAAAGAATCATAAAGTAGGAGGCTAAAAATGCCAGTACATCAAGAAGAACTTTACTTCATACACCACGAGTTTGAAAGTTCTTACGAAATAGGTAAAGCTAAAGAGTATTTAAATCATCACGAACCTATCGGTAGTACTGTTGATTGGTGGGATTCTGAAGTAACAGTTACAGGTTTCGACAATAAACACGGTGCTCAAATATTTCTTGAAAACATGTTAGATTATGTTGACAACCAATAACTAACCAGATATAATTAAATACAAGAGTTGAGAAAGTATTCTCACAAATAATAGATTAACTATAGAAAGTTCTATTACATTATTTTATCCTATTTTAGTTTGTTGTACCCACAACTTAGCCTTAAGACCGTCAAATCAGATAGCTAAGTACGTGAGGTTTTGGAGATTGTAATAGAAACTTTCATTTATTTGAGACCTCAAACGCCTTGGTGTCTCACTGGAGAGGAATGGAGTGCCCTCGCAACCGTCCAGTATAAGATGAGCATATTAGTTCCCTGTGACTCTAGCTCCACCAACAATTTAATAATGAGTATTTTCTATGTTCTGTTAGTTAAGAGGATATAACAGTTGCTTCCTAAGCTTCAGTCACTGGTTCGAGTCCAGTACGGAACGCAGAGAGTATTTATTCTTAAGTTAAAAATTTGTCACATTAGCTCATCAGGTAGAGCGTCAGGTTTCCACCCTGAAGGTGATCGGTTCGAGACCGATATGTGACTCCAGTACAAACGGAAGATGCGCGGAGAGTTACGTGTCACCGAGTCACATGCAAACTAATTAGTATCGTCGAAGTATGGGAAGATTAGTGTTAAAGGTGTGGCGTGGAGGTGTATAGAGTAGGGTAACGGCTACCTCTTCCGACCAAACAATGCCTCGTGGTGTACCCACTATAAAGAGTTATGCAATTCTAGACAATGGACATAAACTAAAGAGAGGATGAAACTCCTCCGAGGCTCCAAACAATAGAGGTAGACTATAATGGCAGGTGGATTGTCACCCACTGAATAAGTGGTTTGTATCGTGAGTTCAAATCTCACTACCTCTACCAAACAAAGGGTCTTTAGCTCAATTGGCAGAGCAGCGTGGCTCATAACCCGTTGGTTCTGGGATCATACCCCAGAAGACTCACCAAATTAACACAACACCTACACAAGGGTTAAGACGAGCCTCACACTGTACTTGTTACAGAACTACCACCTTGTCGACAGAGAACTTTTGGTCTGTGTTGTGTTACACCAAGTATATTAATAAAATCCGCCCCGCAGTCTCTTCCGCTTGTATAGGTATTGATGCTCGGAAGGTTGCGTTGTATAGATAATCCAAGACCACTGTAAACATAAGTGTTACAGGTATCCCTTGGTTACGATGTGACCCGTAGTTGGGTAGCGTAGTGATTTACCTGATCAGTAACATACGTCCAACAAGAACGCAAATAAACCTAAGAGTCACAAGATAATTCGGACAGACTATGTTTACATATCATCCTAAGCGTAATGTAAGTACGTGAACCTTGTGCAGTTTGTAATTAAAACAACGCTTGAAGATTGACCACTGTACACATGTGCACACAATCCCTACACACAACTAGTAGGTAAAGGTGCAAAACACAAGCCACTTCATTAGCCACTTGGAACTTGTCATGTCGCTAAGTATAAAACGGTTTAATGACATTATCCCGTAACTACCCTTAGACTTTAAATTGTCTCTGGCTCTGGTTACGGGATTTTCTTCGTCCAAATTTCCTACTCTTGAGAATAATCAAAAATAATCCATTCAATACACACCTTTATGCACATGTCAATATTATTTCATGATATAATTACAGGTACAGGATGATTTAAAATAATAAAGGCTTAACAGTAATGCAGGTAATATTACAGGATCTATTAGAGTGGTTTCTAAAATACTGGATTGCATTTACGGTAGGGATCTTGATTCCTCTAGGTAAATGGTTCCACGGTAAACTTAAACATCAAGACGAACTGACAAGACAAGTGGAAAAGCTTGAAGGTAGGTTTGAAGACCTTGACGATAAATTCGATAAGTTTTGTGAAGATCAACGTAAGGCAGAAGAGAAAAGTGATGAACGTAATCAAATCCTCTTAGACCACCTTACAGATATGAAGCAACAATCAATGGATCGTCACGTAGAGTTGAAGGAAAGTATTGCAGAAGTTCGTCTAGAAGCTGCTGTAAACAAAGCTAAGATTGATCGATGACTAAGGAGGTGTTACATGACACCTTTCTTACTTCCATTTATTCTGGTTCTCTACGGAGAGTTTAGTAAATATGAAGAGGTGAGATATACAAGTCGTATCCTGTTGTATGGGTATTCTGGTAGTATAATATCTTCTATGTACATTCCGGAACCTATGTATGCAGGTGTGGTAGCTTGTATCCTCCTCTTTGTAACCCTCTTTTACATCTCAGTTACCAGTACTGTTGATTGGTTAAGTTCTTTACTTATATTACCAATTGCTTTATTACTTTTAAATTATACTGTCGTGTTTTTCCAACCAGTAGATTTGATTCTTTCCCTCCCTGAATGGTACTTAGAGTACAGCCACAGAATAACACGGGAGATGTGGATATTAATGATACAAGGATTGAGTTGGTATTTTGGCAAGGATGATGAGAAATTGAATTACACTGTAGGGTTGTTATACGCTGCAGAACAAACAATGTTGAGGATTTGAGTATGGTACCTACGATCATTAAGGGTATTCTTACTGGTGGTTTTTCTTTCTTACAAAGTTGGTGGGAAGGAAAACAAGAGCAAGCCAAACAAGAGTTGGCAATCAAACAAGAATCCGTAAGAGTTGAAAATGAAATAAAGCTGAAACAAGTGACTGCACAATTGGATATCGATGCTGAACGTGTACGTCAGATGGATAAATCTTGGAAAGATGAGTGGTGGCTAATTATCTTCAGTATCCCACTGGTTAATATGTTCCTTTCACCTTTTGTAGACCTGGTCATGGTGGGTGCCTACAAAGAAGGCATGCTTGCACAGGCTGCTTCAGAAGCTCTAAAGAACTTAGATACAGCTCCAACTTGGTATATAGTAGTTATCCTGATGATGACGTTCCTTAGCTGGGGATATCGTAAGGGTTTAGACCAAGTGATGAGCATGTTTAACTTTAAGAGAGGAAAATAACTATGGCTACATGTATTTGCGGTAACTACGTCCACATTAATTACGGAAGTAAGCAACAACATAGCTTAGACCTTTGTACCAGTTGTATGGCAGCCAGTAATAGTCCAAGTATTTGGAATCGAGATTATGAACACCAAGATGTGACAGGTGATGAAGCACTGTATAATAAAGAATATTCTGATAATTAGATATGAGATGACCTGCCGAATGGCAGGTCTTTTTGTTATTGCATAAAATATAAGTACAACCCTATTACTACCCAGAAGGTAGGTACAAGCATTAAAACCAATATAAACTCTTTCCAAGACATGTCGCAAGGATCTAAACTTACTCCCTTCTTTTCGAGCAAGGTTAAGTAACCTAGACCAACAACTATCAATAAGATAAGTAGCATCTAATCCTCCTGATTAATAATAGCTTCACGTACAGCAGTAACGATACGACCAAGGTAAACGTAGTTATGGTTTTCTTCG
>CAKZOO010000099.1 GCA_937136455.1 uncultured Flavobacteriaceae bacterium | reverse complement strand
ACAGTAAGTCTTTCTTATGTTGAAAGATATTTAGATTCAGAGCCAGATAATTACGTTATCACAGAAGTTAATGTTAACACTTACAATCCTGATAACGAACCAACACCAGCAGGTCTTGAGCATTATCAAGATGATCCTGAACCACTTAAAGTGGAAACTGGTGATCTTCCACAGAGTTAATAATAATTATTGACACATAGCTATGATGTTAAAACAATAAATACGGAGTCATTAAAAACATGGCAACATATAGTCCACTCGCTAATGTGATTATTTCGTTAGCAACAGCGTCATTTGACCGAGATGGGTTTGGTATTCCCCTCTTTATGTCTGCTCACAGATATAGTTCAAATCGCGTAATTGCTGTCACAAAAGACAGTTATTCAACTAAGTTACCTACAAACTCAGCGGTGTTTGCAGCAGCACAAACCGCTTTCGCACAACCAAATGGTTTATCACAATTATTAATTGGTCGTATTGAAGCAGATGCACAAATCGGTTTATTAGCAGCTCCAGCCCAAAATGATAATTTTAAAATCACTGTTGAAGTTAATGATGGTGATAAAATTGAGATTGATTATACCGAAGTTGCAGCCTCACCAACCCAAGAGATTGTGTTAGACGGTATTAAATCTTTACTTGATGCTGATGGTAACATTGCAGATCACGTAGCTACTGCTGTCGTAGGTTCAGGTGATGCAGCACGTTTGGTACTTACTACAGCTACAGGTAATACAGATTACTTTATCGTAAGTGGTTTATCTGGATTGTTTGATGAATATGTAGATCAAGAAACAGCCACAGAAGCTTATACAGCTATTAAAGCAGAAAATGACACCTTCTACGCTGTCACATCTGAAATCAAGACACCTACATGGATTGAAGCTCTAGCTACATCAGTTAATGCTGATGATAAACAGTACTGGTTTACAGTGTCAGATCAAGATGTACTTCAACCTATCGCTAATCCTGCGGTAGATGTACTAGCTTCTATCAAAGAGAAAGCTTTTGAACGTGTAGTTGGTGGTTATCATCAAGATGCCAATACTTCATTCCCAGAAGTTGGTGCTTTAGCGTATAACCTACCGTTCCTAGCAGGTACAATTGTATGGGGTAATGACCGTACATCGGGTATTTCGGTGTCTCAAGATGATACAGGTAAAAATTTAACACGCACAGAGAAACAGTATTTATTGGATCGTAATGCGTTTTTCTGGGATTTGCAGGGTGGTATCACATTCCTTAATTCAGACGTTAAGACTAGCTCTGGTGAACGTCCTGAGAATATACGTGGTCGTGATAATATGGAAGTAGATATTGCTGCCTCTGTATCAGAACTACTTCTTAACCAAGTAGGTAGAAAAATTCCTTACACCTCTCGTGGTATTGCTCAAATCACCTCTGTAGTGGACACTACATTACAAACATACGTGCAACGTGGTTTTATTGAAGGTGACTACGTTATCTCAGCCCCAGATGCGCGCTTGATTGCAGGTGGTATTAAGGCTACACAGAAGCTTGATAATCTAACATTCGTTGCCCAGCTATCTGGTGCAATCACTATGGTCGATGCAATCCGAGGCACATTACAATTAGATGAGGTAGTTCAATAATGGCGGATTTATTAACAGATTACGTTTCACAAGACGTAAATATGATTTGGAACGGTATCCCTCTTGAAGCTCCAGCAGATACTTTTGTGACAGTTGCCTTTGATGAAGATCAGGTTGTAGTTACACAAGGACCAGATGGTGCAGTAGCTCATTCATTATTACCTTCTACATTAGGTACTATTGAAGTTACTTTACAACAGGAATCACCAACACATTTAGCTTTATCGGCAATTTTAGACGCACAAAAAAGTTCTCGTACTATCCAACGTGGTACATTCTTACTGGAAAACCTTAATGGTGCGTCTTTGTATACAGGTATTAACGCCTGTATTACTAACCCACCAGAGGTTACGTATGGTAAGTCACACGAAGATGGTTTACGTACATGGACATTCAAAGCCGCTGAACTTAAATTAGCAGGTTAACCTTTATAAGGTATTCAGGAGGCGAAAGCCTCCTTTTTTGTTTCTAGAATAAATAAGAGAGAGAAATTATGGAAAACAACGCAGTTATTACAGAAGCCTTTGCACAACAGGGTATCAAGTCACAAGCAGAAATTGAAGCACTTAATAGTAAGTCTACTAAACATATTCAAATCGGTGATGACTTATTCCAAGTAAAACTTATTGGTGGCCGTAAAGGTGTTCAGATTGCACTAAAACTAAAACAGATTGCACTACCTTTATTAGGACGAGCCTTTGATGGTCTAAAAGATGAAGATGTCCTCATTGAAACACCTAAAACATTTACGGATATGGCAATATTACTTAATCATAGTTTAGATGATGCCAATATTGATTCACTTATCTTTGAGGATATTTTATTTGATGTAAAGCTTAAACATGGTGATCAATACATTCAAATTAATTGGGATGAATATCTAATAGCTAACTATGGCTGTTTAATTCCCTTATTAGCATTTGCTATCAAGGAGAATTTCGGAAGTTTTTTTACAGGGAGTGGTATGATGAAAGGAATCCTAGGGAAGATAACAGGTCTCTTGGGATCAAGTCAGGACGAGCCACTAGAAACACCGAATCCAGAACAAAATTCTTAATACGTACAGGCTCTCTCGCAATAGAGGATCAGTTCATCTTAGACGTTATATCATCAGAGGATAATAGAATGTCTTATGGTGAGCTGATTTCTCTATCTTTTAGGGAGCTGAATGATTATAAAACGATGTTAGATATACTTGCAAGGAGTAGAATGGCATCGCACATAGACAATCAACCCAAACAATAAGGTATAGCAATGGGACAGTTTAATGATCTCTTAGTGTCAATTGGTATAGATACCAAAGCAGCTAAGAAAGAAATAAAGAAAGTAGAGGGTATGTTTGATAGTTTAGTTAAACATGTCAATAAACCGTCTACATCTAAGAAAAAATCGCTAGCTCCCTTCGACACTAAGAAGTTTAAAGCCGAAACCCAAGAAGTTATTAAGACTATAAAATCTATGGGTGGGGAGGTAGGTAATCTACAAAATAAACTTAACTCTACAAAGTCACCAGAGGGTTTAAAAACCATTCGGAAAGAGGTAGATAAGACTTTTAAAGATTTACAAACATTCCAATCTGCAACTAATAAAGAACAAATGTCTGACTTCAGAGCTATGGAGAAGCGTAAAACAGATATTGCCAAACAAGAGGTTAAACGTAGACAACAAATACAAGCTCCTCAGAAAGCTACACTAAACACTGTAGGTATAAGTAACCCTTCTGGTAAATCTGCTAAAGAGTCTGCTCTTGCAATGGAAGCTCTCTATAAAAAAGAAGCAGAGGAAGCAAAGAATCTTGCGGCTATTAAGTCTCAGAAGGATAGAGATCGGTATATTGCGAGGCAGCAACACCGTGCAAAGTTAAGACAACAAAGGGAAAAGGATTCCGCTAAAGAATATTCTGATGCACAGAAATCCCTCGCTCAACGGCTTGTTATTTTTAAACAAGAAAAACGTCTTAAAGAAGATGTATCTTATCTGAAAAAAGAACTTTCCGCTAATAAAGTTAATATTAATAATATAGAATCTCTTAAACAAAGGTTAGATAAGGTTACTACTAAGGAGCAATTAAAACTTCTCAAAAAGGAATACCAAGAAGAGATTAAAAATGCTAGGGAAATAGCTGATGTAAAACGTCTTAAAGAAGATGTATCTTATCTGAAAAAAGAACTTTCCGCTAATAAAGTTAATATTAATAATATAGAATCTCTTAAACAAAGGTTAGATAAGGTTACTACTAAGGAGCAATTAAAACTTCTCAAAAAGGAATACCAAGAAGAGATTAAAAATGCTAGGGAAATAGCTGATGTAAAACAGGATCTTGAAGAAAAACGTCTTGCAAAACAGGATCTTGAAGAAAAACGTCTTGCAAAAGCCGATAAACTCGAAGAGAGGGTAGAACTTTCATCAGGGTTTAGAAGATTACCTGTCCAAGAACAGAAAAAAGCTTTACAACAAATGGCTAAGGCTAGAGAAAGCTTTATTAAAACTGGCGACACATACGAGTTTAAAAAACTAACCTCGGATATACGTGAATTTAGGCGTAGTATGGTAGGGTTGCAAACAGTTCAAATGGGTTTGGCTGACTCGACAAGGAATATGATACGTTCATACGCCAGTTTATTTGCTTTAGTGGAAGGCACACAAGCTATTGAACGTGTAGGTATGGATTTTCAAGGAATGGAAGTTGCCATGCAAGCTGTTGAGGGAAATGCTAAATCTGCACAGGAATCAATATCGTTCTTAAGAAGTGAATCTAACAGATTAGGTTTCGACCTAGTTAACGGTGCAAAAGCCTATGCTAAATTAGCAGCAGCTGCAGAAGGTAAAGCAACAAAAAATGAAATACAAGATACTTTCACATCTATCATGGAAGCTTCTACAGTATTTCAACTTTCTATGGACGATACTATAGGAACAATAAAGGCTTAATTTAGGTCAGGCAAGTAGAAATACTTGTTGTAAACTGGGTTAATTGCGGGAAAACCCTTAGAGGTTGTAAATACCAAACCAATGTGATAATATGTATTGGCGGTGTAAGTTAACTACTTACAATATGGTAAAAATTTTACAATATTGGGCAATCCGCAGCCACGTTGACAAACTACTACTGAAAATTTAGTAAGGAGTAGAATATGATAAAATACAAACTAAAAGGTTTCCCAGACTATACCATAACTAAATGTGGTAAAATATTTAATAGGCGGGGGAAATCTTTAAAATTTCAAATAAATGTTGATGGTTACTATGTAGTGAACTTAATTAAAGAGGGTAAGAAGTACCATAAAAGACGAGCAAGGTTACTAGCTCAAACTTTTATCGAAAACCCTTTAAATCTGCCGATGGTTAACCACATAGACTATGATCGACAGAATGACGATCTATCTAATCTAGAATGGGTTACAGCAAAAGAGAATTCAGAAAAATCTCACCAGTTGCAACCACATGTTTACAAACAAAGAGCAAAGGTCACTGAGGACACGGTTCACAAGATTTGCAGTTTAATAGAAGAAGGTTACCGTAATGTAGATATAACGAGTATCCTTGATTTATCAACAGATACTGTAAAACATATCCGTAGAGGAAATACGTGGAGAGAGGTATCGTCTTTGTACACGTTAAAACCTTCAACTAGAGGTATATCCGAAGCAACAGTTAGGTGGGTATGTCATAAAATTAATGATGGACTATCTAATAAAGAGATCTTAGAGTTAAGTGAATGTAAACATCTCACAAGGAGTATGATTAAAAGAATACGTTCTGGTGAAACTTGGAAAGACATTTCAAAAGAAATTTTAAATAAGTAAACAACTTGTAGTTTGTCAACAGGTTCAGAGACTAACCGAAAGGTGTAAGGTGGTAGTCCACTTGAAAATCCAGCCCTCATTACGTAATGGTAGAGGTGAAGATATAGTCCCTACTTCTGTAGAAATACAGAGATGCAGGTGATGCTGCTGATGTAGATTAACGACCTACATTGAAGATTATAGATACAGCAAATGTTCTCTAAGTCAGGTATTATGGCTCAGGAACTTAAAGAGCAGCTAGGCGATAGAATGCCGATAGCTATGAGAGCTTTAGAAAAGTCAACAGGTAAGGCTGCTAAGGAACTCTTTAAAATGATGGAACAGGGAGAATTAGGTGCAGAGTATATTGTACCTTTTGCCAAAGCTTTGGGGGAAATAGCAGACAAAGGTGATGCAGTTTCCAAAGCTATTGAAACCGCTAGGATACAAAAGGGCAGGTTTATTAACCAAGTTAAACAAGCTGGCTCTAATGTATTTATGAATGGTTTTGAAGAAGGCTTGAAGGAACTTTATGGTGAGGTAGCAGATCAACTAGCTACTACAGGTAAATCTCAAAAAGACCTTGGTAACATATACAATAAGTTTTTCAAGCTGATTAAAGCTGGGGTAAAAGTTATCACCCCTCTCTTAGAAGCACTTATTCAAGTAGTTTCTAAAGGTGTAGATGTATTAGAACTATCAGCAAAGGGCTGGGGTAAAATATATGATGTTTTCCAAAAACTACCTGCACCTATAAAAACTGTTACAGGTGCAATGTTAGCACTTGGTCTGGCAATGAAGAGTATTTACGCAAAAGGTGTTGCAATCGTAGGTATTTTCCAAGAGATAGCTTCCTACTTTGACGATGAACTTGTCGGAGCACTAGAGAAAAAACTTGGAAAGCAGATCAACATTGCAACAGGAACTACTTCTGAAATTGTTGTTACTGAGGAAGGAGTTTTTAAACCCGAGGACTACCAGCAAAATGTAGGTATAGATATTAAAGCTCTCAAGAATTTTGAAGATCTACAAAAATTCATGGAAGTGAATAGACTTTCAATGAAAAGTTTAGCTGAACAGATGAACATTACAGAAGAACAGCTTCTTAAGACCTTAGGAAAAGATGGTGTCACTGAGGAAGTTAAAGCAGCTTTACATACAGTTGCACTAAGAAGTAATTTATCTTCAGAAGCCATTGAAAAACTTGGAGCGCCATTAGAGAAATGGGTAGAGGGTCTTAGGAACGGTACTATTGAAACGGATGCCTTTAAAGACGCAGTTAAAGCAGCCACCTCAGGGGAATTAGACCTCGTAGAAGTATTAACTAGCCCTTCTGGTATGATAGCAGCAGCTACAGCTGCAGCAGCATCACTGTGGGCTATCGGAGCTTTAATAAGTTTAGGGAAGAAAGGGGCTGGATTCTTCGGTAAGATTAAAGATATATTTAAGAAAACCCCTAAAACCGATTCACCAAAACCTCCTAAAACTGTTGATAGGGTAACCAAAAATCAGGGTGGTGTAAAACACAAAACAGTGTCACCACAAGAGTTGTTGAAAAGAGGTGTTAAAAAGAGCTTAGTTTTTGGAGCAAAGACTCTGGCAAAAGGAACTTTACCTCTGCACGCACTAAAACCTACAATGATGGGTGACGGAACTATCCCACCAGAGGAACTTGCCGAAATGATGGCTCAAAGTAAGGGCAATATTTATGGGTTTCAAGACTCAGGTAATAGTATACTTAACCAATTAAATGCCCCTAATTTACCTATGTCACCAATGTTAACTCCGCAAGCGATCCCTACACAAGCCTCAAGCGTTACAAACATCTTTGAAGGTATGGATATGCAAGTTAACATTGCAGGTGATTTACCTATACAAGAAGCTCGTCAAGCTGGTCAAGAATTGGCAGACTCGTTTATAGGTGGTTTAGAAGCACATTTAAAAAGAGGACGATAATAAATGGCATTCAATTTTAGTAATTCTACATCTTCTGGTAAACAATCTCAGAATTGGTTTAGAATAATAGATGACGAGAGTGATGTTATTTATCAATTAACAGTTACTACAGATATTAGTGTTGAAGAAAATAGTAAAGTGGTCTCTCATAAAGTACAAGATAACTCTGTGGTAACCGACAATATAGTTGCTTACAATAGAAAAGTAAGTTATAATGGTCTTGTAACTTCAGTAGAGAGACTTGACCAAGATGAGTACAAAGACCCTTTTGAATTATTGGAAGGGTTATCTCTTGTAAGAACTAATAAGACGATTGTAACTTGTGAGCTTGATAATCTTCTTACACCAATTACTAATTGTGCTATAGAAAAATTATCTTATTCAAAAAGTACACAAGAGGGGTTAACTTCTTGGAGAGTAAATATTTCTCTCCAAGAAATACGTCTTTCCGATGCGGTCACTTCTACAACGGTAGCAGCTCCGAATCCTAAACTAAAGGGTGCAACAGATCCTGTTGAAAACGTTGGCAACGCCACTACTATAAAACCCCCTTTAACAGAAACTATACTTATAGGAGGTAGATAATGGCGATACAAATAGATACTCCAGATTTTTCTGTATCTACTCAAACCGTCACTCTTAACAAAAAAACCTATCGCATTAAAAATAGGTATAACTCAAGATTTGACTGTTGGGTGTTAGATATTACTGACACACAAAACAATGTAATCCTATCAGGTGAGAAAATACTGCCAGATAAGGATCTTTTAACAAGGTATAATAGGAATGATTTGATCGGTGGATACTTATTCATTTCAAGTGAAGATAATGTTAAGGTAAATAGGTATAATTACGGTATCAACAAAACACATACTTTAACATTTGAGACATTTAAGGAAAGAGGAGAAAATGGCTAATTTTAATAGGGTCTATGAACTTATTGTAAGTAGACCTCCTTCTATAAATAGCAACCCAACCTTAATAACCCCTGATGCTGAAACTGAACAAGTTGTTGACAAAGAGGGGGATTACCGTACAGAAGATTTAGAAGCTATTACTATAACAGATCTTAACCTAAGAGGGTCTGTTTCTTCGGGTAAATCTAAAGGTTCAACCTCCCCATTTTCTGCGACTATAACAGGCTTAACCTCTAATAGTTTAGCATATTTTGAAAAGAACAGTGTTGTTATTCTTAGAGCAGGTTATGATAATACAAATGTTTCTGTATTGTTTGCAGGACAAATTCTTACGAAAGAGGTAGACTACTCTCAAGAAACCTCTACCCTATCGTTCACAGCTAGTGAAGGTTACACCCCTTCAAACTCTGTAAAAGTTACTAAAACCTTTCCTGCTAACACAACATATCAAAATATCTTACAATTTCTAATAGATACTTACGGTAACAACGGTATTCCCGTTGGAAGAGGGCTTTCGGAGTTATCGAGTTTGACAGGGAAAGGGCTTTCAAGAGGGGTTGATGAAATAACCTTGGTAGATGGGTACACTATAGAACCTATGTATTTAGATAGTGCATTAGATAAGGTCTGTAGGGAAACAGGTTTCACATGGTATCTTAATAAATCAAAGCTATATGTAGAACCAGAAGACTATGTTCCTACTACTGTTGAAAGCTTCGTATTATCCCCTAACCAAGTATTATCGGTATCAGAGATAATCCCCTCCAATAACAATAACTCTAAAGATACGCAAGAGGCGAATTCAGGTTTCAGGATAAAGTTGTTGTTAGATGGTCGTATTGATGTAGGTGATTATATAGAAATAGATATTGAGGGTATTATTAACGGTAGTTTCAAAGTAGTTAACATTGTTCATAATTTAGAATTTGAAGGTGAATCTTGGTTCACAACGATTGAGGTGCAAAATGTCTAAAGAAGCTCAGATAATTTACGAGATGATTAAAAGTGAAATCTCCGACTCAAAGACCTCTTTCTATACTCAATTTCCAGCAAACATTGTTTCTTATGACAATCAATTGGCAACGGTAAAACCTACAGTGAATATTCGGTTTAGTGATGGGGACGTTGTAGAGTTAGGGACTATTGCAAATATACCTGTCATTTTTCCTGCTGGAGGTGGTGGGATAATGTCATTCCCTCTCAAAGTAGGTGATCCTGTTTGGGTAGAATGCTCAATGTTAGCGCTAGACCAGTGGAAAGAGTCCTATCAAACATCATTGACACCAGATACTAAGAGAATGCACTCTTTAACAGATGCGGTTTGTATACCTCAAGTATTTCCAAAAAATATACAGATGGGGGTTTCTAACGAAAATGTGGAAATACTTTTCAACAAAGTTAATCCTGAAAACAAAAATGTGGAAGAATTACTATCTTCATTTAAGATGCTTCCAGACGGAAGTTTAAGTTTAGGTAATAAGTTTAACAGCAATATTTCTTTTGGTGAGGATAAATCCGTAACTATAGAGAATACAGATTCAGGCGCAAGTGTCAAGTTATTAGACGATGGTAATATTGAAATAACAACAGCAGCCACTATAAAGATTCAAAATTCTGGGGAGGAGTTGATAAATTTGATAAGCGAGTTTATACAGACAGTAGCTGATAACACTGTCAACACTATCTACGGTGCTTCCCCTATGAATCTTAAACCTCAGATGGAAGCCATCAAAACTAGACTAGATACATTAAAGGCATAGACTATGGCATTAAATAAAACAGCATTGCAACAAGCAATTAAAGATTTACGGAACATAGGTATTGAAGACGGGGATATTGATAATGATGAGATAGCTCAAAGATTGGCAAATGCAATAGAGGCATTTGTTAAGAGTGGTGATGTCATTGTTAGCGGAGGATCTTCATCAGGCGTATACAAGGTTACTTGAATGAGTTATGATTTTAAATTACAAGATAATGATTTGTCGATAAATAAAACAGGGGATATTATTCTCTCAAAAACAAAGATCGAATTGTCACGACAATGGGTTCAGATCAGACTTAAAACTATATTAACAGAATGGTTTCTTGACCAAAACCAAGGGGTAGATTGGTTCAATCTTTTATCCAGAAGAAACACTCGTGCGGAGATAGATTCTGTTGTGAAGAGAGTCATAGTGACTACCAAGTATATCACAAAAATACTAACGTATTCTGGCGGATATAACCCAGAAACGCAGAAATACAGTATAAATTTTTCTGCTGGTGCAGAAGGTGGAGAAGTAATCACTATAAACAATTTGGAGATTACATAATGGCATTAACCTCTAACGGATTAACAATAAAACGCTTTAGAGATATTGTAGCTGACACACAACAAAGACTTGATGCAGCAAACACTAACATAGTTATAACGGATGAGTCAAACAAGGTAGCTAATAATATTAGCAACACTTTTTGTTTATCCTTGGCAGAATTATATGAGTTCGTGGAGGAGGTTTACAACTCCTTTGATGTACTGTCTGCGGAAGGCGTGGCATTAGATAGGTTATCAGTATTTAAAAATTTATTCCGACTAGGTGAAGAATTTTCTACTGGGGGTGTAGAATTTTCCTGTACAGGTAGTGTTTATATCACCCCTAGTGTGCAAGTTAAAGATACCCGTGGTCGTATACTCTTGGCAAATGAGACAACAACATTGGGGACAGGTAGGTTTAGATCATTTAACATACCTTACAACCCATCTTCTCCTATTAGTATAGGGATGAAATACTACATAGTATTGAACTCTCAGGAATTTGCATATACAGCCGTTGGAGGGGATACTCTTACTGATATCATGAGTGCTATTTCAGGAGCTATAGACAGCGATGTTAAATACACTTCTACTAATACATTAGGTGTACTATTTGTAGCGAGTAATGCATTTAATAATATAACAGTGATAACTCATCCAGAATTTTCTATTGGTGAGTATACCGCAATGGTTCAATTCAGAGGTAGTGAGGTAGGAGATGCAAGTTACCCTGCTAACACTATAAAAACTTTAGTAACTTCACTTCCGAATATCGTCAGTATCAATAATCCCGAAAACTTCGATCAGGGGAGGTTTGAAGAAACCGATGAAGAACTTCGTGATCGATTCCTTGGCACATCTGGAGCAATAGGAAGAGCTACTGCAGATTCTATTATTAAAGGTGTCTCTCTTGTTGAAGGTGTTGATGACGTTTCTCTGATTAATAACGTAGAAGATTCTGTATCTCCTGACGGATTACCACCAAAAAGTTTTGAAGTTATTGTACAAGGTGGAGGAGATCAAGCTATAGCTGATGCAATATTGGCATATGCACCTGCTGGTATTGAAAGTTATGGGACAATTAACACTTCGGCTGTTGATAGTAAAGGTACTTCACACCCTATAGCATTCACAAGACCCTCGGATGTCTATATTTTTGTTAATATCGAATATGAAAAATACGAAGAATTTAATCCATTCCCTGTGGATGGAGAGGATCAGATCAAACAAGCTATTGTAGATGCGGGTAACGCATATCAACCAAACCAAGATGTTATACCTTCTTCTCAAAAAGTACCTATTTACCAAAAAGTACAAGGTGTTGGAGAGATTAGAATCACCTGCGGTTACTCTGCAGACCCAAATGATGTAATACCTCCTTTAGGTTATTCTGAAGACAAAATACCAATTGGAGTACGAGAAACAGCACTGTTTGAGTTAAGTCGTATTACAGTAGTGAATACACCTATACCATAAGGATTCAATATGACAATTGCAATAGACCAAGCAACTAAGCTTGAGTTATTCTTAGATCAATTTCATGATAGTTATATAATGAATCAATTTACCAAAGCATTCTTAGATGAGTCTACAGAGTTGGAAAATCTCTGTCAAGACCTTTATGACGACAGGAATTTAGATTCTGCTGTCGGTGTTCAACTTGAACAAATAGGTAGATTAATCGGAGAGGTTAGGAATGGTAGAGATGATGAAACGTATCGACAAGCTATTAAATTACGTATAGCCATTAACACATCGGAAGGTACAGTACAAGACATTATCAATGTATTAAACCTCTTGTACGGTGATGATGTGGATGTAATTATTGTACGCACAGGGAAAGCACTTTTGAGTATATATATCGGAATAGACGAACCTACAGAGGATTTAGTACCGATTCTACAACAGACAATACCCACAGGTGTAAAGATTGATAATATAATTTACCCTTCTACAAGATTACCTTGGATACCAACAGAACGTGGTGGTGTTATTCAGGGTACAGGTATTCTTCCAGAGCAAGGCGACAATTCACCATCGGTACGTATTCCACCAGAACGTGTATCAACTTAGAATTTAGGATTATAATAATATGGCAACAAAACCAACAGTTTCTACTGAGTGGGCTACACAGTTTACTAACGCTGGCTCTAGTGGAAACCCTAATAAAGATGAACCAACACAAGCGTTTAAGGACTTCGGTCAGCCTGAAGCGTTACCAGTGGATCGACAATCTCTCAATTATGAGCTTAATGCACTTGATCAATGGAGGAGGTATTTCGAAGAAAAGACTGACGACCTTAGTAGACCTGCTACCACTACAATTCAGGGTTTAGTAGAATTAGCTACTAATGCGGAATCGCAAGTAGGTACAGACACTTCTAGGGTTATAACCCCCTCTAGTATGTCTCATAAATTGGAAACACTAGGTCTAGGTACTGAGGATTTAGTAGATAACTATGCGGGTAACGATGCTAACACTTTACCCTATACAGGTAGGTTTTTCCTAGTTAATGCACAGAACGTTCCCTCTGCTGGTAACTGGTTTATAGACTATGCATTCACTAATGGCACAAACTTCTCTACAGGTATACAATATGCTATACAGGCAGGTACTACGCAAAGAATCTATTTCAGACGATCAATAAGTTCAGTGTGGCAACCTTGGTTAGAATTGTATCACACGGGTAATAATATAGATGCAAGGCAATATGGTATCGGTATCAATGAGCAAGATAAGGATAATGACACTGTTGTAGGGACTCAAATATTTAGGTCTAGAACTGATCAAGGTGCAACATTACCAACTGGAATATCGAGTGCTCATACCCTTTATATGCAAAGAACAGAGGATGGACAAGCTTCTCAACTCATCGTCGAGGATAGTGGTGCATTACCTAACGACCCTTATATGGGTTTTAGGGTAAGAGGTAATGGTACAGGATGGGGTGATTTCTTTGAGGTACTTCATACAGGTTCTATAAGCCGTGTTGCAGCAAGTCAGGCTCAAGCTGAAGCAGGTAAAAGTAATGATGTAGTAATGACACCTAACCGCACAAGACAGGCTTATACTCAATGGGGTTTAGGTTCTGAAGCGTCTAATGACGTAACTGATTGGAACAACGCGGTACGTAATGGTTTCTATAGGTCAGTAGGTGCTAACAGATATATAAACTCTCCTGATAACTCCGCATCTGGTTGGCAAGGTATCGTATCATCGTTAGATAGTAACAGTAAAAGACAGTTAGTGTGGCGTGGCGGTGGTGATGGTAACTACCAAATGTGGACTCGTGAAAGATTTCAGGGTAGTTGGACTCCTTGGATACAACTTATCACTGAACAAAATATCGGTGCTTACATTCCTAACCAAGTTACTTGGGAAAAACGTACCTCGGCTAGTTTACCCATAAACTCTAAGAATTTCTTAGATATTGATACTGTATCTACATTCACTCTACCAGAACTATCATTGGCAAATGATATGGATTTTGTGACAATACGTCCATCTACGTCAAACAAAACACCCGCTAATTTTACATTTACAATTAACTGTTTTGCAGGTGATTCGATGCGTACTCGTGACCTTGATAAGAATATAGTATCCGATACGACACTTACTGTTGACCTTATGACAGAAATAACATTCATCAAAAACGGTGGATTTTGGGAGTATTAATATGGCTGTAGATTTAAGAACTGTAATAAACAATAGTGTAGTTTTTAATGACTTAGGTCAAGTAAAAAATGTACAGTTTGGTACAATAAACATTTCTCAGGCACAACAAAGTATATTCTTCTCTCCGATAAATTCAGTAGTTAACGCATATATAATTGCAACATTTAAAGCTGATTCTGTTTATTCGACTACAGGATTTACCACAGATATTGCATCAACAACTCGGTTTATATTCGACGGTGGTGGGCAAACAGGTACATTATCTTGGCAATTGGTAGAGGTAAATTAAATGGCTGATTATAGAAACTTAATCTTTGAAAACGTTATTCAACCTAATCAAGGAGTAAGGCGAATACAATCAGGGGTAGCTACATTAACTGGTGGTACAACACAAATACCTATATCTGCACTGCAATCACATCGTAGTAAAGTTTACTTAGTAACATCACATTTAAATGATGATAGGAATACAGGCGCACAAGGCTACATTGCTGAGTTACGACATGCTCAAAGACAAATAGAGGTCGTAGTTTCACCAGCCAGTTTTGCAGGTTCGATATCTTGGCAAATAATAGAGATTTATTAATGGAACAAGAACAATTTAGATATTTACAATTAAACGATTCAATGGACACTGTTATAGGTGAATCTTACTTGCTTGGTGAGGTAGACCATCCCACCATGATCCTAGATAACGAGATGTTAGGTAATCGTGGAGATCGTTATAATGCAGAAGATGGTACATTCGCTCCTGTAGTTGTTATCACATACGATATTGACATCACTAACATTGAACAGGGGGGCAGTACACTTAAATCAATCAAACCTAATATGTTTTATGTAGATACTGGAGTGGTTAATATATATGCTGATTGCCTGTTCAAAGGTCATATCAACACTAGTTTAGAACTACCATTATCTAAAACACCAATTGTCAGGTTCGCTGATGGTTTCCCCACCAATGATGAATTCTACGGTATGTTGGAGATTAAATCTGGTAAGTTAACAGGTTCAGTCAATTTACCAAAATCAGGAGATTGGAGAATTCAATCTAACCGTATTAATAATGCCTTAAAAGTTTTTGGTATTGAATGGGAAGTAGATTTCGAAGATATCCACTTAATAGTTTAGTTGAGACAAATAAAAAGCCCCTCACAAAGAAATGTGAGGGGCTTTTCTTGTTTAGAGAGTAAGTGTTTTCCTTTGTCAAGAAATATTTTAGACAAAATAAAAGCACCCGAAGGTGCTTGAATGTTTATCATCTAGAAGGGTATAGAGTCATCAAAATCAATTTCTGGTTCCTCAAAACTATCCACTTTCTCAGAAGC
>CAKZOO010000098.1 GCA_937136455.1 uncultured Flavobacteriaceae bacterium | reverse complement strand
TGACTGAGATTGTGACAGCCAAGGGCGTCAAGTCGCAGATAAGCCTCCCTAAGAGTCTCAAGTTCAACCGGACAAACGACTCTGTCGACTGGGCTAGCTGGACGTGGAACCCAGTGACGGGCTGCGAGCATGGCTGCAAGTTCTGCTACGCCCGCGAGATTGCTCACTCTGCAAGAATGGAAGACTACTACCCAAATAAGTTCGAGCCAACATATCACCCGTATCGGCTTTCCGCCCCAGCCAAAACAAAAGTGCCAGTCGGCGGTGAAGCAAGAGACGGCAGGGTGTTCGTCTGTTCAATGGCAGATCTATTTGGAAAGTGGGTGCCAGACGAATGGATAGCTGCTGTGTTCGACGCCTGCCTGAAATCTCCCGAGTGGGAGTACTTGTTCTTGACTAAGTGGCCAGCCCGCTACGCAAAGCTGCCTCTGCTAAGCAAGGCCTGGTATGGTGCGAGCGTAACGCAGCAGAGTGACGTGGCTCGTGTGGAGGCTGGCATGTCAGCCCTTCAGTCGCCCTGTACCAAGTGGGTGAGCCTTGAGCCGATGCTGGGGCCGATCAAGTTTAACGACCTGTCGTGGTGCAACCTCGTCGTGATTGGGGCACAAACCTCGACGCGGCAGCCAGCCGGGCTCGTTCCATCATTCTCGCCTGACTTCGACTGGGTAGTGGACGTTGTCAACCAATGCCGACAGGCCGGAGTGCCTTACTTCCTGAAAGAGAATCTACTCAGAGATCCTGGGATGCAGCTGCCCAAGTCAGATCCAAGCTAAGCACAAAATCCCTGGTGTTTTGTGCTTGCATTCGCCAGGGATTATGGAATCATTTAAGTAGCAAGCTCACTTGCATACCAGAATAGTGGTGAGGATTGGCATCCCGCCAGGTCTCATAAGCCCGGTCTCGCAGGTTCGATTCCTGCCGCCACTACTCGTTCTTTACCAGTTTCCTCAGGCGTTAAGGCAAACTGTTTGGAAGCGGCTCTGACCGCAAACTAAGACTGGAACCCAGAAAAGTGTTTTCCACCCTTACCCCAGAGTGGTTTTATCCAGGCAACGGGCTGGTAGTCGATCCAGCATACACGGAAACGTCCTGGTCCTAAGCGATAACTATGGTAGCTGAGGCTTGGTGTCCCTGCTCCCTGAACAAAAAAGCACTGCAGATCACACCACTGACGAAGGGCGTGCGTAGCATCATCAACTATGCACCACTAGTTAGCTCCAATAGCTAGTGAACCAGTCCTGCCACTTGGCTGGCTGAATGTTGATACTTAGGTAGATAGCGACTCTGAGATACTTACTAATCTCAGCCGTTACTTATCTAAGTAATCATCATGGAAGGGAGTCCGTGTGCCAGCCCTCTAAGTAACATCTAGAAAGCAAGCCATGGACGGCGTAGACAGCCTAGTAAATCCTTTCATTCACAAGCCTAAGCTTACGGCAGCTGAGGCTGGCCTGAAGTACGCAGAGTCTACGTTGCCTGATGTGAATCCAGGCTTGGTTAGCACTACTGGCAGACTAGTAGGTGGTGCCCTCACAACTGCTGGCAATATCTTGGACTTGCCAGGCTCTTCGGTTCGAGATGTTGTTGACCTTAAGAACCCTCTCGATCAGTGGCTAGATCCGGTCGGCTACAACGCTGACAGCAACCGTGTAAGTGGTCGTCAGCTGGCACGCGATTACGGCCTAGTGGGAGAGGAAGACAACTGGGGTAACTTCACTGGCGGCATGGCTGCTGAGATTGCCCTAGATCCACTGACCTATCTAACATTAGGTGCTGGGTCGCTTACCAAGGCTGGCAATGTCGTCAAGAAGACGGGCCAGGCCAACAAGGTTAAGGGTGTAGCTAATCAGATCGTCCGGGATTCTGCAGCCAAGCAGGGCAAGCGGATCAGTAAGCAGGTGTCCACGTGGGGAGCCAAGTCAAAGGTCACTCCGCAGATGATGGCCGACACTCTCCAGGGGAAGGCTAAGCAGGAGTTCCTGGATGATTGGAAGCGAATCACTGGAGACGACCTAGCCAAGTCTCCTCTTAAAGACCAGCCACTGCAGAGTGCCGCAGGCTTGCAGATGAACTTCCCGTTCGTCCGAGGTGCTCTCAAGAAACTCAACCTTCTCCAAGACAAGCCCTTCTGGACAGACCAGGTCGCCAACGTAGGCACAGTCAAGGATCCGATGGGAGCTCTTGAACGATGGGCAGCCAGGCATGGAGAGGCTCTCCGGGACACGCCACCTCCTAAAGACCCTCCCGCAGGTGGGCCTGGCCCCTCAGGGCCCGAGAGTGGCCCTCTAACGCCACGCAATCCAGGTGGCACTCCCGAGCCAGATGTGCCGCGAAGTCCCGCTGGTGAGCCCGTGTCGCTCTCTGAGAGGATGCGTGAGTTCAAAGGTGCGGTCGACAGCTTCGATCAGGCTTTGGCCCAGGCTAATGCTGAGCTTGGTGGTGGACAGCCGTTCAATGGTTGGCGTCCACGCTACCAGCAGGTTCGTTCTCTTGGCCAGTTCCGAGACCAGGCTAAGTTGGCATTCAACCTGGACAATGAGCAGGCAGATGCTGTTACTGCAATCCTTGAAGCCAGGGCCCAGACCTGGGCTGAGACCACAGGCCGAAAGCAGGAGGAGTACTTCGGCTCCGAGCTGGGTGGTGTGTCCCTGCAGGACGACCCGTTTACGAGGGACCTGCTAGAGGCGACCGGCGACTTGCAGTCCAACAAGGGGTTTGCCAGCTACACCCAAGAAGCAGGCACTGTTATTGGTGGCTTTGAGGCAGCTGACTTCTCCACTGCCGTCCACGAGCTTTCGCATGTATTCCATAAGGACCTTGAGCGTCTGGCAAAAGACTCGCCTGAGGTGATGGCTGATCTTGAAATTCTCGCCAAGAACTTTGGAGATGAAGCAGGTAATTTCTCCCAGGCTGGTCGCGAAAAGTTTGCCCGTCAGTTTGAACGGTATGCACGTGACGGCAAGGCTCCGACAAAGGAGCTTGAAAGCGTCTTTGCTCGCGTTAAGAAGTGGATGACAGACATCTACAAAAAGCTCAAGGGCACTCCCATAGAACAGGGCATTAAGCCTGAGGTTCGCGGCGTGTTTGACCGTATGCTCGGGGCTAAGGTTCCGGCTGATCGCGGGCACGATAATTTTGTTAGTGGCATGCAGTCTGGGCCCAGAGACATCAAGCCATTTAACACTAAGAGTCGCCCTGTTGGTGCATCTGTTCAGCCCAGGCGACTATCCAGAAATGTGCTTGGCAAGCTGGCTAATTCGGCTTCTCAGGGCAATGATGTCTTCATTGATTCTGGCATTGCGACCACAGTGAAATCTGGGAAGGCACCGGATTTCCCGGAGGCGTTTGAGAGCTACCGAGAAATCATCGGCAGCGTCGAGCCTTCGCACAGGTCTAGATTGATGATGGTGATGCCAGACCATCTCCAGCTGCAGCCCGATGGCAAGATCATGGGCGACCAGTCGAAGACCTTTGAGCTCCAAGAGTCAATGCTGGAGGGCATTCGGTCGATCCAGGATTCTGGTGCCACTGTCATCGTCCCCATTCAGCTTGGCGACATGGGGCTTACAGAAGCCGCATCTATGGCTACCGACATTATTGACTTTAGCAACGGTCGCACTGCCTACGGGATTCCTTACAACGCAGGTAAGTGGGATGACGAGTCTATCTTGGAGCTGGCAGATGTTCTAAAGGGATCTCGTGCTCACTTCCACTTGCTGGGTGGCGGTGCTAAGCGGACCGACAAGATCCGAGATGCAATACAAGAGGTCAACCCTGATATCAGAGTTACTGGTGATGCTGCAACTGAGGTTCGTAACAGGCCAAAGGCTGACCCCGTCGTTCCTCCACCAGCAGTGCGTGAGGCTCCTGTTCCGGCACCAGCTACTAGGATTGCCGACTTAGACGACGAGTCTCTCCGAAAGCTTAACAAGGATGCTTTTGTAGAGGTCGATGGTGAGACAATTACTGACCCAGAAGGCGAGGCACTCGACGAGATATACCGGAGAATGGATGAGGCATCTCCTCCACCCCCAGCCGTCCGCGACACTCCAGAGCCTGAGTATGTAGACGTGGACGACGCTCCTCGCATGCGGTACCAAGACGTTAAGGTTGGTCAGCTCAAGACCTGGGGAGAACTGAATGCTGCACGCGAGGCAATCGAGAGACACCCAGACAATGTAGTTGGCGGGCTTGAGGCTTGGGACTCTGGTGCAAGTGTAGACCTGAAACCAGCGGCCAAGAGAAAAATGGCTCAGCTTCAGTCTCGTATGGATAAGATTGCTGCTGCCGAAGAAGCTGCCGAAGAGGCTGCAGAGAAGGCAGCGAAAGAAGCTCCATCCTCCGCTGCTCGAAGTGTGCAGGAACTGGCTGCCAACACGGCAGGTCCAGTCAAGACAACTGTGTCTAAGGCCGGGTCGCTTGACGCCCAGATGGAGAGGTACAACAAAGCAGCTGCCAAACGTATCAAGTCTACAAAGGTCAAAGATGTAGAGATTGGTGGTCGTGACGGTGACAATGATGTACGCATTAAAGGAGTGGTTGGCACCAGGATAGGCGATAGCCCGTTCATTCGGGTCACCCAGAAGAATATACAACAAGCCGTTGACACAGTGCCAGGCAATAAAGGCACAGCCACGCCAGGCCTGTATCACGAGCCCACTGGCCTGCGGCTGGTCGAGGGCGGCAACGTGTCGGACCACAAGCATCTAGTCGCGATGATGGAAGATGCTGGCATTGACATGGTTGATGAGAAGAAGCTGACTGGTGAGCAGCGTCAGAAGGTCGGCAAGATTATCAGTGCGTGGGAGAACGATGACTGGTCCCAGTTGCCGGACGATGTCCAGTACAGCGTGCCTGAGCGTACTGTCCCAGATGCGGACTTTGTTCTAGATGAGGATACTCTTGGCCACAAGAAGATGGTTAGCAGGAGACCAGCAATTTCCCGGACTATCAAGGCGATGGCATCCGAGAACCCGGAGTTTGCTGCCAACCCAGTGTTCAATGTGCGTGGAGATGGGAAGCTTGTTTACGGTAGTTACGCCTTTTCCCCTTCAGCCTTCCTTCCACCAGACGCTGTTAAAAAGCTTTCAGCAGGTCAGACAGTAGCTGTCGATTTAGAGGCTTTCAATATCAAGCCCAAGAATACACAGGATGCACTAGCAGCCAGCTTTAAGAATGCTGGATACAAGGTGAGGAAGAAGGCCGATAGCATAGAAGTGCAGCTGGGTGATAGCAAAGCCACTATCAACCGAGGTGGAGAGGTTACCGGAGACAACACGCGATTTGTCTCTCAGGTAAACAGGGTAGTTCGTAGCAACATAGCCGAGTCCGGTGGAGACGTTGACTTCCAGGGCTCCGATCTCAGGATCGACCAGCATCTCTACAACAAGGCAAAGTCAGCGGAAGATTATGAGGCCCGGTTTGACATAGAAGACAGGTACGCAAGGAAGCCTATAGCCTGGGCTACATCTTCTACTGAGGAGGCCATACCAGACGTTGGGCCGCTAAGCCATTACGAGGCGACCAGGTTTTTCCCGATGGGTGATGACCTGCGTAACGCACTGCCGGAATCAGACCAGCTTGTTCCTAAGTCGTTAAAGGAAAGGCTTGCTGCTCTCAAGGAAGTGCATCCTGACCAGTACGAAGTATCCATGAATGGCTTCGGCTTATCGTTCTTTGAGAACATGGCGGGTGCTATGTCTGGAGACTTTAGTGGCATCGAGAAATTTGCAGGAAGCGGGCTGGATGCTGAGTGGGTTTCTGAAGTCTGGCCAGATGTGTACTGGGATCTCAAGCCGCTGATGGAGCACACCGACAAGAGTGTTCGGGATGTGGCATGGGACTATATTGAATTCATGGCTCGTGGTGTCGACGCTGGTGCTATATCGAAAGGGGCTAAGGGCGAGGACCATCTAGATGAGTTAGTTGAAATCAAAGGTAGCTTTGATGACTTGCAGAGCTCCGACATGTTTAGTCGTGAGATGCCAGGCACTCTTGTTGCAGGCGGCGAGTTTGCATCCGAAGGAATCAAGCGACTTTATCCGAGCCTCACTCCTCAAGCCAAGGAGGCAGTTCGGAAGGTCATTGCGCCTCAGATTGATTCGCTTGTATCGGTAGATGGCAGCAGACTATTGGATGACCTAGAGGACTCTTGGAACCAAGTCGACTTCCAGCATGATGCCTTCCCGCATCCAGATGACTTGCATAGCACCGGGAAGCACATGGCTGACGGCAGCGTCAATGACAAAGCCAGCTCTGCTTACCAAGAGGCTGTTGCTATTGCGAGTGGCGTTAGGGCAGTTGGCAAGAAGGCAAAAGACAAGGCCAAGGAAATCTCTGAGATCGTAAGAACAACTGATCCAGCTGAGATTGCATCTAACGCTTTAGATGCTGTTGCCAACCTCTGGTACCGCCTTCCATTTGGCTCCGAGCTGACAGCCATGCTCGACGATACGGTTCAAGGTTCTACCGCCCCGGAAGGCCGTATGGTCGGAGAGAACGTCTTCGAAGCCATGGAAGAGTCAAATGTTCAGATGCGTCGCCAGATCAAGCCTCTCATTATGGACTTGCACTCTACTGGCCTGTTTGATCACTCTGCTCTCATGCGTAAAGGGATGGGAGCCAGGGATGCAGCGAAGCTGATCAACAAGCGTAACAACTGGATGCTCTCCTATCTAGAAGAGACCAACTTCGGATCTATCCCGTTCAAGGATCTTGATGTGCCGGAGGGCGTGGACATTAAGTCTGTCCAGCACACTCTCGACACCATGAAAGAGATCTTAGCCAAGCAGCTTAAGATCGAGCAAGAAGCTGGGATTGATATCAGTAACTTGACTGACATTCTCATCAAGTACTTCCCTCGTATTAAGAAGAAGCCCGGCAAGTCTTACCGACTTAACCCTGACATAGGTCAGGCCTTGTCTGCTTCGCTTGAGAATTCAAAGCAGCGGCATTTGGTTGATATCCCTGGCGGTACATCCGTCCTCAACGAGATGTCCATCGACCCTAACATCTCTGGCTTGATGGCTAGAAATCCTGTCATCCGCAGGAAGATCGAGCAGGGAGATCTTCAGACGCTGCGTCAGTATGTTGCAGACACCTATGGCGACCGAGTGTCGACGATGTACAACCCTAAGCACTGGGGAGGCACAGCAAAGGGTGAGCACACGTACTTCGACAAGGTTATCAAATGGGTGGCTGGCCTAGATCCTGCCTATCAAGCAGAGCAGTTCCCTGTGTTTGGGAACAACATCATCCAGGACCTGATGGAAAGGCTTGAGCATGGCAACCGTTCAGCTCTTCAGCTCCGTGGGGCCCAGCAGCTGTTTGGGATGAACGCCATACGGGCAGCTGATGCCACAACAAAGCACCAGATCTGGGACATGGACAAGGCTCTGTCTGAGATCAACGCAAACACAGACGTATCCTACGAGAACATCCTTGGGTATATGGACGATGAGATCAAAGCTGCGGCTGAGTCCCACGTGGACACATACACAGAGAGCTTGGTGTCTCGCTCTATGTTTGATCCAGAGTCTCCAGGCAAAGGTGCGGAGGTCAAACGCAACGGGACAACTCACACGCTTCAGCAGATGGAGGACGGCAGCTTCGTGGAGCGCTGGGAGAGAACCCAGAAGATGCAGGGCAACAAAGAAGAGCCGATCTATGTAGCTGGGAAAGACAATGCGTTTGTCAGCGAGGACACCGTAAGAGCCGAGCTAAGCCAATATGGCTACAAGGATACCAACACTCCCAAGGAAATCCGCAAGGCTATGCGTGAGGCCAAGGAGGAAGGCCACAGCATCTCGTTCCGAGAAGTCCCTCACAATAAGGTCGTAGCTGTTCGGCTGACTGAGACTCGCCGCGTTGCTCCAGATCAAATCATGGACTACGCCCGCGAGCTAGCACACTCGGCAGCTGTTCGCGACTTCATGAACAACCCAGAGCTGGGTGGCTTTGGTATCGACAAGAGGATTGGCGAAGATCTAGCAAGATGGATGAAGCCGTTCCAGTCGCCCGAGGAAGTCAGCACTTTCTACAAGGGCTTGGCTCGCATTACCAACCTGATGCGTCCAGCGTTGACCGGGCCGTTCCCATCCTTCCATTTTAGGAACTTCACCTCAGGTCAATTCACCAACGCAACCTATGGTGCTACAGACCCTAGGTACCAAGGGCCGAGAGCTGTATATCAGCCAATCGTTGATGCATACCAGATGCGTTCAGGCAAGCCGCCAAAGGGCATCGAAAAGATGTTTGACGGAGCCACTCCGCAAGAGGCTTTTGAAAAGCTACAGTCGGAGATGTTCGAGCAGAACCTGATCGGCGATAGGATTGGTCGAGCTTCCGAGCACCTGGGTGATGACATCTCGCGGACGACATCGCAGATTCCAGGCATGGGCTCTGAGACAGATCCTCTCAAGGCTTTAACATCGCTTGCACGCGGGGACCTTACGGGTGCCAAGTCAAACATGTCACCGATGCCAGCCAGTGCTTCAATGTCTGACCTGTGGAATCCTTTCGCCGCTAAGGGTGGCTTGGGTTACAACCCAGGCAAGGGTGTGGTTACTGAGTATGGCGAAGAGATGTTCCTGCCATATGTCTACGGTCGCGACGTTGGTAGCTTTGTCGAAGACATGAACCGAATCGCTCCATTCATCGCATTCCGTCGCCAAGGCTACTCGGCCAAGGCTGCGGCTGACATGGTCAAGAAGATCCAGGTGGACTACTCGCGTCTCGCTCAGTGGGAAAAGAAGCACGCCCGTGCTGTATTCCCGTTCTGGACGTTCTCTTCTAGAACGCTACCGCTGACGCTTAAGGAGATTGCAACCAACCCTGGAGGACGCACGGCCACCAGCGTTAAAGTCCTTAGCGACCTACAGGACCCAGATACAGTTGCACCAGATTACGTGCAAGAGACTGCAGCCATTCCTCTTGGGCGGCTGAGCGATGGAAGTGATCGTTATCTCGCAGGCTTTGGCCTGGCGTTTGAGGACGCACTCAACTTAGCTAGCGGGCCAGCCAAGCTAGATGCAGAGGAAACACTCAGGGAAGTAGCTTCTCGCACGACGCCGCTTGTTAAGGGGCCTATTGAGTGGATGACGCAAGAGAGCCTGTTCCACCGTGCCCCTGATGGCGGTAGAGACCTAGATGATTTAGACCCAACTGTTGGGCGTACGCTCTCCAATCTATCAGACTGGTTCACTGGGGAGAGGACCAAAGAGGCAGATCCGTTTATCAGCCGTGGCGTTGAGTTTGCTGTCGCTAATAGTCCACTGTCTAGGTTTGCCAGCACAGCCAGGACGATGACTGACACACGCAAGTGGGAAGATCCTCTTGGCCTGGTTAACCTGTTGACTGGTGCTCGCGTGACGGACGTGTCTCCAACGGCCAGGGATGCCATCCTTAAACAGCGAGCTGCTCATCTGCTGAAAGAGTTGGGTGCTAGGGAGTTCAAGCGTCCTTACGTTCCCGACCATCGGCTAGACAGGATGACAGAAGAAGACAAGGTCCTTGTTGGTGAGTTGCAAGAGCTGCTCAACACAATCGACCAGAGGTTCCGTGAAAGAAGGGAGGCAGAAGATGCCCAGAAGTAGACATGCAGAGTTGTGCTCTGCGTTTGTGTGGGACTGTGAGCACTGCGGAGAAGAGAACTTCATCCGAGCTGTTGAAGGCGAGCTAGACGAGCAAGACATAGAGGCCTGCCTTCCGTTCTTGGTAGCCGAGAACGAGATGGCTGAAGGCGTATTCGAGCTTATGCACCAGAAGATCGCCATCCTCCCAGACCGCGTTTCGTGCAAGGGCTGTAAGAGGATTTATCGCAGCGTAGTGCAGATGCCTGAGGACGACGAACTGTACTAGAGGTCTTCCTGGAGAATCTTGCTGATAAACCTCTTCCCTTCAGGTGTTTCCCAGCTGCCAGAGTTTGTGTTGCCAGTTAGTGCCATGCACTTAAGCCTGTACGAGACGTATCTACGCTTAAGGCACCCTCGCTCAAGCAGTCGGCTCACCCGAAGTACTGCCTCCCGCTGCACTTGGTTGTATTCGGATGGACGTGCGATGTCTTCGAACACACCAGTGTTGACTTCTCCCCTCAGGCTATCGTCAAACTCACTCCACCATGGCCCTCCCTCGTCAGAATCTTTCCACCAAAAGGCGTAGGCGAGAACACTCCTGATTCCGCTCCCAAGTCTCATGTAATCACTTTCTTGATTTGGTGTAAAAAGTCTTCTTTGTTTCCAGCTGCCATTAGGTACGCATTCTGAGCTTGGGCTGGTGTAATCTGATCGGGAACGCTCCCGACCTTTTCTCCAAAGTACGCTTCGCCCAGCTGGTCCCACTCCTTCTGGTTCATAAAAGACATCTGAACGTGAAGGTCTAGTCGCCCAGGTCTAAGCAGTGCTTCATCCAGTCGTTCTGGATAGTTGGTGGTAACAATGAGTATGTTGCCATGGCCGGATGTGACCCCGTCAATAGCGTTCAGTAGCTCAGCTGTCGTGTATTCAAAGCTGGAGGTTTCGCCTCCATCCCTTCCCTCTGTTCGCTTCTTAGCAGCCTTGGTCGCAGCATCAATGTCTTCGATCAAGAACAGCTTGTTCGACCCAGACATAAGCTCTTGTAGGTCAGACGGCCTATTTCGACCCAGGAGCAGCAGGTCTCTCTTTGTGTGGTTGGCTATAGCCTGAGCAAGAGATGTCTTGCCAGTGCCTGGTGGTCCAGACAGCAGGTATCCTCTACGGTAAGGAATACCCTTCCGCGTGTACTCTTCCTCAGACGCCAGGAAGTTGTCAAGGTCTTCAACTATCTTGCCGTTCCAGCTGCAGTAGATACTGTCAAAGCTGCGTGGCTGAAGTGGGCAGCACTCTGACCACCAGTTGCCATTGGCTGTCTTCACCCAGAGCCGCTTGTCCCGTCGCCTTGCGTACTCCTTCTGAGCTTCGTCTATCAGTTGCTTAACAGCCTTCACCTTTCCGAACCCATACACACTTATGTCGAGGTTGAACGTGACGTGCATATTCCCTTCGGTCTTCTCAAGGTCCCTCTTGGTGAACTCCGTGTTAAACAGGCACCAGCCTCGCCGCAGCCAGCGAGATCCACTAGGGACCAGGATGACATTATTCTCGTCGTTGCACCTGGGTATGTGCAAGAACTTTCCAGTGCCAGAATTGCTATGCCAGCTGGCTATCGTTGCGGTCACGGCATCAAATGTCCTGTTGCCGTGCTCCATAGAAACATGCACTGCACAGTACCGGCGAAGCAGACGCATTATCAGTTCAGGAATTGCTCTTGCTTGGTAGCCAAGCCAGCCAAGGGCTGCCAGCAGCATGCCGCCCTGAGCGAACTGGTTCTCTACCACCAGGTTCTTAAGTGTTTCGTACGCTTGGTCAAACATTTCTATTTTCACACTTAACTAAGAGTTCGTTGCCGTCGCCGCGTGCAATAATCTGGTCGCCGTAAGCCAGTTCGATCTCGTCATTTCCGATGGATATCGGGCCTGTCTTTTTCAGCAGGATGCAGGCTATGTTCGTAAGCCTTCGCAGGTCCTCAGACTTAGCCTCCAGCTTCTCCCTCGTCATGGCTAAGGTGCTAGACGCTGGTGCTTCCTCCCACTCATCTCTGTGCTGGTTCGCAAGGTCGTGAACTACCTCAAAGTCCATGTCGTCTGGGTCGCCATCGTTGTCAATCACCAGGTCTATGAGGTGGTCGGGCAGCCCGTCTTCTGACTCATGCCCATTGACTCGTTCAAAGCCAGGTCTTTCGATCTTGACAATGATTCCTCCACGGCTTCGGATGGCTTCCGCCTCATTGGTGAAGCGACAGTTGGTGATGATTAGGTTGTCTATCGAGTTGCGTCGAAACATGGCGTCAACAAACACGTCCTCACCAAGGCACTGCCTGACAGCCTCAGTGCCAAGTTTCTGAAGGTATCGCCGAACAGCTGGGATCCGCTTGGCCTCAGTCAGTCCCTTCCGTCTCACCATCCTCCTGTACCGAAACGGGATAAATCCCCAGCGGAACAAGATTGGATTCAAGGCTAGTGCCATACCGTAGATTGGGTCAGCGAAGCCTTTAGGTGTGTAGCCGTAGTGGTTCTTCATGCCTTCGGCAAACGTGTCCTTCCCCACTCTTGCGTAACCCGTCAGTCCAATTAAAGCCATTTCAGAACCTCGCTAATGATGGGGTGGCGAACGATGGCTGCTTCCGAGAAGTCCAGCCATTCAACGCCATCAACCTGTGAAATCTTTCGGGCAATGTCTTTCAGCGGAGTTGCTGATATATCAGACTGTTCTGTGTCGCCAGCAAGGATCATGCTTGAACCCTCGCCTATGCGTGTTAGGAACATCTTGATTTGCTCTGCAGTGGCGTTCTGGGCTTCGTCCATAATGCAGACCGTGTTGTCCAGTGTTCGACCACGCATGTAAGCACGGGGAACGATGGTTGTCATTTGCATTACCTGTGATTCCCAGGGCGTGCCTCTGCAGTACTTTCCAATAGCGTCAGTTAGTGGGCTGATATACACCCCGAGCTTCTCATCTGCTGCACCGGGGAGGTATCCCATCCTTTCTCCACAGGCTTCAATGGCTGGCCTGGTGAGGAGGATGCTCTTAACTCTCCCTGCAATCATGGCATCCACTGCACTTGCTATCGCACAGTAGGTCTTGGCTGTCCCGGCTGGCCCGCTTAATACCGTTATGGTCTCGGTGTCACATAGCCTCTTCGCAACAGCTTGCTCCTGGTTCTTCGGTCGAAACCTCGGAACAGCAGACATTGGGTTGATCGGTGTGCTTGCAGGCTTCCGTGCCTGTCGTTTTCTTGCCATCTGTAATCCTTAGCTGTGGCTCAAGTAGTTATTTTTCGAGGCTTCTTAGCAGCCTTAGTGCTCCTGGTATTACGATTGGGCCTAGAGCCATCGTTAGCAGGAGAACCGCGATGCACCAGAGCCAGTCATCCAGTCCGTATGGCATT
Organism: uncultured Flavobacteriaceae bacterium; assembly: GCA_937136455.1. Lineage (GTDB taxonomy): Bacteria > Bacteroidota > Bacteroidia > Flavobacteriales > Flavobacteriaceae > MAG-120531. The sequence continues at coordinate 6,483 of CAKZOO010000098.1, read as the reverse complement.
CCTATTTTCGCCGCAACCTGGACGAAGCATACGAGTCCGCAGCTGCCCCATGCGACGGCGAGAATTATAAGTATTTCATAAATTTGCATTCTTGCATACCAGTTAGTGTTTGTGTGAGGCTACCACCAGTCCCAGTGGTCCGACTTCTTGCTTAGCGGCGGCTCCTTGCCAGTCCGAACAGCTTGCTTTTCTTTGGCCTTCCTTTTCTTCTTCTGCATCTTTTTGAACCACGATGGCACGCGAGCCTTGAAGCTCCACCCACGCCGCTCGTCCTTATGTGTCCTAGTCATCAATACATGCTTCGCACTAAAGTCTCGGCATTCCATTGCTTGCTTGTTGGCATAACGGCTCCAATGCCCTTAGCCATGCAGTCGCCAATGACAGCCCCTTGCCCCCATTGGTTCTGTCTTTTCCGCTTCATGTAGCTGCACTCCATTGTTCTGCTGCAGCCAGTGTTGGCATAATAGAACGGCAGAGGCACCTGCTTGGTCTTGAGTGCCTGGCTGACAGCTACTGGCTTGTGAGTATGGCTCCCGACTGTCAGTCCCTCAGGAACGCCAAGCAAGATGCTCTGTATCTCATCAGCACTCTGGCTCGCCTCGTACCCGTGAATGAAGGATACTTGGCCAAGACGGAACACGCCTTTGCTACTGTAGTCGTATGGAGTTTTGTGATTCCATTTAGTGAGCAGCTCTTCGTTTATCCACTTGCTTTCGTACCACTGCTGCTGTCTCCAACAGGTGAGGTCTCTGAGCTTGTGGTTGACCCGACCGATCTCCATCAAGTTGTCGTCGTGGTTGCCCGGTAGAAGTACGCAGTTGCATGACTTCGGTGCTGACATCCTCACCTTTCTTAGCAGCTCGTTCGCAGCGATGTATTCGTCGTGAAGGCTGAAGTCGTATTCGCTAGGCCACCTGGACGCTGAGTCCATTTCGTGCAAGTCTCCGAGGCACAGCAGGTAGTCTGGCTTGTGCTTCTTAATGACTCCGCACAGCCACTCAATGTGGTCGTTGTCTTGAAGTGGTGCGTGTGGGCATCCGAACGCCACAAACTTTGTACTCACCGGCATAATCCATTAGCCTTCAGTTAGGAGTAAAGGGGCTCGTATTCGTAGCCCAACTGGGTCATCACGTCTCCGTGATTCTCCCAGAACAAGTCGTACAGCTCACTGTCAAAGTCGTTTCGCCAGTCGCCTCCGCGAAAGAAGTCTGGGTCCTGCTTGTTCAGGTCCTGGAACTCTGGCAGGTTAGCTGTCTTCGGGGACATGCCTAGAGATGCGTAGTCCGCTGACGCCTGGATCGTGGGTGCTGGATCTTTGATCAGCTGCTCAAACCGAATCACGTTGGTGTTCGGCCTGTTCAGCCAGTGGTGGTGGAAAGCAGCCCAGCCATCCTTATCTTGGATGACATCCCTCAGCCTATCTCTATAGCTAGTCTTCTGTTTCATGCGAGCCAGGGAGAAGTGTGCCCAACTCGCCACTGCCGCCCTTCCATCCCTCACGATCACAACAGCAGGCCATGTGTTCACAGGCTCAAGGTTGTGGGTTTTTACAAGGACACAAGGTTCGTCGCCGTCTACTTCGTAGGGGAACTTACACCCTTCATTCGTGGTGTATGGAGCAAACGTCCGCACCTGGTACATCAGTTCGTAGCAGATGCGATAAAAGGTGTTGCCGCTCCTCGGGTATGAAGCTAGCCAGATCATTCGCTGGCTGCCCATCTCAAGCCGAGTCTGCTTGTTCCAGGTGTTGCCTGGATTGTCAGATCTCTCTATCTCAAACACCTATCAGTCCTCGCCAATTGAGTCGTACACGCTGCCAACCATCGCACAGAAAGCGACAATGTACAGAGCAATAGCTGCCCAGAAGGCAACGGCTGCACCCCGGAAGGTCGCATCATCTAGCCAGGCTATGAGGAATGGCCAAGCTACAAACGCGGCTGTAATTTGGAATGAGTTAAAGACTCTCATTGGATAGCTTCCTTCATTGATTCCCTGCCGTTGGGAAGGTTGGTGATTGCCATGATTAACAACTTGTTGAGTTCTTCAGGCTCCAGCATGTGGGACAGCTTGCTTTGTAGTACTCCGCAGACGTGCTTAACCTTTGCCTTAGCCTTGATCTCCTGCGTGTGGGTGGCAAAGCTTTCAGCCAGCCCTCGCCCGTCGCCCATGGGCAGTTCCATCTTGAGTAGGTAGCTGGTTACGCTGCCGCTGTTCCCATCCTTTAGGTTGACTAGGCACTCCATTAGTTCCTTTGGGAATATGTCCAAGTCGCACAGCTCCAGTACTTCCTTTGCCCGCTCTGGCTTAGATGCTAAGCACCAGCCAAGCAGAACCAGGCCTATTTCTTTCGCACTCGCCTGGTCAATGCCTTCTGCAAATCGTTCCGAGAGCAATAGATCTCCTCCCTGCATGTCCACCGATTCTTAACTTTACGCCATCCATGGACAACAATAGTTCCACCGGCATCCAGCCAGTCCAACGCTGCGTCAATCTGAGAGATCTTCCTTCGTCTTGCACAGAAGTTGCTGTACGAGGTTGTTTGCACTATGAGAAACTCACCATTCTTAAAGGCGAACACGTCGCCAAATCCGAACAGGTCATTCCTCTTGCGAGTTATGTGGTTGTATCTCTCCACTACTTCTGCGGTGTATCCTGCTGATCGAAGTTGCTTGAGAGTGTTGACTGTAGGGCTGACAGGCATGCCTCAATTCCTTTTTTGGTCTTGGCTGCTGACTCCTCGGACTTCTTTTTCAGGTTGGCCAGGTCCCACTTAGCCTCCTCAAGCTCCCTGGCTACATTGTCTCTTTGGTTCGCCACCTTGATCACCATGGCAGTTGCTTCGTCCCTTCCCTCTGCCAGCTCACGAATCCTCCCCTGGTAGTGCTTGCAGTTCTTCGCACACGTCTCCAGGTCCTTCTCCATCTTCTGGACTGAGCCAGCTGTGTGCGGCCAGAAGACAATCAGCCCAATAACCCACAGGATGGATGTAGCTGCTATCGAGGCTGCCATTATCAGTAGATCTTCAGTCATTGCGTAACTCGTATGCAAGTAGTTTACTCTGTGGTCCTGCGGTATCCCAATCGCCACAGAGCCCTGGCCATATCGCTGGCCATTTCATTGACCCACTCTTCGTCTTTGGACTGGTCGGCTGCATGGGCGAGTTCATGTAGGATTGTGTCAAGTAGTATCTCACCCTTCAGGCCTTTGCGAATCCTGATCTCCTTGCCTGTCTTGGATGGTGGATCACACTCGCCGTAGTCCTTCATGGATACGAAGCGAATCCTCCACCGCTTGCCAAGCATAGTCACCAGCATTCTTATCCCACCATCGTGTCGAAGTAGTCCAGTATTTCGAGGGAGACTTGGTATCGCTCAAGCAACGCAGGGCAGTCCAGCACAGGATCATTAGATCCCTCAAGATCTTGGGCAGCCTTGTTGACCAGGTTGACCAGCTTATCTCGGAATGCATCAAGGCCCTGCATCGGCATCGGCTCCCCAGTGTACGCCTGGATCTGTGCCTGCAGGTCTCTGATTACACCAGCGTGTGCGTCACGCAGTTCGTCGAACGCATCGCTGTCAGCGAACGGATCTTCCTGAAGTTCAGCCAGGTGTGTCTCTGCGTTAACCAACTGGTTGCGAGCGACCGCCAGCTCGTCATCATTTGTTATCACTACCCAGCTCCTCTTCCAGTGACTCACGCTCAGTCTTGGTGTCGCGATTGACAGCCTTCTTGTCTGAGTACCCGCCTTTGAACCGATCGCCCAAGAGCTTCCTCAGGTTTGCAGTCAGCGTGTCTGCGAGCTCCAGCCCTTCGGCATCACACAAGAGCGAGAGGTACCACGGAATGTCGCCGCACTCTTCGCCAACATTCACGCGGTCAACCTCCCTGCCTTCTAGCAGGTGAGGCAAGTAGGCCTCGCAGACCTCCCCGATCTCTGACACTAGGCCGAGGATCGCATGGAACTGTCGAGGTATCTCCTTGGCACGCTTTGTCATCTCGCCATTTACAGGCACTGAGCAGAAGTCCGTCGGGACAATCGACTCATCGTCTTTGTAGTAGACGTTACGCTTGATCTTGTCAGCCATGTTCCCCAGCGAGATCATGTCAGCAAGCAAGCTGATGGCCTGAGGCGATACAGACTCAAGTCTAGAGCAGCTCTCTTCGTCAGGAGTCTTCTCAACTGTCAATGCTTTCTCTTGATACTCGTTGGCTAGCATGCGTCACACCTTAAAAAGATTTCGTCTTCATCGCGGAACACGATGCCCCGCACTTCATTGTCTCGTTCAATAACAACGAACTGCCCGTCTGGGTCTTGGGTTAGTTCGGCGTCTCCATCTAGAAAAGTCTCCACGGCCTGAGATGCCATGTAAATTAGTTCATCCATGCGTCTATTCCTGAGTTGGCATTATCAAGCACTTCACCTCACGTGACTCAATCAGGACCGGCCCATCAGGATCCTTACTGATGAACGCAGTCCGTCCTTTTAGTGCAGCCAAGGCTTGCCACAGGTGGCTCCTGTCTAGCTTGAATGCCAGGTCTTCGCCATCCGTAGCATCTATAGCTCCGGCTGTAACTTCCTCCCCCTTTTGCCCGCTAATGTGGCACTTGCCATCCGAACAGTACACACTCACCTCATCACTAGGCACGGCCAGGCAGCATCGCTTAGCTTCAACAGAAGAAACGCCAATGCCTTTCTGCCCGCCAGTGGTCTCGATCAGCCTGGTAATATTCGGTGGCGACTGGGGGTTTATCTTTGTGCAAGCCTGGAAGCTTGCGTCGTCGTAGATAATCAAGTGCTCCCCGTTGACGCAGATGTTAGCCTCTGGGGTCTTGAGTGATTCAACGAAAGAGGACAGGGCCTGCTTGTCGACAGACACAAGGAACCCAGGCGAAGCATCTTCGCTTACGGTTTGCACACAGGCTCGGATACCATCAGTCGCAAATACATAGGCACCCTTGAGTCCGCAATGTATTGAAATACCTGATAGCCGAGCATCCTTTCCAACAGCGTGCTTGCACGACTTGATTGCCGAACGCAGCTTGCTTGTCTCGACCCTAATGCTCACGGCTTCCGTGCTGGGCATCAGGGAGTCTTCCGGTTCACCTGGCTCACAGCAGGCAGTAAGGCCGCTGGACTCAGCCTTGATGCCCTTGTCTGTCTCCGTTAGTTCTACAGTCCCGCTTGTATTCCTTGCGATCCTGTATAGCCACTTGGCGGGAACGGACACCTGTAAGTCCACGTCACCAGAAGAGCTGACATGCGTAGCCACAGAGCCCCTGGATCCACACGCCGACAAGCTGCACGACCCAGACTTAGCGTGGTGTTTGATTGTCACCCTGCCTTCGTAGTGAGTTGATGCATGAGCCTTGTTCAGGCTGCGCATGGCTTCCAGGAGATCTTTGGCTTCAATCAGCATGTCTTAGCCCCAAGGGATGTCGTCGTCGTTAATGCTGTTACCTCCAGCAGCAACAGCAGCTGGCGATCGAGTCGACCCATTGGACTCAGGAGGAGCCCCAACCTTGACCAGCTTGTCAACGATCATCACGATCTTGCTTCGCTTGGCTCCGGTGTCTCGGTCCTCCCACTTCTCCTGCTGAGGCTTGGCTTCGATCATGACGGGCGAGCCCTTGTCCATTTCGCCAGCCTTATCTGCCGCGTATCCAAACGCGGTGCAGTCAAAGAACGATGGGTTGTCCTGCCACTCGCCCGCCGCATCCTTACGCGAGTCATTGACCACAACCGTGAAGTTGCAATACGACTTACCGCCCTTGCTGGTCTTGACTTCTGGTGTTGCCACCAGCCGCCCCATCAGTACGGCCCTGCTGTAGTTCGACATTCTCTCTCCTTAGCCTTACAAGTTCTTGCCACATGTTGAACGTACGTCTAATCATCCGGCAAACCCTGAGCCTTTCTTTCTCTGGGAGGTCCTGCATGTAGACAAACTCCAGCAGCTCCTCTTCCGTGTCGATCAGCTCTTGGGTTTCTGGGAATTCCATTGTGCCATCCTATCAATAACTGGTATGCAAGTAAATAGTTCTAAAGCAAAATACCAGTCCTTTTGTACAATTGACTGCTCCAGAACGCTGGGGGAGGTTCTGGCTCAGGCAGATTTCCTATCCAGATAGTAGATAGGTACTCAAGGTCGTAGTATTCCTCGTCCATCACGCCCTTGAGGAAGATAGTGTGGCGTTCGTCTATGGTTGGGTAGTCTTGTCCACCAACATTCATCGCCTGTAGGCGGTCGCTGTCTGACACATGCACAAGGTGGCAGAGCGAACAAAGCAGCCCGACAGCCCTGCGGTCATTCGCCCTGATGGCCCGGCCTCCACCGCTAGCTATGTGTGCCACTTGAAGGTAGTACGGTGAGTGGAAGTTCTCAGGCCTCAGGCTAGGCGTTCTCCCGCACAGCCAGCAAAACCCAGTCGCCTCATGTACTGTTCCTGCATCACCATTCTGTTGCATAGTTGACTCTTGCGCAGACT
>CAKZOO010000097.1 GCA_937136455.1 uncultured Flavobacteriaceae bacterium | reverse complement strand
ATATTTTTCTAAGAAAAGTAGATATTTCGGTAGTAATGATATTTTGGAGATGGTATAGTTTTAAAGGAGGTTAGTATAACTTGGAAATTCGTTAGATCATTTTAGTTAAAATTTCCAACTATTTTTGTAAGTTATTGTTTTATAATACGAAAAAATACCATTTCTTTAAGGAATTGTAGGGTTTTTCGATAGAGGTTTTAAGCTCTCTGCAAGAGGACTACTGTCAATAATTATGCGATATTTTGTAAGAGGATATTTTACCAATAGTTAGAAATTTGCTTCTAATAAGTATATATTTGTTGGAAATAGTGATTTGGTGATTTCCAAGTTTCTTGGTATAATAGAGTTATATGGTACTATTAATAATAAGAGGTTAAAATGGAAGAGAGACAAACACCTGTAAAGGTTGTAGATGCGATAATGGGTAGTGGGAAGACCACTGGTATGTTTAAGTTGATGGGGGATGGTTTTAGTAGGGACAATAAGAAGTATTTTTACGTATCGCTTTTTAATAGTGAGGTAGGTGATGGGAATACTAAGGAGTTGGGTAGGGTACATAAAGAACTTCCTTATATGGAATTTAAAATGCCTCAGAATAGAGGGCAGGGTAAAAAAGAGAATATAAAGGATTTAATGAAAAGGGGTTATAACATAGCTACCACTCACGCTTCCTTCAGGTCATTTGACAAAGAAGCTATTGATATAATGGTTGAGAAAGGCTACACCCTAGTTATTGATGAATCTTTAGATTGTATTACGAAGTATGATAATTTGAAAGTATTCGACCTTAACTTACTTATTGGTATGAATTACATAAGTGTTTCAGAGATTGATGGTAAGTTATCGTGGACAGGAGATGATATTAAAGAAGAAGATACAACTTTCTATGATGTTATGAAATTGTGCAGAACAGAGAGTTTATATAAGTATGGTGATGATTTAATCATGTGGGAATACCCTCCTTTATTGTTAAAGATGTTAGAAGATGTTTATGTCATTACTTACTTATTTGAAGGTAGTATTATGTGTTCATGGATGGATAAGAATGGGATTTTATATGAAAAGTTGCCTCACTCTAAACTAGGTTTACGACCTGAATATGAGATTAAGCAGAGTATCAAGGAAAACTTGGAATTGTTAAAATCTAACGGTTTACAGAGTATTCGACAAGAACAGTCATCTAAGGAACACCAGTTTTCATCTGGTTGGTACAAGAGGAATTGTGTTAAAGATGGTTCTAAGGATAAGGATAAACAACCTATACCTGAAACAGAGATGATGGTAAGAATGAGGAAAGTAATAGAGAGTTCTATATCTAGAACAAAATCCTCTAACAGATGTATGTTTTGGACAACCTTCAAAGACTATCAGAAAGGACTGTCAGGTAAAGGTTATAAACAGAAACCCCGTGATGGTTTAGATCCGTTCTTAGCTTGTAACACTAAGGCTACTAATGATTACAGAGATCATACCCTTTGTGTTTATTCTGTTAATGTTTTTAAGACACCCATAGAAGTTAATTATCTTAAATCTAGAGGGATTGAGTTTGATAATGATCTTTACTCGTTGTCAGAAATGATTCAATTTATTTTCAGAGGAAGTATTAGAAAAGGGGAGCATATGAAGTTGTTAGTCTTTAGTGAAAGAATGGAAAAATTATTACTTGAATGGTTGGAGGAATAGTCGGAGTGGAATATTATGTATACCAAGTATCTATCTCTGATGAGGTAGTTTACGTAGGTAAAGGAAAGGGTGGTAGGTACAAACACGCTACTTCAGGTAAGAGTCATAATTTTAAACTTAACAAGTATTATTTTGAACACTTACTTCTAGGTAAAGAACAACCTCGTGTAGACATTGTAGCTAGGTTTGAGCACGAATATCAAGCCCTTAAATATGAAAAGTTTTTAATATCAGACCTACTACCTGAGTGTAATATAAGGTTAGTACCAGTTGAAAATTCTCTGCAAAAAAGTAGTAAAGAGGATGTTACCACTAACCTTGCAGATGAGGATATCTATGTAGAAGAAATACCTAATAATTATGAAAGTTTAAAAATTTACTTAAAAGATCTATACAAAGATTATTTAGACAATTCTTCAGCTATAAAACCTCACCCCTTAAAATGGTATGTTTATGCTAAAAAGAGTTTAGTGAAGTTTCAAGACAAAATTCCGATGTTAGACAGGTTTTTAGATGAGCTGACAAAAGATGAAGTAGTGGATTTAGGCGGTCGTCCAGCAAAGTTTCAAACAGAGTTTAATATGAATCCTAGCGAGAAAGCTAAGTTTTGGAGATTTTTCACCAAGAAGAAAGGAATACAACTAGATGTAAATAATAAAGATCATTATAATTTAGTAGAGGCTTGGATAAACTTTATAAGACAAGGAGGTAAAAATAAGAACTTCAATCACCGATGTTTGTAAACACCCTATCCCCGAACAACTGTTGCACCAATTGAGGGTAAATTTTGGGTAAATAAAAAGAGGGCTATGCCCTCTCCTACATACAACCATACCGTCTAAAAACTATCCTTGAACCTTAATGCTAACATTCCTTCTCCCAAAGACTCCCCCTATAACCTTTATCTAATTGTCGTACATACTCTATTTTTGATGCGCTGTTTTCTATATTCAGATTTTCCACCACCTCGGGGTAAGTATATCCTAGTTTTAGTAGTCTTCTTATTTCAGGGTAAAGTTCTTTCCAAAACACCTTTTTAGTTTTACCTTTAGTCGTATTTAAGTTCAACTGATTGTCTCTAGCCGAAACCCAATAAAGATTATCTAGATTATTATTTAAGTGACAATCGTCTTTATGACCCACATAAGGATGATTGTCAGGGTTAGGTATAAAAGCTATAGCTAATAATCTGTGTATAAAGAATCTGTAAACCTTACCATTGTTATTTACTACCACTCTTAAGTATTTCTGGTAACTATCTGTGGGCACACACTTTAAAATTTTCCCACCCCAAACAACAACCCCTTTCTTATCAATAGTTAATATTTTATCAGGATTATCTATTAAATAACTAATGTCTTTAAACTCTTTCACCTAACCTCCCTCACTTCTTCACACTCTTAATAGTTTCTTCCAAATATTTCTTTTGCAGATAGTTAATACGTTTTCGTGCCATAGA
>CAKZOO010000096.1 GCA_937136455.1 uncultured Flavobacteriaceae bacterium | reverse complement strand
CCATCTTTGAGGTCTCCATATTCGTTTGTGGGGTGTCCACTCATTGGGATGGGGTAGAATATCTCATTATGAGAATCCCCGAAAATTGATAAGACTCCATCTAGTTTATATGGGTCGTCTGAGAGTACCACAGCATTAGCTCTTACTGTGGTGGACTCTTCTCCGCCAAACGCAAGACCTTCGTTCTGCATTGTCGCGGTTGATAAGAAAATTGCTGGGACAACTTGATCATATGGGGCTATTCCAGATTCATTGTATGTTGGGATTCTGGAATTTAGTTCGTATTTATTTTCCACAACCAAGTCATCTTCTGTTTCGTTTGTGAAATAGATATTGAAGTCTTTAACTGCGAAAGTTCCTGTGATTGTAGACTCTGGTGTGTAATTAGACCCTGTTTCTACAATTCGCCCATTATCATAATCAATATAATGAGAGTCACCCGCAATACCTGTTGGTAATGTTACTCCAGAGATAGAAGAATCAGTTACAAATTGTTTGTATGGGCTAGAGAATGGGACATAAGAATCATCCAAGAAATCATCTGGGGTATGATGAAAAGCTCCAGTTTGATTTGAGTAAGCCTCACCTTTTTCTAACAAAAAGTGATCGAACCAAAGCATAAACGAATTAGTTAGCGTATGTACAAATTGTTCTTTCATTTGATGTTGTTAAATTGTTTTTTATATTTATTTATTAAAGCTGAGATGTAGGTTGTGTTTTGGAATCTACCTGATCTAACCTTCCTTTTTGTTTGTATAGCTTTGCCTGAGCGACCATTCTCTTTTCTGAGTAAGTAGCCAAGACCTGATATACCCGTCTCTATTCCTCTTGCCCAACTCCTTCCTGAAGCCCATGGCATTGGAGTCGCCTTGAAAATTTCAGCAGCTTCAGGGATGTTTATATAATACTTTACCCCAATTTTAGCTTCTCCTGAATAATTATAATTCATATTTTCGAACATTTGCAATATAGGCTCAATTGGTTTGTCCGAAGCATCGAATCCAATAAAAGCAAAAAGATTTGAAACCCCACCTAAAGTACCACTTATATTGGAGCTACTAGGCCCAGCCATAATTTCCATAGTTATAGGATGGCTAAGGAATTCTTTGATCATGTCAGACTTGACCTTAAGAAACTTTTTCTTAAATTCTTTTTCAAATGGCCTTTTTAAAGCTTTGGGAGCTTGTTTCTCCAAGACCGCTTGGACATCTCTAGGTAAGCGAGCCATTATTCGTCAGTTGGGGTGAGTAAGAAAGTATAAAATTTATTCGTGGTTAAACCGCTAGGTTCACCATCGCTTTTGATTGCGAAACGGATACCGTCAAGCTCAACCCTTCTAGCTTCTTGCAAGAATTCATATGCATCACTTTTCACAACGATTTTTACAGAACCACTAGGTAGAATGATCTTATTTTGAGTCCCTTGTTGATTCTCATTATTAGATAAATACTCCTCTTCCATATTGATGTAATAAACTCTAGCCTCAAAAGATTGGGACTCTGTTGTATATTCAATATTTGATTTTGAGCCTGTATTGGTTCTGCCGTAGATATTGTTATATCTTGAGTTGGTAGAGATTACAGTTCTTTTGGAGTTCTTGAAAACTGTGATGGTTTGCGCGAAAGTCTCGTGCAATGTATCATACATTGTGTTGATTGTAGACTCCATATTAGATGATAAAAATCCAGCCATGTAGATAATTACACATTTTTTCTTATAATAACTTGGATAAAGGATGAATGCCAAAAAAAATTTAAATAAAAAGTCTGGGGATGAAGTGTCTTCATTGTTCAAAATGATGTTGATTATGGTTGAAGATATGAAGAAAGACCATGATTTTCACTATCAAAAATTATATGAGGGAATACCTGAAAAATACCACCCAGTAATTAAGGCGGCTGATCATTTTACCCCAGATAAAGTATCTTGGATTAGGAAAAGGATTTTGGACTTTGGCAACGAAAGCTTGCGTAATGTGCAAAATGAAATAGAAAATTACAAAGTTGAATTTATATTTAAATAGGAATATGGAATTAAAATTATTATACCAATTTACAGTTGATGAAGAAAAAGAGGTTGAAAAAGAAACCTCTAGGAAAAACCGTAAGACTGGAGAGGTGACTATCACCAAGAAAAAGGTAAAGGAAAAAGTACCTATTGAGGTAAAAATCAAAAAACCTTCTCGCCGCGAGTTAGAAGATGCCGAGCTTCAATACACTATCGAAATGAGTAAGTGTGTTAAGCAGGGTATTCTCACCAAAGCAATGCTTGCAAAAAAATACGGCGATACTGGAGGGGCTTTTACTGAAGAAGGTCAAAAGGAGTATGGTAAGCTATACAAGCAGATTTTAGAATTTCAGAATGAATATATCAAACTTGATTCAGCGACAAAACTCGACGAAAAACAAAAAAAGAGGCTAGAATTCCTTAAGGAAGAGATTGCCCGAGTAAAAAGAGATTTGGTTGAAGTAGAGTCAAATCTACAGGGTTTATTTGAACACACTGCTGATGTTAGAGCGCAAAACAAACTCTTGCTGTGGTATGCTCTTCATTTAACCTTTATCCAAAGGGAAGAAGATGAGGAGCCTACCCAGTATTTCAAAGGAGCAGACTACGATGAGAAACTTGAAGACTATTACGATAAAGAAGAAGAAGGTTCTGAACTTTATCAGCAAGTAATTAAACAAGTTTCGACAACTCTAGCCTTCTGGTTCTATAACCAAGCTTCAACCCAAAAGGAGTTTGAAGATATTATGGATAAAGTAGAAAAGGGTGAGTTATAGTGATGAATTTTATACTTCCCTTATAGGGGAGATATTTGACGGATACAGCGTCTCGACTTTCAAAGGTCGAGACGTATTCGTTAAACACATAAACATAAGAGATCAAAAGTATCTCAATTCTTATTACGAAAAGTATAAGAATATTGCTTTATCTAAAGGCGTTGAGTCTCAGGAACAAAGGGAGGCTTACATTAAAGAAGAAGATCTCTGGGAGGAGTCTGATGATATGAAGATATTATCATTGGTGGAAGAGATTAAAAATCTCAAAAAAACAAAAGAATCTGTATTCTTGCCATCTCAAAAACAGTCTTTTCAAAAAACCATCGAAGAGAAGTCTATTGAGCTATATGATTTGAATCATAAAAAGGCTGAGATTGTAGGTTTAACTGCGGAAGGCTATGCTTCGAAAAGGTCTAACGATGAAATGCTTAGGTTTTGCATTTTCAAAAGTTCGGATCTTCGTGAGAATCTCCATACTGAAGAGGAATTTTCTGACTTAGAAGTGAGGGATGTTATACTGCTGAATAAAATGATGACAGATGTTTCTGAGAGAATATCTGAAGATAATATTAAACATGCTGTTTTGAGGCCGTTTTTCAGTATGTATATCTCAAACTGCGAAAATGTTAGTGATTTTTATGGTAAAGCTGTAGTAGAGCTGTCTGCTTATCAAATGAAAGTTGCTATGTATGCACGAGTATTCCATAGCATATTCCAATACACTGAAGACATCCCAGACAATATCAAAGAAGACCCAGATAAATTAATGGCTTATTCTGAAAGTCAGAGGAATAAAGGGTCTAGTAACGGTGGGATAAGAGATGACGCAGACGCTTCAGCGGTCTTTGGTGCGACAAAAGAAGATATGAATACCGTGGCTAAAGATTCTAAAACTGTATCATTATCAGAAGAGGTTAAAAAAGCTGGTGGGAAGCTAGACATGAAACAAATGATGAGATTAGCAGGTCATGATGTGTAATATTAGTGTATATACACATAAAGGAACAAGATCATGCCTATTCAAGTACCAGTCGTCCAAACAGGTTTAGAACAAAGTATTCAACAAGCAGCCTCAAAAGCTGGTAAGAATCTTCGGATTAATATGGGCCCGGGGGCCAAGAGTATTGAGTCGCTGTCAAAGCCTCTGGGTCGTTTAACTGGTAAAGCTGATGAATTTACTAAATCCATGGAGGCTGCTAACGCCCGTGTTTTGGCGTTTGGCGCATCTGTTGGTGTTATCGCCGCTGTTTCAAGGGGTCTTCAGGAGTTGGTTAAAACCACAGTGCAGGTTGAGAAAAGCCTTACCAACATTAACTCTATCCTTAAACAATCAGAATCTCAACTTGATAGTTTTAAAAATCAAATTTTTGACATCGCTAGAAATACAGGTCAAACTTTTGATACTGTAGCGGAAGCGGCATTAGAACTTTCTCGTCAAGGTCTTAAAGCTGAAGAAGTTACTAAAAGACTTAATGATGCTCTTGTTCTCTCTCGACTTTCTGGTTTAAGCGCGGCTGATTCTGTAGCTGGTTTAACAGCGGCTGTTAACTCGTTTTCTTCTGCTGGTCTAACAACTACTGATGTTCTTAATAAGATATCGGCTGCTGCTGCAAGTGCCGCAGTTTCTGATAGGGATTTAATTGAAGGTTTGAAGCGTTCTGGATCAGTTGCTGTTGCAGCTGGTGTTCAGTTTGATGAATTGATAGGAATTATCTCTGCACTTCAAGAAAGGACTTCTCGCGGTGGAGCTGTCATTGGTAACTCCCTCAAGACAATTTTTACTAGAATTCAAGAT
>CAKZOO010000095.1 GCA_937136455.1 uncultured Flavobacteriaceae bacterium | reverse complement strand
TTGGACCCGATTCTTCCACTACTGGATACCTACTCACTCTATCTCCACTTGGACCAGATCTCCCACTACCAGTTCTTCCTCAATCTTCGTCTTATTCACCATTAGGATTATTCATCACCGGAACTCCACACATCTACATCTTATTGTGTTTAGTGAATTTTGTTTTGAACTAGTGCTTTAAATAGTGAAGGGAGCCGAACTGTCAAGGCATGCTGAATGCACTCGAATCAAGAGACTTTTTCATTTAGGTTAAGTTTTATCAGTTTCATCCCCATTTTCCCCGTCATGTGTCGTTCTGAGGTCGGTTCACGATTGGTCTGCTGCTTCCATGATGCCTCTCACTGACACGTCAGCTCGCTCGCCCTCAAGTAGGTATGATTATTTCAATAATAGTAATAATGACGCAGGTATGTTTCTAGCAAATAAGCTCCACTCTTTCAAAAAACTTTTCAAGGCTGCTCACCTTAACGTACAATCCCTCAGTTGCCACATTGATGAACTCAGAGCAATCTTCCGTTTTCAGGACTTCAATATAATCGGAATTTCCGAATCATTTTTGAAGCCTAGTATTTCATCAAATTTTGTTGCATTGCCTGGATATAATCTTTTCCGGAATGATAGATTAAATAAAGCTTGTGGGGGTGTAGCAATTTATGTGAAAGATGGTATCAAAACAAAAGTTTTAATCACATCTAAACAAGAGTATTGTTCCAGACCAGAGTTTATGCTACTTGAATTATCCTTATCTAGTACTGATAAATTACTCGTTGGTATCTGTTATCGCCCACCAAAAATAGGTCATTTCACAGATTTCGAAAGTGCCTTGCTTTCTCTTATGCCTTGTTATAACCGTATACTAGTTATGGGGGATATGAACACCGACTTGAACATGACAAATCGTAACTTTGACTACTTTCAACTGACTACAATTTTCCAATGCTTAAACATGACTATTTTACCCCTCGATCCAACTCATCATACTAATGAATCAGACACACTCATTGACCTTCTCATTGTTAGTGATCCCAATGAGGTTGTTCAAGCAGGCCAAATCTCAGTCCCAGCTATTTCTAGACATGATTTGATCTACTGTGTACTTTCCCATAAGATACCCAAGCCAGAACAGAAAATTATCACTTATAGAGACTTCAAAAACTTTGATGAAGCTGCCTTCCTGACTGATGTGGCTCAGACTCCATGGCATCAAATTGAAGCATTACCCTCAGTTGATGACATGGTCAAGACTTTCGAGAATTGGACTTTGACTTTGTATGACAAACATGCACCTTATGTGACAAGGAGGATTAATAGAAAACGACGAGTACCGTGGATGACTGAAGACATACTTAAGATGATGGGACGTAGAGACAAAGCACATAGAAAATTTAAAAAGACATTTGACTTGGACAGTTTGATAGAGTATAGGAGCCTTAGAAATAGGGTTAAACAGGAATTACGGAACTCAAAGATTAGGTACTTGAATTCGTTTATGACAAACAATAGACAAGACTCTAAATCACTTTGGCAGGGAATAAAAGAATTCGGGCTTGGCAAAGAGAAATCGAATCCACAAATTGACTTACCATTGAATAATATAAATGACCATTTCGTTTCACACTCTAACCAACGCGACGAAATTGTCATTGCTAATCATATAGATGATCTTGAAGAGCAGGTTACAAACTTAGATTTACCAATCACTGATCAATTTCATTTCCATCCAATCTCAGAAGAAGACACTTTCAGAGCAATTCAACGTATTCATAGTAATGCTACGGGTGTAGACAAAATTCCTATTAAATTTATCAAGAAGATGTTATTTGCTGTTTTACCAACCATTACATACATTTTCAACAAGTCACTTGAAGAAGGCATTTTCCCTGAAAACTGGAAGTTTGCTCTGGTTCGCCCTCTAAATAAAGTTCCATCACCCAATAAAGTTGAGGATTTTAGACCAATCAGTATTTTACCTGCATTGTCCAAAGTGCTAGAAAGACTCATTCATGCTCAAGTTGTAAAATTTCTAGACAACAATAGTAAGCTTCATAACTTTCAATCAGGCTTTAGAAAATTCCATTCAACTGAGACAGCTCTGCTTCGTGTCACTGATGATATAAGGTTAGCTATGGACCAAAGAAAATGCACCATCCTCACCCTATTTGATTTTTCTAAAGCATTCGATACTGTTGATCATACAGTCCTTCTGAATAAGTTGGCTATTCTTGGTTTCAGTCACAACTCGTTAGTTTGGTTCAAATCCTATCTATTAGGTAGGAAACAATGTGTATCTGTCGGTGACAAAAAGTCAACTTGGAAAAACGTTATGCATGGAGTACCACAAGGTTCAATTTTAGGCCCTCTCCTCTTCACTTTGTATGCTGATGACCATATTTTCCATACTTATGCAGAATACCTTCAAATCTATTCGTTCTGTCCCATAACAAAAATTAATGAAACAGTTGGAATAATGAATCAGGATATCAATTCGATAGTGGAATGGACAAAGAAAAATGGCCTTAAGCTTAATCCCATCAAAACACAACCCATTATAATTGGATATTCTCGTCTTATAAACAATATTGACCTTGAATCGATTCACAAAATTAGTGTAGACGGTAATGACATTCCTTACTGTAGCTCAGTTAAAAATTTAGGCATTATTATGAATAATACTCTTGACTGGTCAGAACAAGTGAACAAAACTTGTAAAAAGGTATTCTCAGCCATGCATGCATTGAAGAAAATGCACGATATTCTCCCTAGAAACATTAAATTATTATTGGTTCAATCTCTCATCTTCCCACATTTAATGTATTGTAATTCTGTTCTTAACGATATGCAAGTCACTCTGAATGATAAACTACAGCGTTGCCAAAATTATTGTCTACGTTTCGTCTACTCTCTCCAACGCCATGATCATATCACCCCAGCCCACATTGCTAGTTCAACATTAAAGCTTCCTGATCCGAACTATTTTAAAGATGATTTCAAATTTGTCTCTGAAGGTAGGAGGATAGATGCTTCACATACTAGAACCGGAGAAAGTACTTTAAGGATACCCAATCATCGAACTACTATTTTCACAAAATCCTTCTTAGTCAGTGCCTGTCGTGCATGGAATGCACTTCCTGTTTCTATCAGGTCCATCGAGAGCCGAGCGAGCTTCATCCTGACATTAAAAAAATCATCTTTTGGAACAAATGACTGAAACTGTCCGGCCCTAGAACGATCACATGACAACCATCCCTCACCCATCCCACCAATACAAACCTATAAACCTGTTACAGAATACATTGT
>CAKZOO010000094.1 GCA_937136455.1 uncultured Flavobacteriaceae bacterium | reverse complement strand
CCTTGGATCAGGCTTCTGAAGTTATTCCTGATACTGTCGCTAGAATTTACCTATACTGGCAACAATAGATAAGTAGGCTTGTTTAGTTGGAATTAGGCCCTTACACGACCTCTAGGGCCCTTGACATCACCCTGATGCCCTAAAAACCATGTAGACCTACGCCCCATGCATCATCGATGCAGAGCTGGTTGTTTTGTGAGGATATATGCCCAGCGAATTGTAACTTTGTCCAATCGGCATATTCCAAATAGTGTGCGTTTTCGATTGAAGATAAAAGGTGTGCACTAATTTCTGGATAAAGATGTGACGAGACTTTGATGCCACGCTTTGCTGCTAACTTTGCGCTTCTCAACCACTGTGTAGCTCCTCCAATTTTAGCCACGTCAGGCATTAAGTAATTGCTAGAATGTAAATCCAATGCTCTTTGAGCCTCTACTGGTGACCAAAGGTTTTCTCCTAGTTGAATTGGTGTTTTAGTTTTGATCGTGAGGTCAGCTGCTACTTCTAACAAATCTGCCGCAATAGGCTCTTCAATCCATAGTAAACCTAATTCATCTAGCAGACTGCAACGTTCAAAAGCTTGATCGACTGAAAGGCCTTGGTTGTAATCCACCATTAATTCAATTTGATTGCCGAGTTCGTTTCTTAAAGTTGTTAAGATAGATATTTCTTGCTCTACGGTTTCATAACCTAAACGTACTTTCATCCTTGAATTACCAGCAAGTAGAAACTCTTCTGCCTGAGTAATAACTTGTGAGGAATGTCCAATACTTAAGCCAGAGCTTTCGTAAGAGGCTAAGATCTTCTCAGTCCCTCCCAGTATTTGATAGAGTGGCTTTTTTAAAGCTACCCCCAATAAATCCCATGACGCCATATCAATCGCAGCAAAAGCCATTGTCAAAATACCAGTGCCACCGAACAGTTTAAACTTCTTCAGCAGATGGTCAGTATTAAGTTCTGGCAAACAGCTTCGACCTTTGACTTCCTCAAAAGCGACAGAGATTGATTGAGCGATAGCTGGAAGGAGAGCTTCATTAGGAGAGAATAGATAACTGTGACCTTCTATGCCGCATCTACTCCTGACGCTAATAAGCACCAAAGAGGCTGTTTCCAATAATCCACTAGCGGTCTGCAAAGGAGAGGGCAATTTTGGTGTTGCAGTTTCAATTGTGATTTTATCAAGGATAATTTGAACCGCATAATCGACGACATCTTCGGATATAAATTCTAATTTTCTTGATGCTGCATCCATTTTAATTCTCCACTACGATGAAACTCTAGTTTAGTATCCCCAACTTGTTCCAGTAATGGAGGAGGGGGTGCTAGAGTAGGAATAACAACAAAGTAATAACAACCACCAAGTTAATAACTTATTCAGATTTACAACAAACAAGTTACTCACTCTTTAGTTCTCTCCACTTATAGAATTTATCCCTTCTCGCTACATACTGATCAGTTCTTTCTATTGTGTTTGGTGTATAGAAGGTAAGGTCTAAAGGTTCTTTATATCCCTCTATGTTGCCCTTTACTGGTCGTGTTGTCTCTAATCTTTCATTCTTAA
Source organism: uncultured Flavobacteriaceae bacterium (assembly GCA_937136455.1). Lineage (GTDB taxonomy): Bacteria > Bacteroidota > Bacteroidia > Flavobacteriales > Flavobacteriaceae > MAG-120531. The sequence continues at coordinate 1,029 of CAKZOO010000094.1, read as the reverse complement.
TGTCTTGCTGTATTCTGTATCCCGTAAGTTGGTAGGTACTGTCAGCTACTATACTTCTAAGCTCTTCACCTTTCTTGTGGTTGATTAAGAAACTGTCATGGATGCAAAGAACTGGTTCATTCTGTTTGGTGAAGTAATCAATAACCATATTAGCTATTTGACCATCTACTCCCATTAGCTCAAGTCCTAGTCCTTTGCATAAGAACTGCTCCATATGAGGTTGTTCATCAAAGAAGGATTTAAGAAGGGATGAGAGGGTATTGTTGGTTAAGCTAGTCGCTAGATTATCGTCTCTGTCGTTATTCCTAAAGGCTGCATAAGCGTCACTTGGAGTGGAAGCATTGATAGCCATAAGGACCAATAGTTTAACATACTGTCTCTGCTGCTGTGGGCTTGTCTGAGTAAGTAAATGGTCTTGTAGGGTGTATGGATCTACTGGAAGCTCTATACCTGCTCTGTTGGATAACAATGTAGGGTGTAAAGCCTTTAGATCATATTCATAGGTAGGTTCATCATTGATGTAGATTTGACTTCTGTATTCCTTATCAATCTGCTGCCACCAACCACCATAAAATCTGCCATTAAGTTTCCAGTCACCCTCTAGTCCTCCACTAAAGATACGTCTTACGAACTTGTTGTCTGGCCCAATTGAGATTGTTGTCCTCTGACCTGCTCTCTTGCCCTTCTTTATAGCTCTAGAGAAGGACGCCTTAGAGAATGAGGGAATATCAATGAAGGAAGTCTTTAGAAGGGTATTATAGGTTTGTAGTTGGTTTCTTATTGTATTGGTAAAGTCAGTATCGTGATACTCAAGATCGACTGTCGTGTTTCTCCGATCCTCATCATCGAAGTACTTTTGTCTGAGAATAATACATTCCTGATTATGGTGTTTGTCTATGTCGTGTAGCTCTACTGTCAGTTTATTGAAGTGTTCTACCAGCTTCTGACTAGGTCTTATTCGTGTAGAGAAACTAGGCCCAGTACCTGATCTGTTGTGATAGAACTGTAGAACATCCACGTATTCATGCT
>CAKZOO010000093.1 GCA_937136455.1 uncultured Flavobacteriaceae bacterium | reverse complement strand
TACCAAAAAATGGTGAATCGTTAATGGTAAAGAGCATACTCATGGTAGGCTCATCTATAGCAATCGTTTGTAATTGCTCTGGATTTTCTAAATCTGCTACAGTATCTCCAATCTCAAATCCATCAATTCCAACAAGTGCACAAATATCACCAGTTTGAACTTCTTCAACCTTTAATTTTCCTAAGCCTTCGAAAATAAATAATTCTTTAAGCTTTGATTTCACTTGACTACCATCACGTTTAATCAAGGTGATTTGTTGTCCTTCTTTCAAAGTTCCTCTTTGTAATCTACCGATAGCTATTCTACCTGTAAAAGACGAGAAATCTAATGAAGTGATTAACATTTGAGTGTTACCCTCTTTTGGTTCAAAGCTTGGAACATGTTCGATTACCATATCCAATAAAGGCTCAATAGAGTCCGTTTGGTTATTGTGATCTTCACTCATCCAATTGTTTTTAGCAGATCCATAAACAGTTGGAAAATCTAACTGCCACTCTTCTGCTCCAAGTTCGAACATCAAATCGAAAACTTTTTCATGTACCTCATCAGGAGTACAGTTTTCTTTATCGACTTTATTGATCACAACACAAGGTTTTAAACCAAGGTCAATAGCTTTTTGTAATACAAAACGAGTTTGAGGCATCGGTCCTTCAAAGGCATCTACTAAAAGTAATACCCCATCAGCCATATTGAGAACTCGCTCCACTTCACCACCAAAATCGGCGTGGCCTGGAGTATCGATGATGTTGATTTTAGTCCCTTTATAATTAACAGATACGTTCTTTGAAACAATAGTAATACCGCGTTCTCTCTCGAGATCGTTATTATCTAAAATAAGTTCTCCAGTAGTTTCGTTTTCACGAAACAACTGACAGTGGTGCATGATTTTATCAACCAATGTAGTCTTACCGTGGTCTACGTGGGCGATGATTGCGATATTCTTAATGTCTTTCATGTATCTAAATAGGTTTCCTTTTGAGGCTGCAAATATACAACTAAAAAAAGCTTCTCAACCTATTATTTTTAAGAAGAGTGTGTTAAAGAGATACAACAGTAGTTCTCAAGCGGCTTAAGCGCTCTAAAAGACCCTCTAAAAGACTGAGGTCTAACATATTCGCCCCATCACTTTTAGCATTTTTAGGATCGAAATGCGTCTCGATAAAGATACCATCGACACCAGTTGCAATTCCTGCTCTAGCAATGGTTTCAATCATTTCTGGTCGACCTCCTGTCACGCCAGAAGATTGATTGGGTTGTTGAAGCGAATGAGTCACATCCAAAACAACAGGAGCGTATTGTTTCATTGTAGGAATTCCTCTAAAATCTACGATCATATCCTGATAGCCAAACATGGTACCTCTATCAGTAATCATAACCTGCTCGTTATTGGAGTCTATCACTTTTTTTGCAGCGTGTTGCATACTCTCAGGACTCATAAATTGTCCTTTCTTCAAATTGACAACCTTTCCAGTAGCTGCAGCAGCAACAACTAAATCAGTTTGACGCACTAAAAAGGCTGGGATTTGAAGTACATCCACATAGGCTGCTGCTAATTCTGCATCAGCGATTTCGTGGATATCAGTAACTGTTGGAACTTCAAATGTTTTTGAAACTTTTTCAAGAATTTTCAATGCCTTCTCATCTCCTATTCCAGTAAAGGAATCGATTCGGGAACGATTGGCTTTTTTGAAACTACCTTTAAACACATAGGGTATCTTATAACGATCTGTAATAGCAACAACTTTTTCCGCAATTCTCATAGCCATATCTTCTCCTTCAATAGCACAAGGGCCTGCAAGAAGAAAAAATTGTTCGCTGTCAACGTGTTTAATCTGTGGTATTAATTCCAGTTTCATAGATATATTTATTTAAATGCAAAGATACATTTAATTCCCATTGACATAATCTTGTAAATACTTAAATCGATCGGTAAGTGTTCCCTCTGAAGTAGTCATTTGTGCTCTGTAGAGTAGCCCATCTGCATCATTGTTGTAAAAAGCAGGGATCACATATCGAACAAAAGCTTCACTAAAACTCTCTGAGGCATCTTTGGGAAGTTCACAAGGTAAATTATCTACAGCCATCACAGCTACAGCATTTGAATCCCTATAATCAACCTCTTCAAAGGTCTTGGGATTTAAGCCGTAAATAGGATCTGCAATGGTACTTGGACGAATGGTGGTAGCCACAGGGCCATCGATATCACAACTGATATCAGCAACTACAGAAATATTAAAATCATCTCTTGCAACATCTGATCTCGTTAATAAATAAGGAGCCCCTACCCCATAAAAGTGTCCAGCAATATACAGATCACTTACTTTAGCAAAACGGTAAAAATTTCCCTTAAAATTCTGAGGATTTTGAAAAAAGTCACCTTTATCAAAGGAGCTGTCGTCTTTGCTGCTATTGTAATCTTCTACGTCAATTTGACAGTATACTGCCTCATTAAAATGATTGTTTAAATATTCCTCAACTCCTACTCTTTTAACACCTACAGCCTCTAATATTTCAACGGCCCCATTTCCTACTCTTCCCTTTCCACTAAGTACAATTTTCATCGATGGTAATTCTAGATTTTTTAAAACACTCATCAATTCATTTAAATCCTCTAAATGCTCTGCTTTTGGCAACTCAAAAAGTTGGTGTTTTAATCCATAAGTTCGAAGACCATTATAAGCTCCAACAAGTCCCGCAAACCTACCAAATGCTACTAATCTTTTAGATTCTTCATCTACAATGGTCTCGTGATCATAGAGGATAATCTTATTTTTTAAGATGGCTTGAAGCAAACCTCTATTATAGGGTTGCTTTTTAATCGTATGAGAAAAGAAAAAGTATTTTTTATTGGGAATCAAGGCCTCAATAGGAACCTCTTTTACTCCAAATAGCACATCACAAGAATCGAGTTTAGAACTAATTTCTAAACCATTCATTTGATATTGAGATTCCTTAAATACTCTAAGTTCAGATGGCTCAACGATAATTTTGGCATCGTATTTGCCTACTATAGTTTTGCAAGCCTTTGGGGTTAGCACTACTCTTTTGTCGGGTGGGTTTTTGCGTTCTTTAAGAACTCCAAAAGTGATCATAAGAAGGGATTTTTAAGCTAATTTAAATCATTTCATAACGCTCACAAAGTTTTTAGTAACTTTGCCATCCTCAATAGAGATCTAGTTCTTTGAAACTTACGGGGCCGACCGGTTTTGACAGCGAGGCCAATTGAACTGTAAGCATGTCGAGCGTTGATTTGTTGCTCGTAAATATGATGAATCAACTTTTTAAATGGCGAAAATAATTACGCTTTAGCTGCTTAATCTGAATTTTAGTAGGATAGAGTCACGTCCCTGCAAGGCGGGGAGGCTGAATGTTCCTGGGAAGCCCTTGTTGTTGGCGTCCCGCCAAGGAGCACCATAAAAAGCAACATAGAGAATAAAGTGCTTCGATTTATTCTCAAATCTTAAGAAGCTAAGCTCATAGTAGGCGGTTTTTGGTCAGCTATGTGTCGAAAATTAATCAAAAACTAAACATGTAGAAAGCTTTTTGATTGCTTGTTTGGACGAGAGTTCGATTCTCTCCGGCTCCACTAAAAATAATCAACCCAGCACTACACTGGGTTTTTTGTTTGTGTAAATAATACGCATTTAATTTTTTTAGCTATATTTAGTTTCTCAAAGAATAGTTCTCGATTAAAATTATTCTTTGAGTTACTAAAAAACTTAAACAGATACACAAACAAATGAAATCAAAAAATTTACTAGTTGCATTAATGCTTACTACAGCATTTAGTTATGCACAAGACTCGAACCGAGTTAAAGTTTCTATCGATGAAGCTTCCTTGGGAAAAGTCACCTTTTCTCCAAAAACAAAGAAAGATGGAACCTTAAAAAAAGGAACTCAAGTAACTATTACAGCAATCCCTCAAGCTGGAAAAAGCATCGATGCGACCTATTTTTCTTACCCAGGGAGATGGGGTACTATGTACAGTGAACATATGGAGAACACCTATACGTTTACAGCTGATCAAGACATTCAAGTTGGAGCTTCATTTATTGAGAATGAAGCTGTTGATCACCTTAATGTAACTCAGAATATCGTTTATGCGAAGCCTGGAGTGAAAGAACTCAAATACGATGTGTTTTCTCCAAAAGGAGCAGAGAACCTTCCTGTAATCATTATCATTCACGGCGGAGGATGGTCTTCAAATACCGAAGATATCATGAGAGGTTTGGCTAGAGAATTAACTAAAGACAAAAAATTCGTAGTCTTTAGTATGGATTACCGTTGGATTGGAAATCTCGATGGAGATGAAACTGCCAATCAAATGCATGAGCTTATCGAAGATGTCTATGGTGGTATCATTCACATTAAAGAAAACGCCTCTAAGTACGGAGGAAATGGTAATGCTCTATTTGTAACTGGTGATAGTGCTGGAGGTCATCTTTCAGCTGCTGCTTCAGTAATGATTGAATCCATCGGAAATGGTGGTTTTGGAACTCAAGAAGGAGTATTTAAATTAACACCTACTTATTTACCAGAAGGTAAGTCTATCGATCAAGTTAGAGAAGAGCTATTAGCGTCTATGAAAGGAGCAGCTCCTTCTTATGGTGTATTTAGAGGACAAACCATGTCTGGTTTTGTACAACAAGGAGAAAACTACCTCAATGCTGTTGCACCTATCAACAATATACCAAATGCTAAAGACAGATCAGTACCTCAGTTTTTAGTGAGAGGGACTCAAGATAACCTCATTAAAGATGAAGAAGTTGCAGCCTACACTAAGGCGCTTGTTGAAGCAGGTCAACGTGTAGAATACATTCAAGTTGGTGGAGCATATCATGCCTTCTTTGATTGGAAGCCAGATCAACGCACTAAAGACACCTTTGAAAAATACGGAGTGTATTACGCTCAGCGCATGAAGGAGTTTTTCTTATCCGTTTTAAATGATTAAATAAGAATTTAATAGAAAAAAGGCAGCTAATTAAGCTGCCTTTTTTATTAGGCTAAAAATGCTTCAAGTTGTTCCACCATTTCTTTATTCCCACAGTAAAATGGAACTCTTTGGTGTAATTCAGTAGGTTCTATATCCAAGGTATTAATTGTCCCATCACTAGACTTCCCTCCTGCTTGTTCTGCTAAAAAAGCTATTGGATTACATTCGTACAAAAGTCGCAGTTTACCATTAGGGTTCTTTGAGGTATTTGGATATAAGTAAATTCCTCCCTTGATTAAATTCCTGTGAAAATCAGAAACTAATGAACCGATATATCTGGATGTATAAGGTCGATTCCCCTCTTCTTTTTGACAATACTTAATGTAGTCTTTGACTCCTTGAGGAAAATGCACATAATTTCCTTCGTTTACTGAATAAATGTTTCCTATTTCAGGAAATCTCATATTGGGATGAGACAGATAAAAGGTTCCAATTGCAGGATTAAGTGTAAAACCGTTGACCCCTTTTCCAGTTGTATAAACGATCATCGTCGAAGTTCCATAAATAACATAACCTGCAGCTACTTGTGCCCTTCCCTTTTGCAAAAAATCCTCTAAAGTCACCGGAGTTCCAGCTGGAGTTACTCTTCTGTATATTGAGAATATAGTTCCCACCGATACATTGACATCAATATTGGAAGAGCCATCCAAAGGATCAATCAAAACAACATACTTATTATTGTTATCCTTGTCTAAACTATTGACAGAGATAAAGTCATCTTCTTCTTCACTGGCTATCCCACAGACAATATTTCTGTTGATCAGTGTTTGAATAAACTTTTCGTTGGCTTAAACATCCAATTTTTGTTGATCTTCTCCTTGGACGTTTTCGCTATCAGCATCACCGAGTATATCGACAAGTCCAGCCTTATTGACTTCGTGATTAACAACTTTTGCTGCTAAACGTATGGAATTAAATAGCCTTGAAAGCTCCACTTCTGCATATTTAAAAGCAGCCTGATTTTCAATGATGAATTCTCCTAGGGTAGATGATTTTGACATTTGAGAGTTTTAGTCAAATGTACCTATATAATCTATTTTCAAAAAGTTTAATTTACAGTGAGTTGCTTTGATTTTGAAAGCAAAAACAAGCGATAGGTTAAATAAAACAATCCTGCTGCAAAAAACTCCAATACGATCAGATAATATGGCCAATCTCCAATGATAAAAGGGTTATCAATTACTGGAGGAGCATTTAAATACATATAATTGGCATCTAAATAAAAATTAAGAGGCATAATGATGACGAGCAGTAAATTAATAACTAGAAAGCTTTTCAACCACGAATTCTTTTTTAATTCAAATCCCAAATACAAATACATAAAAATTGGCATGCCAATAATCACCAAATGGCTAAAATAATACTCGAAATAATGAAATAAGCCTCCGTAGTAATGGTTGATTTGAGGAGTGAAAATCGACTGTAGTCCGCCCACTATACCAAAGAAAAAAAGCAGTTCAAAAACAAATTGTTTTCTGGGAACAAAAAGCACAAAACAACAGAGCAGTCTACTTATGGAACAGAGCTGTAAAGGCAAGTTATCAGCTAGATTCCAGGTGCCGTTTATAAGGTATCTAGAATTTTCAACCAGGTAAATAAGTGCTAATAATAGAGTGACTCCCTTCGCTAATCTCAAGTTAAAATCTTGAGTGTTTCGTTTACCAATCCACAGAAATACAAGAATCACTATTAAGGAGATAAATGAATTACGATTCCATTCATCTGAAAGGAGTTCAATTGTATAAGTCTGCATTAATTGGTCTAGTTTGGTTTGAATAAATATAATACTTATTCACATATCAAACTAATACACAATAAATTATACCCAAAATTATCCAAAAATATCATTTAGAATCCCAGCTAATCGTATTCCTCCCTTGAGCAGTTGAGTTCTTAGAATCTCTTTGTAGTCATAGGTGTAGTTATATCCAAGTGAAGAATTTTCAGGAGTGGCTCTATAGATTGTTTCTACTAATTCGTGAGATTCCTCTATCCAATCCAAAACAGAAGTTGCCTGTAATTCTTTTTGAGTTTTCCAGTCTTGTTTTGGGAAGTTAATCGCCCATTCTGTATAACTCATATTAAAGTAGTCGATTAAATCGGTATCCCAAACTCTGTGAAGGTTGGTGTTTTTACCAAACCACTTTAAGCGAATACTATTTCCACCTCGATCTTCTGCTCTTCCAATATGCATGGGTTGGTGTAAATCACCTATAAAATGAACCAAAAGTTTTAATTGAAATTCCTTATCAGCATCAGAAGCGGTATCATCACTAAGCACCTCAATCGCGTGTTGAATTCCCTTGTATAAATCACCCTCAGCATTTGACTTCGCTTGATTGTATTGATCCCCTAATGGCATATTGATATAGTGATAAGGACTATAGGAATCAAAATGCTTGTCAGATTTTATTTCATCTGGATAAGTTGAAACATAAGCTAGGGATGATCCATTGAGCAAATTAGTTATTGCTCTTTTAGCTTTTTTATTGAGGTATTGACTCGCTACCTCACCGACAACACGATGTCCTGTTTGACCCCAATCATCGATTGGGTTATTTGCAAAAGTGAAGCTAAATGATAAAAAAAGAAGTGCTAATAGTTTGGCTCTCATAACTAGATTTTAAAGAATAAATGTAGCAATAATCAACTTAATAGTTGTGTTATTTTAATGTGAAATTATTAAAAACATATTTTAATACTCATTTATTTTCAGGCTCTAAAAAAGACTTAAATTTGCAAACAGAAAAACTACCAGATGACTTTCAAACACCTTTGCTTAGATTTAGACGGAACTACACTAGCTTTAAAAAGTGATATAACTGAATTTTGTGCTAAAATACTTACCAAAGTAAATGAATCGACTAAAGTCATTTTAGTTTCAGCTCGTATCCCTTCTGGAATGATTTATATTCAAGAAAAAATCAAGGCGGATGGACAGCCAATGATCTGTTATAACGGAGCTTATATCCTCGATGGTGATCGAATTATAAACGATGTGACCATTGATTTAGAGTCTGTTTTAAAGGTAAACGAAATCTGCAATTCTAATTCAATCGCTATAGGAATCTACTCTTACAACAATTGGTGGGTCCCTGGAGATTCCGAGCGCGTTCAAAAAGAAATTCACAACACTAAAACAAATCCTGTTATAGAGCCAACTGATGTTTCTTTACAGCGTTTAATTTCTGAAGGGAAAGGGGTTCATAAACTGATGCTTATGGGCACCAAAGAAACTGCCGACAAAGCTCAAAGAGAACTCGAGTTATTATCTAAGGAACTCACCATTTACAGATCGAATGACACCCTTATTGAAATTGCACCTTCTGGGGTTGACAAACACAAAGCTATTGAGATGGTTCTCGGGGATGATCTCAGTCAAGTCATGGCCTTTGGGGATAACTTCAACGATATCGAAATGATTCAAAAAGCAGGTATGGGTATTGCCGTTTCCAATGCAAGAGAATCCCTAAAAGAAGTTGCTGATGCATTGACTCTTTCATGCCAAGAAGATGGAGTCGCTCACTATTTAAACGACTATTTTAAGTTAGGATTTTAGCCCTTAGGTTAATTTTCCTACTTTTAGTTCATGAATCAACCGCTTTTTACTGACGACACCATTGTGTTTGGAATACTAGCCCTTTGTATTGGCTTTGTATTCATCACTTCCTCATCACAAAATACCATTTGGAAAAAATTTTACAGCTATATGCCAGCTGTATTGATGGTCTATTTGCTGCCATCCATACTCAGTAGTATGGGAATCATCTCTGATGCGCATTCCAATCTTTACTTTGTAGCAAGTCGCTATCTACTCCCTGCATCACTTGTGTTAATGACCCTGAGCATTGATTTAAAAGCCATTGCTAATTTGGGGTCCAAAGCACTGATTATGTTCTTTACTGGATCCTTTGGAATTATTATCGGAGGACCACTTGCAATTTTGATTGTCTCATTAATTTCTCCTGAATCTGTAGGAGGCAATGATTTTGACGCCATTTGGAGAGGTCTAGCTACCATAGCAGGTTCATGGATTGGTGGTGGTGCTAATCAGGCTGCCATGCTTGAAATCTTTCAATACAATCCAGAGAAATACGGGGGTATGGTCCTTATTGATATTGTGATTGGTAATATTTGGCTGGCAATTTTACTCTTAGGAGTTGGAAAAACTAAAAAGATTGATCAATGGCTCAAAGCAGACACCTCATCCATCGAAGCGCTCAAAGAAAAAGTCTCAAAGTTTACTGCTTCAATCACTAGAGTCCCTACCCTAAACGATTATATGGTTCTCTTGTTTTTGGCCTTTACTTCGGTTGGGATATCTCATCTTTTAGGAAACCATTTGAGCGATATATTAACTAGTTCCTACGAATGGGTGTCCGATAAAAAGAGTTTCTTTTCCTTCTTGGGCTCTTCCTTCTTTTGGATGATCGTCATTGCTACCCTTATTGGAATTCTCCTTTCATTTACCAAGGCAAAGAACTATGAAGGAGCTGGTGCCTCTAAATTAGGTTCCGTATTTATTTATATTCTTGTGGCTACTATCGGAATGAAAATGGACCTCGCTAAAATCTTTGAAAACCCAGGCCTCATCCTCATAGGGGTGGTCTGGATGACAATTCACGCTATTTTGTTAATAGTAGTAGCCAAACTCATCAAAGCTCCTTATTTCTTCTTGTCGGTTGGTTCACAAGCCAATGTAGGAGGTGCCGCATCTGCTCCTGTCATAGCGGCTGAATTTCATCCATCTCTAGCCTCTGTTGGAGTACTTTTAGCAGTGATGGGATATGTGGTGGGAACAACAGGTGCTTTATTTTGTGCTTATTTGATGGAAATTGCATCTAAAATTTAAATAATTAACAGAGATTCCGCATATTTGTGCAGCTTAAAAAATCAACTGATGAAAAAGATTATAGCCTTATTTGGATTAGTACTAATAGTTGCTTCATGCTCTAACAATCCAACTGGTAACCTACAAATTCAAGGAAATATCAAAGGTCTAAAAAAGGGGACTTTATACCTTCAACAATTGCAAGATTCAACAATGGTTGCTTTAGACTCCATTGAACTCAATGGTAATGGCAATTTTATGTTTGACACAAACATCGATGAAGCTCAACTACTCTATTTAAATTTAGAGCGCAAAGACGATAACGATTTTAATGATCGTATTCGACTCTTTGCTGAACCAGGTCAAATCACCCTAACTACATCTTGGAATACTTTTGATATTGATCCTGAAATTTCAGGTTCTAAATCACATGAACATTTTGAAGAATTTCAAAAGATGATGAGTCGTTTTAACAATAAAAATCTAGAGTTAATGCAGCAAGCAATCACCTTTAATCAAAAAGGAGATCAAGCTGGTATGGATTCCATTTTAGAAGTAAACAACAAAAATGAACTCAGAAGATATTTGTTTGCAATCAACTATGCCTTAAACAATAAAGAATCGGTAATAGCTCCCTATATCGCAGTAGTTGAAATTCCTGAAGCCAATCCAAAATTCTTAGATTCCATCTATAGTGTACTCCCTGAGAATATTGCAAATTCAAAGTACGGAAAACAATTAAAAAGCTTATTGACTCAAGAATAAATTGTAATTTAGCAGCGAAATTAAAAAATGCGTTATGGCAAGTATTAAAAACTTAAAGAAAGACTTAAATTACGTAATCGGTGATATCATCGAAGCGGTTTATATTTGGGAGGCTGTCAATCAAAAGTATGATTCTAAAGAGGCTGAAGCTATTATCGATGAAGCAATTGCAATTTTCGATGAGCTTACTGAAAGCATCAACAACAAATCAGTTGAAGATCGTGCAAAGCACCTCAAATCAGTCAAGACAGACTTAGAAAATAAAGCTAAAGGGCTGATCGACAAGATTAACGCTTTAAAGTAAACGATTAAAACCAGCTTTTGCTGGTTTTTTTTTTGACTTACCTACAAATACACTTCTAAAAGAGAGGCATTTCCCTCAAGTGTCAAATGATCTATAGAAGCTGGAACTAATAGGGTTTCTCCATAGTTAAGCTCATAGGATTGATCTTCAACTTTAATTGTAGAATCTCCTTTGACTCCCATTAGAATTGTAAATGAATCTCTAGTACTTATATCAATGGAATACACGCCATTGACTTGAATATAATCCGTCTTAAAATAAGGGCACTCAACTAAAGTATTGGATTTATTTTCACTCTTAGTATACTCTTGTTTAAAACCATCGACTCCTTTAAAATTTAAGGCATCAATTGCTAACTCTGTGTGTAATTCTCTCGTATTACCATCCCTGTCTTTACGGTTAAAATCATAGACTCTGTAGGTGATATCTGAGGTTTGCTGAATCTCTGCGATCATTACTCCTGCACCAATGGCGTGAATGGTCCCTGTAGGGATAAAAAAGGTGTCTCCTTCTTGGACTTGATGATAGTTTAGTATTGATTCTAACTCTTGCTTTTCAAGGGCTTTCTGGTACTGCGCTTTCGTTACTTCCTCTTTAAATCCAACTATTAAATTAGCCTTTTCTTCAGCATGTAGAACATACCACATCTCAGTTTTCCCAAGAGATTGATGTCTATTTAAAGCCAAATCATCATTGGGATGTACTTGAATCGATAAGTCCTGAGCTGCATCTATAAATTTGATTAGAATCGGAAACTCTTTTCCAAAACGATCAATAACTGATTGCCCTAATAATTCTTCACCAAAGTCATCGATCAGTTGATTCAAGGATTGTCCTTTGAAGTTACCTTCACTAACAACTGATACATCTCCACTAACACCAGAGAGTTCCCAGGACTCACCTATTTGATTTTCTTTGTAAGATTTGTGAAGTTTATTTTTTAATTGCTCTCCTCCCCAAATACGATACTTAAAAATCGGATTAAATTTTAATAGCTCTAAGGGTTTCATTCGCTATAGGTTGCAGAATTATGTCTAGTTTCCCAGAGTTTTATACTTAATTTTTTGTCTACAGCAATATGTGGTCGAAGTCTGTTGTAGATAACCACAATAATATTTTCAAGTGTTGGATTGAGCTCTTTAAACTCACAAACATCTAGATTGAGGTTCTTGTGATCTAAATAATCCTCAACATATTTAACAATCAATTCCTTTAACTGTTTCATATCCATCACAAAACCAGTTTCCGGATCGATCTCACCACTAATACTCACTAGAAGTCGATAATTGTGTCCGTGATAGTTAGGATTACTACACTTACCAAATACAGCAGCATTCTTCTCATCTGACCATTCCGCTCTGAAAAGTCGATGTGCAGCGTTAAAATGTGCTTCTCTATGTATGGTAACTCCCATCTTATTCGTTTGTAAAGTGATCGTATTTATCGAATATGATCTTAAACCAGGCAGTATATTGATCTGGATTATTTTTGATATCCTCTTTAACGTCTTTGGGACTCATCCACTTCCATGAAGCCACCTCTTCAGGATTGATATTTGGCTCCCCTTGGTAATGGCCCTGCATCACATGGTCGAATTCATGCTCAGTAAGCCCATTGTCAAAAGCAGCTTTATAAGTAAAACTAAAGAGTTCTTCGAGCTCTGTTACAAAGCCCATCTCTTCCATTAGTCTTCTTTTACCTGCCGTGATATTATCCTCTCCATCACGTTGATGACTGCAACAGGTATTGGTCCATAGTCCAGGAGAATGGTATTTTGAATGAGCGCGTTGTTGAAGCATCATCTCACCCTTTTCATTGAGTACAAACACAGAAAACGCTCTGTGAAGCATGGCTTTTTCATGCGCCTCCATCTTTGGCATCAATCCTATTGGATTGTCGTTTTCATCTACTAAAATAACCTGTTCTTCCATAGATTATAAAATTAAAGGTTTCCGAAGAAACAAGCCTAAAAAACCTTGAATTTAATGTACTTTTGTAAAAATTTTTTTTAATGAGTCTAACTAAAGAGTTACAAAAGAGAAGAACCTTCGGTATCATATCCCACCCAGATGCTGGAAAAACCACCCTTACTGAGAAATTATTACTATTCGGAGGGGCGATTCAAGAAGCTGGTGCCGTAAAAAATAACAAGATCAAGAAAGGAGCCACTTCCGACTTTATGGAAATCGAACGTCAAAGGGGGATTTCAGTAGCGACTTCTGTACTTGCTTTTTATTATAGAGACAAGAAAATTAACATTCTCGATACACCAGGTCACAAGGATTTTGCTGAAGACACCTTTAGAACCCTAACTGCTGTAGATTCAGTTATTGTGGTAATTGACGTTGCAAAAGGGGTTGAGGAACAAACCGAAAAACTCGTATCGGTTTGTCGTATGAGAAACATCCCAATGATTGTCTTTATCAATAAATTAGATCGTGAAGGAAAAGACGCATTTGATCTACTCGATGAAGTAGAACAGAAATTAGGATTAACAGTTACTCCAATGAGTTTCCCTATTGGAATGGGATATGAATTCAAAGGAATCTACAATCTATACGAGCAAAATATCAATCTCTTTAGCGGAAATTCAAAAACTAATATTGAGGATACCATTTCGATTACAGACATTAACGACCAAATCTTAGATCAATCCGTTGGAGAAAAATCAGCCAATGATTTAAGAGAGAATTTAGAACTGGTCGATGGGGTTTATCCAAGTTTTGACAAAGAAGCCTATTTATCAGGAGAACTTCAACCGGTGTTTTTTGGCTCCGCTTTGAATAACTTTGGAGTTCGTGAACTCTTAGATTGTTTTATTGACATCGCTCCAACTCCAAGACCAAAAAAGGCTGAAGAGCGACTCGTGAATCCTCAGGAAGAAAAACTATCAGGTTTTGTCTTTAAGATTCACGCCAATATGGATCCTAAACACCGTGATCGTTTAGCTTTTGTCAAAATTGTTTCAGGTACTTTTGAACGCAATAAACCTTATTTTCACACCAGAATTAAAAAGAATTTAAAGTTCTCATCTCCCAATGCCTTCTTTGCAGAAAAGAAAGAGATTATCGATATCTCCTACCCTGGTGATATTGTTGGACTTCACGATACGGGAAACTTTAAAATTGGAGATACCCTTACCGAAGGTGAAGATTTACACTACAAAGGGATTCCGAGTTTCTCTCCTGAACACTTTAGATACATCAACAACGCTGATCCAATGAAATCAAAACAATTGGAAAAAGGAATTGATCAATTGATGGATGAAGGTGTAGCTCAGTTATTTACTCTTGAACTTAACGGACGTAAGGTGATTGGAACTGTTGGTGCACTTCAATACGAAGTGATACAATACCGTTTAGAGCACGAATATGGAGCGAAGTGTTCCTATGAAAACTTCCCGATTCACAAAGCCTGCTGGGTGGATCCAGAAAACGAAAAAAGTGAAGAGTTTAAAGAATTCAAAAGAGTTAAGGCTAAGTTCTTAGCAAAAGACAAAAAAGGTCAATTGGTATTCCTTGCAGATTCTTCGTTCTCGCTTCAAATGACTCAAGATAAATACAAATCTGTAAAACTTAGATTTACTTCGGAAAAGGAATAAAAATTCAAATAAATAACAGCTATAAAAAAAGCCAGTTTTAATTAAAACTGGCTTTCTTTTTTATGCTTCTCCGGTAGGTCCACCAAAATTAAGTGGAATCGGAGGTTGATCATATTCTTGAATCGGTCCGTGAACCTCTTCAAACTTCTTTACATTTTCATGAAGTGCCTTGAGAAGCTTTTTGGCGTGTTGAGGAGTGAGAATGACCCTACTCTTTACCTTCGCTTTAGGAGCTCCAGGCATCAGCGATATAAAGTCAACTACAAATTCAGATACTGAGTGATTGATTACAGCGAGATTGGAATAGATTCCTTCAGCCGTTTTCTCATCGATCTCGATATTGATCTGTTGTTGTTTCTTTTGATCGCTCATTACTTATGAAAATTTAAGTTCTTCCTTACGAGCTAAAAGTTGTTCGTATTCATCTTTAGAACCTACGATAATGTTGTCGTATTCTCTAAGACCAGTACCAGCTGGTATCTTATGTCCTACAATTACATTTTCTTTTAATCCTTCGAGTTCGTCAACTTTACCACTTACAGCTGCTTCATTTAACACTTTAGTAGTTTCCTGGAAGGAAGCTGCTGAGATAAATGATTTTGTCTGTAAAGAAGCTCTTGTAATACCTTGAAGTACTGGAGTTGCTGTTGCCGCTACTGCGTCTCTAGCAACCACTAGTGCTTTGTCTTCACGTTTTAATAGTGAGTTCTCATCTCTGAGTTCTCTAGCAGTAACGATTTGACCAGCTTTGATGTGTTCTGAGTCACCAGCATCTTCAACAACTTTCTTTCCATAGATCTCATCGTTTTCTTTAATGAAATCACTCTTATGAGCTAATTGGTTTTCTAAGAAAATCGTGTCTCCTGGATCTTGAATTCTCACCTTACGCATCATTTGTCTTACGACAACTTCAAAGTGCTTATCGTTAATCTTCACCCCTTGTAAACGGTATACTTCTTGTACTTCGTTTACTAAGTACTGTTGTACAGCAGAAGGACCTTTAATTGCTAGGATATCTTCTGGAGTAACAGAACCGTCAGAAAGTGGCATACCCGCACGGATATAATCATTTTCTTGAACTAGGATCTGATTGGATAATTTAACTAGGTATTTCTTAACATCACCTGTCTTAGACTCAACGATGATCTCACGGTTACCTCTCTTGATTTTACCAAAGGAAATAACACCATCTATCTCAGACACTACCGCTGGGTTCGAAGGGTTACGAGCTTCAAATAACTCCGTAACTCTTGGAAGACCTCCAGTAATATCCCCTGCTTTTGCAGATTTACGTGGAATCTTAACAAGGATCTTACCTTCAGAAATCTTCTCTCCTTCTTCTACCATAAGGTGTGCACCAACTGGTAGGTTGTAAGAACGAAGTGTTTCTCCCTTAGTATTTACAATATGTAAGGTTGGGATTAACTTTTTATTTCTAGATTCGATCATTACCTTTTCTTGGAATCCAGTTTGTTCATCGATCTCAACTTGATAAGTAACTCCTTGTTCGATATTTTCAAACGAGATTTTACCTGTAAATTCAGATACGATTACACCGTTATATGGATCCCATTGACAGATCACATCATCCTTCTTAATCTTAGAACCGTTCTTAACGAAGATTTGAGATCCATAAGGAATGTTATTCGTACTTAATGTAAGACCTGTTTTAGCGTCTACTAATTTGATTTCAGAAGATCTAGAGATTACAATATCTACAGCTTCTCCATCATTATTCTCTCCTTTAACAGTTCTAAGGTCTTCGATTTCAGCAACTCCATTAAATTTAGAGTGGAGTTTGCTTTCTTCTGAAATGTTACCTGCAATACCCCCTACGTGGAAGGTTCTCAATGTTAACTGAGTACCTGGCTCTCCAATCGACTGTGCAGCAACAACTCCAACAGCTTCTCCTTTTTGAACCATTTTATTAGTAGAAAGGTTACGTCCGTAACACTTAGCACAGATTCCTTTTTCAGCCTCACAAGTAAGTGGAGAACGCACTTCTACTTTTTCAACAGCAGAAGCTTCAATTCGCTTCACATCTGCTTCATTAATTTCTTGACCTGCTTGTAAGATGACTTCTTCAGAAATTGGGTCGTATACATCGTTAAGCGAAACACGTCCTAAGATACGCTCTCCTAAAGATTCTACGATTTCTTCATTTTTCTTCAATGCTTCAACTTCAACCCCTCTTAAAGTACCACAATCCACAGAATTGATGATCACATCTTGAGAAACGTCTACAAGACGTCTTGTTAAGTATCCAGCATCCGCAGTTTTAAGAGCCGTATCGGCAAGACCTTTACGAGCACCGTGAGTAGAGATAAAGTATTCCAAAATTGAAAGACCTTCCTTAAAGTTAGAAAGAATTGGGTTTTCAATAATCTCTCCACCACCTGCATTCGATTTTTTAGGTTTCGCCATCAGACCACGCATACCAGTTAACTGACGAATCTGCTCTTTTGATCCCCTCGCACCAGAATCCAACATCATAAATACTGAGTTAAATCCTTGTTGGTCCTCACGGATACGTTTCATTGCAAGTTCAGTAAGCATTGCGTTGGTAGATGTCCAAACATCAATTACCTGGTTGTAACGTTCGTTATTGGTAATCAGACCCATATTGTAGTTTCCGATAATACCTTCAACTTGTACGTTTGCTTCTTCGATCATTTTAACTTTCTCAGCTGGGATGATTATATCACCTAATGAGAAAGACAATCCACCTCTAAATGCAAAATCGTAACCCATCGCTTTGATGCGGTCTAAGAATTCTGCAGTTTCAGGAACAGAAGTAACTGATAAGATGTTTCCAATAATATCTCTAAGCGCTTTCTTGTTCAATACTTGGTTGATATAACCCGCTTGTTCAGGAACAACTGTATTAAACAACACTCTACCTACAGTAGTTTCAATGATTTGATAAGTAAGTTCTCCATTTTCATTGAAGTCTTTCGCTCTAACTTTGATACCAGCGTTCAAATCAACGCGTTTCTCGTTTAAAGCAATCGTAACTTCTTCAGAAGAATAGAAGGTCATTCCTTCTCCTTTTACAGGAACTTCTGGAGTAGATTTACGCTCTTTAGTCATATAGTAAAGACCCAAGACCATATCCTGAGATGGTACCGTAATCGGTGATCCATTCGCAGGGTTAAGGATGTTGTGTGAAGCTAACATCAACAATTGCGTCTCTAAAATAGCTTCAGGTCCTAGTGGTAAGTGTACCGCCATCTGATCCCCATCGAAATCCGCGTTGAATGCGGTACATGCTAATGGGTGTAGACGAATCGCTTTACCTTCGATAAGTTTTGGCTGGAACGCTTGAATACCTAAACGGTGAAGCGTTGGAGCACGGTTGAGCAGTACTGGGTGTCCTTTGATGACATTTTCTAAAATATCCCAAACTACTGGCTCTTTTTTATCGATAATCTTCTTAGCAGACTTCACTGTTTTTACAATACCTCTTTCGATCAACTTACGGATCACAAAAGGTTTGTAGAGTTCAGCTGCCATATCTTTTGGTAAACCACATTCGTAGAGTTTTAATTCAGGTCCTACAACAATTACAGAACGAGCTGAATAATCCACACGTTTACCTAGTAAGTTTTGACGGAAACGACCTTGTTTACCTTTTAAAGAATCCGAAAGTGATTTTAAAGGTCGGTTCGATTCAGTCTTAACCGCAGATGATTTACGAGTATTGTCAAAAAGTGAATCAACAGCCTCTTGTAACATACGCTTTTCGTTACGTAAGATTACTTCAGGAGCTTTGATTTCAACCAATCTTTTCAGACGGTTGTTTCTGATAATTACTCTACGGTATAAATCGTTTAAGTCAGAAGTCGCAAAACGACCTCCATCTAGAGGAACAAGAGGTCTTAATTCTGGCGGAATCACAGGGATTACCTTAAGAATCATCCACTCTGGATTGTTCTCTCTATTTTCTTGAGACTCTCTAAATGACTCAACAACTTGAAGTCTCTTTAAAGCTTCAGTTTTACGTTGTTTAGAAGTCTCAGTATTTGCTTTGTGTCTGAGCTCGTAAGACAACTCGTCGAGATCCAATCTCTTTAAGATGTCAATTAAACACTCAGCACCCATCTTAGCGATGAATTTATTTGGATCCGAATCCTCTAAGTATTGATTTTCAACTGGAATTGATTCCATGATGTTCAAATACTCTTCCTCAGTTAAGAAGTCCATTTTATGAAGTTCTTCTCCATCAACATTCTTAGCGATACCTGGTTGAATTACTACATAGCGTTCGTAGTAAATAATCATATCTAATTTCTTAGATGGTAAACCAAGCAAGTAACCAATCTTGTTAGGAAGTGAACGGAAGTACCAGATGTGAGCAACAGGAACCACTAGGTTGATATGACCAACGCGATCTCTACGTACTTTCTTCTCTGTAACTTCTACCCCACAACGATCACAAACGATTCCACGGTAACGGATTCTCTTGTATTTTCCACAAGCACATTCGTAATCCTTTACAGGACCAAAAATACGCTCACAGAACAATCCATCACGCTCAGGCTTGTGCGTTCTATAATTGATGGTTTCAGGTTTTAAAACCTCTCCTTTAGATGCAGCTAAAATAGATTCTGGCGATGCTAATCCTATTGAGATTTTATCGAACTTTTTTACTGCGTTATTATCTTTTTGTCTTGCCATAACACTATGGTGATCTAAGTTAATTCTTAATTAATACAATACTTCAAGCTACTGCTTGTTACTCTTCTAAACGGATATCTAATCCTAAACCTTTTAATTCGTGCATTAACACGTTAAATGATTCAGGTAATCCTGGTTCAGGCATAGTCTCACCTTTAACGATAGATTCGTAAGTTTTAGCTCTACCAATCACATCATCAGATTTAACCGTTAAGATTTCTCTTAGGGTTGCAGAAGCACCATAGGCTTCGAGTGCCCAAACCTCCATCTCTCCAAAACGCTGACCTCCAAATTGAGCTTTACCTCCAAGTGGTTGTTGCGTAATAAGTGAGTAAGGTCCAATAGAACGAGCGTGCATTTTGTCATCAACCATATGTCCTAATTTCAACATATAGATGACTCCAACTGTTGCAGCTTGATCGAATCGCTCTCCAGTTCCACCATCGTATAGGTAAGTGTGTCCAAATCTTGGAACACCAGCCTCATCAGTATAACTGTTAATTTGATCTAAAGTAGCTCCATCAAAAATTGGTGTAGCAAACTTTTTACCTAGATTTTGTCCAGCCCATCCAAGTACGGTCTCATAAATCTGACCGATGTTCATACGCGATGGTACCCCTAATGGGTTCAGTACAATATCTACAGGCGTTCCGTCTTCTAAGAAAGGCATATCCTCGTGTCTTACGATACGAGCAACAATACCTTTGTTTCCGTGACGTCCAGCCATTTTATCACCTACTTTTAGTTTACGTTTCTTCGCGATGTAAACCTTAGCAAGTTTCATAATACCTGCAGGAAGTTCATCTCCAACAGAGATGGTAAACTTATCTCTTCTAAGATTTCCTTGTAGGTCGTTTAATTTAATCTTGTAATTGTGAAGTAAATCGGTGATTACATTGTTTAAATCAGTATCCGTAGTCCAAGAACCACCAACAAGGTGAGCGAAGTCATCCACTGAATTAAGCATTTTCATGGTGTACTTCTTACCTTTTGGCAATACCTCTTCTCCAAGGTCATTTAAGACTCCTTGTGAAGTCTTACCTGTTACTAAAGAGAATAGTTTTTCAACTAAACGATCTTTTAATTCTTGGAATTTTACTTCGTATTCTAATTCAAGCTTGTTAATCGCATCTTTATCTTCAGAACGCTTGCGCTTGTCTTTGATAGATCTAGAGAATAACTTCTTGTCGATAACTACACCTCTTAATGAAGGTGAAGCCTTTAGTGAAGCATCTTTTACATCACCTGCCTTATCTCCAAAGATCGCTCTTAGAAGTTTTTCTTCAGGTGTAGGATCCGATTCTCCTTTTGGAGTAATCTTACCGATTAAGATATCACCAGGTTTAACCTCAGCACCAACTCTAATCATTCCGTTTTCATCCAAGTCTTTAGTAGCCTCTTCAGAAACGTTTGGAATATCATTCGTCAATTCTTCAGCACCTAATTTCGTATCTCTAACCTCCAATGAATACTCATCAACATGGATCGATGTAAAGATATCTTCTCTTACAACTTTTTCAGAGATTACAATAGCATCCTCGAAGTTGTATCCTTTCCAAGGCATGAAGGCCACTTTTAAGTTTCTACCCAAAGCAAGTTCTCCTTGTTGAGTCGCGTATCCTTCACATAAAACTTGACCTTTTTGAACTTTATCACCTTTTCTAACGATAGGCTTTAAGTTAATTGAGGTTCCTTGGTTGGTCTTTCTAAATTTGATCAGATCGTAGGTTTTCGAATCAGAATCAAATGAAACCAATTGTTCTGTTTCAGATCTGTCGTATTTAACAGTCACTTTTTGAGCATCGACATATTCAATAACTCCGTCACCTTCAGCATTAATCAATACTCTAGAGTCAGCAGCAACTTGTTTTTCCAATCCAGTTCCAACAATTGGGGATTCTGGACGTAATAATGGAACTGCCTGACGCATCATGTTCGATCCCATCAGTGCACGGTTCGCATCATCGTGCTCTAAGAAAGGAATAAGTGATGCAGAAATAGATGCAATCTGATTTGGAGAAACATCCGTATAGTGAACCTCTGATGGATCAACTACTGGGAAATCCCCTTCCTCTCTCGCGATAACTTTTTCACGATCAATCGTACCATCTTCTAAAAGAGGTATGTTCGCCTGAGCGATTTTCTTTCCTTCTTCTTCTTCAGCACTTAGGTACTGGAAGTCACTTAAGTCAACCTTACCGTTTTCAACTTTTCTATAAGGTGTTTCTAAGAATCCCATTGGGTTTACCTTAGCAAAAACAGAAAGAGATGAAATAAGACCGATGTTTGGTCCTTCAGGTGTTTCAATAGGACACAATCTTCCGTAGTGTGTATAGTGAACGTCACGAACCTCGAATCCTGCTCTTTCTCTGGATAAACCTCCAGGTCCAAGTGCAGATAAACGACGCTTGTGAGTAATCTCAGCAAGTGGGTTGGTTTGATCCATGAACTGAGATAACTGGTTCGTACCAAAAAACGAGTTAATCACAGAAGACAAGGTCTTTGCATTAATCAAATCAATTGGAGTAAACACCTCGTTATCACGAACGTTCATACGCTCTCTAATGGTACGAGCCATACGAGCTAGACCAACGCCAAACTGTTGTGATAATTGCTCACCAACAGTTCTAACACGACGGTTAGACAAGTGATCGATATCATCGATCTCAGCCTTAGAGTTAATCAAGTTAATTAAGAACTTGATAATAGTAATGATATCTTCTTTGGTAAGCACTTGCTCATCCATAGCGATATCAAGACCTAATTTTTTATTCATTCTATAACGACCAACTTCACCTAAGTTGTAACGTTGATCAGAGAAGAATAATTTATCAATAATCCCTCTAGCAGTTTCCTCATCTGGTGGTTCAGCATTTCTAAGTTGTCTATAGATATGCTCTACAGCCTCTTTTTCAGAGTTTGTTGGATCCTTTTGAAGGGTATTGTGAATAATTGCATAGTCAGACTGTGCTTGATTTTCTTTGTGTAAAAGAATGGTCTTCACATCAGTCTCAAGTATTTCTTCGATATGGTCTTTTTCAAGAACTGTATCACGATCTAAAACGATCTCATTACGTTCAATCGATACTACTTCTCCAGTATCTTCATCAACGAAATCCTCATGCCAAGTGTTGAGTACACGAGCCGCTAATTTTCTACCTAGGTATTTTTTAAGTCCTGTTTTAGACACTTTAACTTCTTCAGAAAGGTCAAAGATTTCAAGGATATCCTTATCTCTTTCAAAACCAATAGCTCTAAAGAGTGTTGTAACAGGTAATTTTTTCTTACGATCGATATAAGCGTACATAACGCCATTGATATCGGTAGCAAATTCAATCCACGATCCCTTAAAAGGAATTACACGAGCTGAATATAATTTAGTTCCATTTGCGTGGAAGGACTGTCCGAAGAAAACCCCAGGAGAACGGTGTAATTGAGAAACTACAACACGTTCAGCACCGTTGATAACAAAGGTTCCTGAAGGAGTCATATAAGGAATCGTTCCTAAATAAACATCCTGAACGATTGTTTCAAAGTCTTCGTGCTCTGGATCGGTACAGTAAAGTTTTAAACGAGCCTTTAAAGGAACGCTATAGGTAAGACCTCTTTCGATACACTCTTGGATGGAGTATCTAGGTGGGTCAACAAAATAATCAAGGAATTCTAATACGAATTGATTTCGTGTATCTGTGATTGGAAAGTTTTCCATGAAGGTGTTGTATAAACCTTCATTGCCTCTCTCGTCAGATTTGGTTTCTAATTGGAAAAAATCCTGAAACGATTTTATCTGAATGTCCAAGAAATCCGGGTAGTTCGGTATGTTCTTAGCGGATGCAAAATTGATTCTTTCAGTCTGATTTGTGAACATCAATGGACAATTTTTAGATTAAAAATACTATGCAAAAGGCGGTATACATCTTCATATACCATTATAAAAAGGCTTAGGTCTAGCCGTAAAATACGGAAAGACCTAAACCAATTATGGAGTATGAGTAAGCTTACTTAAGCTCAACTTCAGCTCCAGCTTCTTCTAAAGAATTTTTAATTCCTTCAGCTTCGTCTTTAGAAATTCCTTCTTTAACAGCTTTAGGAGCGCTATCTACGATGTCTTTAGCTTCTTTAAGTCCTAAACCAGTTAATTCTTTAACTAATTTTACTACTGCTAATTTAGAAGCACCAGCTGACTTAAGGATTACATCAAATTCTGATTTTTCCTCAACAGCACCAGCATCTCCACCAGCACCAGGACCAGCAGCAACTGCAACAGCTGCAGCAGCAGGCTCGATACCGTACTCTTCTTTTAAAATGTTAGCTAATTCGTTAACTTCTTTCACTGAAAGGTTAACTAGTTGTTCTGCGAAATCTTTTAATTCTGCCATTTTTCTATCGTTTAATAAAATTTTTAAAATATAATTGTTTTAAGTGCGTACTTATTCTCTTTCAGATAAAGTTTGTAAGATACCTGCCAATTTTCCACCACCTGATTTAAGTCCAGAAATAACGTTCTTAGCAGGAGATTGCAATAATGCAATAACATCTCCGATAAGTTCTTCTTTCGACTTAATTGCAACAAGTGCATCTAATTGTTCGTCTCCGATATAAACTTCCTCTTCTATATAAGCTCCTTTTAATAAAGGTTTATCAGATTTTTTTCTAAAGTTCTTGATCAACTTTGCTGGAGCACTGCTCTCTTCAGCGATCATTATTGAAGTGTTACCCTTCAATACAGTAGAAAGATCTCCAAAATCCTTATCAGAAGCTTCCATTGCTTTTGCAAGCAAGGTGTTTTTAACTACGTTTAACTTCACATTTGCTTTAAATGCTGCTCTTCTTAAATCAGAAGTAGATTGTGCATTTAAACCAGAAATATCAGCTAAATAAATAGTAGCATTTTCTGCTAACTGAGTAGTTAATTCTTGTATAACTTGTGCTTTTTCTTCTCTTGTCATCTCTTAAATATTAACTACTAGTTAAACTATTTTTGTATCTAATTGAATACTTGGACTCATGGTTGAAGAAATATAAATACTCTTCACATAAACTCCCTTAGCAGCAGTTGGTTTTAACTTTTTGAGTGTTTCTAAAAGTTCCATCGCATTGTCAGCGATTTTGTCTGCTGAGAAAGAAACTTTTCCAATTGCAGCGTGTACAATACCAGTTTTATCAACTTTAAAGTCAATTTTACCAGCTTTTACGTCAGATACTGCCTTTGCGATATCCATAGTTACAGTTCCAGTCTTAGGGTTTGGCATAAGACCTCTTGGTCCTAATACACGTCCTAAAGGACCTAATTTACCCATAACACTAGGCATCGTAACGATGACATCAACATCGGTCCAACCGTTTTTGATTTTATCTAAATATTCGTCTAATCCAACAAAATCAGCACCAGCTTCTTTAGCTTCTGCTTCTTTATCTGGAGTTACTAATGCTAATACTTTAACATCTTTACCTGTTCCGTGTGGTAGTGTTACAACCCCACGAACCATTTGGTTAGCTTTTCTAGGATCAACCCCTAAACGAACTGCGATATCTACAGATGCATCAAACTTAGCCTTAGTAATATCTTTTACTAATGCAGATGCTTCTTGAAGTGAATACAATTTGTTTCTATCAATCTTAGAAAGCGCTTCTTTTTGGTTTTTTGTCAATTTTGCCATAATAAAATGCTTATAAGATTAAAAAGGTTTTTTTCCAGTTACTTTAAGACCCATAGATCTTGCTGTACCAGCCATCATCATCATTGCAGATTCAAGAGTAAACGCATTTAAGTCTACCATTTTATCTTCTGCAATCGTTTTGATTTGATCCCAACTAACTGAAGCTACTTTAACTCTGTTAGGTTCACCAGAACCTTTTTTAACTTTTGCCGCTTCCATCAATTGAACTGCCGCAGGAGGTGTTTTAACGACGAAGTCGAACGACTTGTCTTTGTATACCGAGATAACAACAGGTAATACTTTACCCGCTTTGTCCTGTGTACGAGCATTAAACTGCTTACAGAACTCCATGATGTTAACTCCGGCAGCACCTAAAGCGGGTCCAACCGGTGGCGATGGATTCGCTGCACCTCCCCTAACTTGTAGTTTAACTACTTTACTTAATTCTTTTGCCATTGTTCTTAATTAATGTTTAAAGGCGACATTGGAAGCTGACACCTTTGATTTATAGTTGTAACATATTATACTTTCTCTACTTGCATATAGCTGAGTTCTAAAGGAGTTTTTCTTCCGAAAATCTTCACCATTACTTCAAGCTTACGCTTTTCTTCATTGACTTTTTCAACCGTACCGTTAAATCCGTTGAAAGGTCCGTCAATTACCTTAACTGTTTCTCCTACAGTGTATGGAATAGCCACTTGATCTTCTGTTTCAGATAGCTCATCAACTTTTCCTAACATTCTGTTCACTTCACTTTTTCTAAGTGGAATTGGATCTCCACCCTTTACTTCACCTAAAAAACCAATTACATTGGTTATCGAACGAATGATGTGAACCATTTCTCCACCCAAATCAGCCTTGATCATAATATAACCAGGGAAATAAACTTTCTCTTTAGAAAGTTTTTTACCATTTCTGATTTGAACAACTTTTTCCATAGGAACAAGAACTTCTTCAAGATGATCACCAAATCCAAGACGATTGATCTCAGTTTCGATGTATCCCTTAATTTTTTGTTCTTGACCACTAACAGCCCTAACTACATACCATTTCTTTTCCAATCCTTCAGCCATGATATTCTTAGTTAAGAATGTTGTTGAAATAAAGACGAATCACAGATGAGAAAGCAGAATCTACACCCCAAATAGCTAAAGCAAACAATACTGAAAATACAGCAACTATCACCATTAAGTTTGAAGCTTCAGACTTCGAAGGAAGCGCTACATTCTTTAATTCTTCTATGGATTCTTTAATATATGTCAACATATCGATATCTTTATTTTATTCTTGAGAATTACTCTCTTTTAACGCACGGGAGGAGAGACTCGAACTCCCGACACCTGGTTTTGGAGACCAGTGCTCTACCAACTGAGCTACACCCGTATTTGAACTCGAAGAGTCCTATTATATTGAAAGGTATCCGTCTATAAGACGGACACCTCAATATAAATTATTCAGTAAATAAAACCTTAGTCTAAGATTTCTGTTACCTGACCTGCACCTACAGTTCTACCACCTTCACGGATAGCGAAACGTAATCCAACGCTTAATGCGATTGGTTGCAATAAGTCAACAGTAATAGTTAAGTTATCTCCAGGCATTACCATTTCAACTCCATCAGGTAAGTTAATAGTACCTGTTACGTCAGTTGTACGAACGTAGAACTGTGGACGGTAGTTGTTGTGGAATGGAGTGTGACGTCCACCTTCTTCTTTTTTAAGAACGTAAACCTCAGCTTTAAATTTAGCATGTGGTTTTACAGAACCTGGCTTACAGATAACCATACCTCTTTTGATATCAGATTTCTCGATACCTCTTAAAAGAAGACCTACGTTATCTCCAGCTTCTCCACGATCTAAGATCTTACGGAACATCTCAACACCAGTAATAGTAGAAGATAATTTCTCAGCTCCCATACCGATGATATCAACAGGCTCACCAGTTAAAGCGATACCAGTTTCGATACGTCCAGTTGCAACAGTACCACGTCCAGTAATTGTGAATACGTCTTCAACTGGCATCAAGAAAGGCTTATCAACATCACGCTCTGGTAATTCGATCCAGTTATCAACTGCATCCATTAATTCCATAACAGTGTCAACCCACTTTTGCTCTCCGTTAAGTGCTCCTAAAGCAGAACCAGATACAACAGGACCATTGTCACCATCGTACTCGTAGAAAGAAAGTAATTCTCTTACTTCCATTTCAACTAATTCTAAAAGCTCTTCATCGTCAACCATGTCAACTTTGTTCAAGAAAACAACGATTCTTGGAATACCAACCTGACGACCTAATAAGATGTGCTCTCTAGTTTGTGGCATAGGACCATCAGTAGCAGCAACTACTAAGATAGCTCCGTCCATTTGAGCAGCACCAGTAACCATGTTCTTAACGTAATCCGCGTGACCTGGACAGTCAACGTGTGCGTAGTGACGGCTAGCAGTTTGATATTCAACGTGTGAAGTATTAATAGTAATACCTCTTTCTTTTTCTTCTGGAGCGTTATCAATAGAATCGAATGATCTAAGCTCAGATAGACCAGCGTTAGCTAATACTGTAGTAATAGCAGCTGTCAATGTAGTTTTACCGTGATCAACGTGCCCAATAGTACCAATGTTTAAGTGTGGTTTGGAGCGATCAAAAGTTTCCTTTGCCATTTTAATTAATTTTAATCTTAGTTTATATTAGTGTACAATTTATATTTACTTGAGCCAATGACGAGATTTGAACTCGTGACCTCTTCCTTACCAAGGAAACGCTCTACCCCTGAGCTACACCGGCTT
>CAKZOO010000092.1 GCA_937136455.1 uncultured Flavobacteriaceae bacterium | reverse complement strand
TCATAACTTCTCCAATAAATCATCCACACTAACAGTCTTACCCTCCTCAATATCCACTAATGCACGAGAAATTAATTTGTGCAAAGATTCTTTCTCTTTGGTGGAATAGGTGCGTTTATTCCAAGCAGAGATTAGTCTGTCAGATAAAGTATATACACTACCTCCACACTGATTACAGTCAATACTTCCAGATTGGTGTTCCTTTCCGTAAATACAGGTATATCCTTCTTCCACATCATCACTCCCACAAAACGGGCATGGTAATAATTCCATTAATAATCCTCCAATCTTTGTAACATATCTTCCCAAGAAAATTCATTTTTAAAGTTATTAATATCTTCACGATACTCTACGTAAAAGTTTGCCAGCTTTCTTAACAATTGTGCATCTCCTTCAAGAAACCTGTAATCTTTTGGTGTAAGAAGATTTTCATTGCGAAACTCTAATAACCCTTTTCGATTAAACCTGTAAACGCTATTACTAATGTAAAAGTCTAATATTTTAATCTTGGTATAATCTTCTACAGAAAATTCCTCCAGACTATTGATTTCGTATATCAAATTTTCAATTTCACTTTTAATTGTATAGTATGTTATCTCTGTATCTGGAAGTTTACTCTCAACATACCTTTCGTAAAAATAACTTTTATACCTTACCATTATTATTCTCCTCATAATCGATTTACCAAAGATATTACCTTTCAACCAAACACTTGTCAACACAAAATGCAAAACATCTCAGAAAAGAGACATTTTGCACAAATATTATAGTTTCACTTTGATACAGGTCTTGTTTTTGAAAGATAAATACATTTCCTTAATAGCTACCATTGTTGGAGAAGGTTCTTTCGCTTTAGTAGAGTTATCTTCTACACCATTGTTACCTTTTCGGAATAGTTTACGTAGTGGCCGTTTCATATATTCTGGTGCAAAGTCCATGTTTCCATTAATGGTTGCTACTACCTCTCCTACAATTGCGATAAGGCATGTTATACCTAATACAAGCAACCCTGTAACAATAGAACTTGGACTGGCTTGCCAACCATCAGGTAAATAAAGTGTAAGGAAGCTAAACATTAATCCAACTAAAAACACTACACCACAAAATAGCGCTGTCATAAACAAAATGGTAACTATTAGACTGAACAATATTACTGCACCTCGTCCAAGACTATAAACTACCATACGTAACAACGTACAAATATCTGAGCAATCTCTGATATCCCACCTTTTATAGTCCCCTCCATGTTTAAGTAACCATTTCAGCACA
The DNA here is from genome assembly GCA_937136455.1 of uncultured Flavobacteriaceae bacterium. Taxonomy (GTDB): domain Bacteria; phylum Bacteroidota; class Bacteroidia; order Flavobacteriales; family Flavobacteriaceae; genus MAG-120531. Next base: position 6,046 of record CAKZOO010000092.1, on the reverse strand, counting down.
GTTGCATTTGTTAAATCTAATTCTTTCATAAAATACCCTCCATTTGTTGTAACTTTTCTACATTTTTGACAAACTCTTGCCAAATAAGTAAATCTTCGTGATCAATAACCATTTCTTTGACACATAAGGTAGTTAGTTTATTTAACCATCGTTCACCTGTATAGCATCACACACCCAAAACTCGTCATAATAAACCCCATCATACCCCAAGAAACATCTCACCTCTTGCCCTTCTTCTAAAGGGTAATTATTTTCTAACCACTCAAGTGTTTTAGTGGAAGAGTATTCTTTATATGTCTTTACCTTCCCAAATAAACTTTTTTCTTCATAAGTATTATATTGAAACTCATCAGGGAATATTCTGTAAAGTTGCCTAGTTATCTTCATACTTTAATCTTCCTCACAAAAACTGCCTCCTCGTTCAGGAACATATTCTAAATCGTTGTAAAAGGCTTCCCAATCTAAATCAGTGTCCACAGAATAATCATCAAACTTTCGTGCCATTCTAACTAATCTAGAAATCATTCTATCCTCATCAAAAGTGTGTAGTAGTTTAATAGTGTGGTTCTCGTGTCCTGAAATAAATTCTTCTGTTTGATACCAACCTTTTGACAAAGAGTACATCACTTGGTTGATATTGCAATCCATATCTGCAGCTAGTTCTTCTATTGACATCTCTTTACCGTACACGATAAATTGTACATCATGTGTGGGACGCAAACCGCTAATCATCATCCCACGTAAAGAAGCTACTCCTCGTGCAGCCATATCTTCGGCAATATCTTCTGCTTTCTTGTCGTAGTTAATATAACTTTTTGACAAAGTGGGCAGTGTTTGAGTAGATGTTCCATTTGGTACAAAGAATAGGTCAATATCCTTAGGTTCAAAGCAAATATCAACTAAAACTCTATCTCCACTCCACTCATTTACACAACAATATAAGTCGCGCAAAAATCCCCCACCCAAGTAAACATCGTACCCTTCAGAAAGGTCCTTTACTTGTTGTAATAAGTTCTTAACACTTTCAGGTATAAATCTTGTATAATCATAACTCATTTTGTAAACCCTCCTCTTTAATAATATTACGACCATGTGTAAATGTAGTAACCTTATTTTCATCTAGATCATGCTCTGTCCAAGTATCATCCCATTTTCCTCGGATAGTTAAGCACCAAGAATCTTTACTGGCTTTAACACGATGATTATTCTTTTTAGAGGTGAATTTTGGTAAAAGTTTACGTGTATATTTAGTAAACACATGTGAACCATCTTCGTACAAACGTTCTTCTTCTAAATCACCTGTTAAAAACCAAGTATAAGCATCGAAAGCATGTGTGTGAAATTGTTCTCTACCACCCTTGTTGAATTTTAACAGTGCAATACTGAATAAACCTTTAATTTCACATAAAAAGTAACCATCTACAGGTGAATTTTTACCACCATCTTTACATTTCTTAAAAAATTTCATAATTTCTCCATCTCCTTTCCAATATAAAATTCTGGTTCAACCACCACTTTGTTGTAAGTGATTTTTATGTACTTGTATTTAAGTGTTTCGTAAAAGGTTTTAATCATAATTTCACCCACATACCTTTACACTTGAACTTATCTAATGGATCTAGACCTTCTACTTCCTTTTTAAAAGCTTCATCTAATAATACATTATCCTTACAACTATAACCTGTAATTAGGTTAGAATATTTACCTATAAACTTCTTCAGGCAATTCTCTGTAGCTTTAGGTATTTTACCTGAACGGTTCAACAGCAAAGTCATTAACGGGTGTAAAGGTTTTTCTGGATCATTTTTCACTTCGTAATAACCATTTTCCGTTGTAGTAGCGTAGTTTTGGATCAAATCACTCGGTTGTACGCAGAAAACTAATTCACCCGTTTGGACTCCACGATAGTCGAGGTATTTTTGCAAAGCTTTGTCGTAGTTGTAATCAAAGTAGTTAGTCATGTTAGGTGTCGCTTGGTACGAGCATACTACTGTAAACTCTTTTGTTGTTACCATCCGCCTATGATGCGTATCACTAATTTTTAAACCTTTACTTTCACAAAAACTTGTAAACTCTTTTACCAATCGGTCTAAATGCACTACAGAATCAGATACGATACAACAATTTTCACCTTTTTGTAGAATACGTTCAAACATCCCACGAGTAAATCCACTTCCCAGACCTGTAGCAACTATAGTGATTTGTTTGTCAGTTTCGTATAACATCTCCTTCTGTAAAGGAAGTAAATAACTTCGTTCAGAAAGTTCTTCTTTACCTGCCCAAAATAACAGTGTAGGTTCACTGATTAAACAACAAGCATAAACCTCATTACCGTAATTATTAATTTTCTTCTTAAGGACTTCACAATCACCCTTTTTATGTGAATAAATACTACCTACTTCAATTTTCATAATTTCTCCTTATAAACTTACTCTTGGAAATGCACAACCTGTTCCGTAAACATATCCCGTTACACCATCAGGCATTAACCTATAACCATAACTCCCATACTCAATTTCTCCATCTTGTGAATAAAGGTCTACTTGGTCAGAAGGATTACCCCACATATTAATATCAATCTTTTGTGAAGTAAAGAACTCTTTGGCATGGCTAACCACTTCCGAAACAACTTTGTCAGAATGTTGAAACGCAACACCTACCACAATCAATTCTAACTTCATAAACATCAAATAGTGTGTATCACTAACGGTACGTTCATGTCGATAACAAGGTGTTACTGCCATATACATACCATCAGACAGTTTTCCTTCTTTGTATAACTGGATAAAGCTCTGTTCTGCACTAGCTACATAAACTTTCCCCTTATCGTGATATAATTCTGGCACACCTTTAGGTTTAGTATGAGCACTTACATCTAAGTCCACTAACAAGGGTACATCGATAGGTGCATAACCTTTTCCCGAGTAAAATTTTAGTGCGTGCATTAATACATTAGTTGAAATATTCATTATCGTCTCCCATTCTTAAAAGTTCTTTGAGTGATGTTATTCATTTTAACTAAATCTGTCAAGGAAATATTGTAATTATTTTTGGTATAATGTTCTATTGCACCTAAAAGATCACTTAGTTCGACCAGTTCCATTACTTTGCAACCTTGTTTGCAAGAATCTACCCACTCCAAATATTCCTCCTGTATTTTAGAACGAGTACCTAACTTACCTTTAGGTATTTCTGTTAAGTGGTAACCTTCTTTCACAACTCAATCTCCTTCATATTAATAAAATCTTCCACCAACTTAGCTTGTGCAGGATTTAAGTACACTGGTTCACCACATTTTACCAAAGATTTGATTTCCCCTGCCAAATTCTTCTTCCAAAATAAATCACTCCACCTACTTAAGTTAGGTAAGAAGCCGAAGTGAATCAAAACTTTATCAAATGTACAAAACATACTGAGGTATTTACCATCTTCTTTGTAAAGAGCATTTACTTTAAAAACTTTATTATCTTCATTTTTATACAGCCACTTTTTCAACCAATTTAACTTCTCAAACTCCACATCTGCCCATTCTAGCGCTTGTTCCTCTGCAAGGTTATACTGTTGCAAGGTTTTATCCCACACTTGTACAAACTTGTGTAACTTTTCATTATCAACTTTCACTGTTCCGTTAAAATTCATTATTTATCCCCCTTCTTATAAACACGTTTCATATTATTGCGAATCCTTTTGTTATTCAACCCTTTTAGTTTGTTTTTACGAGCTATATAGAACTCATCAAACAACACACTATATAAGTAACGCTTCTCATCTTTAGTGATCCAGTCCTCTGCCATATCTAAAGAATTGTAAGAGGTGGTACAAAAACCTTTTTGTACATATCCATTTTTCACGGAAAACCTGAAAGTTTTACCTGTAAGAGTATCTTTTAGTGTGTACTCGTAGATAAATACTGTTATTACAATAATCGTCCCCTCTAGGTATTACTGCGAAAGTATTCACTCTATTTTTAACCTCTCTTACAAATTGTAATATAGGCTCTGAGATTGTTCTATTAGTATTTGTCAAAGGATCTACATAAGTAATACTGTCTTCTGTGATATCCACTATCTCCCTTGCAAACTTTTTACCTAATCCTAATAACTCATCGTCAGGGTATTCTGTTTTTGTGGGAGAAGTATCTTCGCCCTTAGAATCTTCTTTTGGATTGGGTAGTTCTAGTCTGACAATAACGTCAGCATGAGCGTAACACCAAAGCCCTAACCCAATAATAATTAGAATAATAATAACACTACCAATTATAATATCTGTCATACCTAGTTCTCCTTACAATATAATTTCTTCAACCTATTTCTTTGTTTACGAGACACCTTATACTCCAACAAAAATTCTAACCTCTTAGCTCTCTCTAAAACTTCCTCTTGTAAAGGGAAAAGTTTCTCCTTTAAATACTCTAGTTCGTCTTTAGTGAGGAAAGATAAGTCTTCTACAGTTTCAGGAAGTTTTTCACTATCTAGCCAATTCCACCACCTAGAGGTTCTGTCTATCACATCAATGAAACAAGCCTTCTCAATGGAAGGGTAATAAAATTCTTGGTAGGTGTATACATAATGTAAGTTATGAATTTTATCATGTAAACAGTAACCTTTTGTAGATACACCATTAGTCCAATCGTCAAGTAACACTTCCACCTTAAACCTTTTGGGATCAGTTAATACTGTTTCCACAAAACTAATCACTGGTTCAGAAATATCTTTTTCCACCTCTATCGGTTCTTCCTGTGAATCCTGAAGTTCCTCCCCCGTTTCTATATTCTCATCACACTTTTTACACACCAAACCTATGATGCAAAGTATAAATATAATACCACCAACCATAAAACCTATCATAACTTTCCTCCTATCTAAATTTTGTGATACAATAGCAGTATGAATAACAATAATCAATCCTTAATTGAAAATAATTTCTACGTTTACGTATTAACTCATTCCGATGAGACAATTCTCTACATCGGGAAAGGTAATGGTAATCGCATAAAACACCTTTACGGTACATCACATAATTATTTCTACTGTCAATTTAACAATATCTCATTTCCTGAACCGAAGATTATAGATTGTCAAAGTGAAAGTCAAGCACTTTTATTAGAAAAACACCTAATATACAAACATCAACCTATTTTCAACACTCAGTTAAAGAAAAATGAACCTTTTGACATAAATGAATTATTTATTGACAATAACTTTTGTGATAATTATAATTTTGACAACAATAACTACTGGGAGGAAGAATAATTTGGATATATCCACCTTAAACAAAGTGAATGAGCTTGTGAGAGCATATTTTAAGAAAGATAATAGAATGGTAGAGGAAACACACAAACCTCCCACAACGTCATACAGGAGCAAATACAAGGACTTTGAAGATTCACTTACTTCAGAAGAGTTAGAATTGTTTCAAAAAGAGGTTTGGGAGAGGTATCAACGAGAGTTGAGAAAGAAAGGTTACGTTAAAACAGAAGATGAGATTAAAGAGGAGGTAATGGAACGATGGAAAAAGAGTTAACACAACAGGAAAATGATGCTTTAGGTGAAGCTACTCACATTGGTGTGAATACTGATACACTTTATCGGAAGAATGATGATTCATTAAGTGCAGATTTCTTTGGTGCAAGTACTTTATCTTGGCATCGAAGTGGTGTGCAGAATAGTCAACTTGATGATGAGAAGTATTTTAAGAAATTGTGGATATGAAAAAGGAGGCTTTCGCCTCCTTTTTATTTAAGTAATACAACACCATCTTCGGAAACAGAACACCAATCCCAAGTATCTTTCAACTCTTCACCAGTATCTTTGTTTACCCAAAAATCTGTTGTGTAAGGATTATAATACGCAACTATAGGATCTTTTCTCCATAATTTTCCCATGCATTGGTACTCTAAGTCACTTAATTGGGAGTATTCTATCGAAGGGTTGTCATCTTTACGATTAAACACCTCCGTGTAAAGTATCTCACCTTCGATAAAACTATGCACGTTCTTAACCTGTTCTTCCCTTACACGATCACGACCCTTTTCATTGACAATTAA
>CAKZOO010000091.1 GCA_937136455.1 uncultured Flavobacteriaceae bacterium | reverse complement strand
AATGTTACTGAGGCCAAAATGGGTTCGGCCCTAGCCCAATGGCTGATTGGAAGAGCCGTTTCCGTCTTCGAGACAGAGCGCTGGATGATTTGGAATGGCTGTTATTGGGAAGCGGATCAACGCTCGATAATAACAAAGCTGGCCTATCAGTTCGTCACTGAAGCAAAAGAGGCCCTGTTTGACCGTGGCAAATTTTCAGACTTATCCAACCTTTCTCAATTTGAAAGCCTAAACAGATTGGAAAACATCGCTAAATTTGCTTGTACGGATTGTTCAGTATCGGCCACTGAGTTTGACACAGATCCACTTTTGTTGGCTTCGAGTAGTAGTTGGATAGATTTAGGTTCTGGAAGTTCTATAGCACCAAATCCTAAGAAACTGGTCAGCAAGGCGCTTGCTGTTAAACATGATGAGCAGGCAACTTGTCCGACTTTTCTACAATTTCTCAATGATGTTTTTGAGAATGATCAAGATTTGATTAGGTTTGTTCAAAGAGCCATCGGCTACAGTCTAACTGGGTCAACTTCAGAACAATGCCTTTTTATCATGATTGGCGATGGGGCTAATGGTAAATCCACCTTCATCAACGTGATTAACAAACTGCTTGGTCTGTATGGTTCAACAGCAGCCTCACAGACGTTGATCGCCAATGGTGGTAATTCCATCGGTGATGATTTGGTAGACTTGATTGGTGCACGGTTAATCACAGTCAGTGAAACGGAAGAAGGGCAATCATTAGCAGAAGCCAAGATCAAACAGATGACGGGCGGCGATCGTTTAAAGGGACGACCGCTTTATGGTAGCCATATCCAATTCAACATCATTGGAAAGTTATGGTTAGCAACAAATAGTCTGCCACAAATCAACAATACAGATCATGGTATTTGGCGGCGGATCAAAGCGATCCCGTTCAACAGAACATTTTCTGCTGAAGAGCAGGATAAAAACCTGAGTGATAAATTGCTAAAGGAACTTCCAGGTATTTTAAATTGGGCAATTGAGGGTTGTCTCGATTGGCAAAATAATGGCCTGCAAACGCCTGACATCGTGGAAGCCCAGGTGGCAGAATATCGCATTTCAATGGATAGCATCAGTCAGTTCATTCAAGACGAATGCGAGGTTGATAAAGACCATTCTTGCGCAGCCTCTAAGTTTTTTCAGGCTTATCGTGATTGGTGTTCAGGCGCAGGTCGCAAGTCACAATCCCAAGCGTCCTTCAAGCGCTCATTGGAAAAGATCACTGGCGTCTACCAACACCGCTCCTCGAATGGCCTGCAATGGCACGGCATCCAACCCTGCTTAACCTACTGATGTAGGCGATGTAGGCTGTGTAGCCCTTTCTGAAAACTTTCTACTGGGACTTCTGTGGGGACTTTTCGGATTGGGCTACATTCCCTACATTCCCTACATTGTTTTCTTCTTCTACGAGAAAGAGGAATACTAATAGACCATCCAACCCTCGTAGATACACAGCCAGCCTCATCCCCCTGTGCAATCAAAACCGTCAACTTGACGATTATTAAATCCCAATCGCAGGCCAGGCTTGTGCACGATACCGCCATAGGGGGGCCTACCGCTCGCCCCCCCCCCTCGCTATCGTAGACCAAACCGTAGACCAAAATACGCCTGTTGCAGGAACCGAAATGAGGCAGTAGCCTTGTTTTGTGGGGTTAATGCGTTGGGTCGTTTCCTACCGGAGGAACCATCACCTCCCCGGTGCGCCACTCACTCACATAACGCATTGTAATACCTCACTATTTTGACTTTGATAGTGAACCGTAGACCATGCTGGCAACCAAATCTAATCGTTACACATTCCAAAAAGACGGCGTCTGGTATTTCTCCCGTCGAGTACCTGCTGATCTAAGACGGCATTACAGAACGGGTAGGATTGCTTATTCCTTGAGGACTAAGTCCATCAGAGCCAGGTTTAAGGTAGCGTATAAGCACAGCAAAAGGTAATTTAAGTTGGCGAATTGTACCAAAGCTGAACGTGAACAAATAGCTAAATTCAATAATTTTTATCAACTCTCCACCCATGACGTTTTGCGGAGAATAGAAAAGTACACTTGTGGCTGTTGCTATGGTGGCAACAGTTGGACTACAGAAAAGCAAGCGATCTTAATGGGTCAGAAATTGGGCCTTTCACCTCGATCATCTTTAATCGATATCGGTGCCGGCGCTGGTTGGCCTGGACTGTATTTGTCCTCAATAAGCGGTTGTTCTTTAACTTTGGTAGATTTACCGGAAACAGGCTTAAAGCTTGCCGCAAACCGCTCAATCCAAGACAAAATTTCAGAAAGGGTGACAACTATAATCGCTGATGCCGCTGAACTTCCGTTTGAAGACCAAAGTTTTGACGCATTGAGCCACAGTGATTTGCTGTGCTGCCTTTTTTCAAAAGAAAAAGTGCTAATTGAATGTCGCCGAATAATTCGTGAGCAAGGAAAAATGGTGTTCTCGGTGATTTATATAACACCCGGACTGGATAAAATAGATTATGAAAGGGCGGTCTTAAACTCTCCTAATTTTATTCAAACAGACGGAGAATATGAAACGATGTTGCGTGAGTGCGGGTGGCATATTGATGATCAAATTGACCTTTCCAAAGAATATCAAGAAACTTGCCGATTACAGATAGAAGCCGACGATTTACATCAACAAGAACTAATCAAGCTGTTAGGTGAAAAACAAGCGTTGGATAGGATGTCTAACTGGAAATCCAAATTAGAGGTGATTAAAGAGGGACTGGTAAAAAGAGATCTATTCGTTTGTTCTCCGAATACACTCTAATCGTTTAAGTGCATTCAATATTTACGTAATTAAACGCTATTCAGAAAAACAAAGTCGGTTCATCACATAAGCAGAAAATTTATCCCACATCTTCTGGTTGCCAGCCTGCTTTTACCAATCCTTCAATAAGGATGTCGGCCAAAGTTGAATTTGGTACAAAGATTTTTTTATAATCAGATTTCTTCTTCAGGTTTGGCCGAAGAGCCAAATATTCTTTAAGGGCAATTTTTGCCTCACCATCTCGATTTAAATGGCCAAGGGTAGCCGCATTGAACCCCTTATATGTACCAACATTCGGAAATTGAAGCCTGCATTCATCATTATAACTTAATGCAACGTCAAAATTGCCCTGACCCAAGCTAGCAAAAAATAAACCATTTTTGTAAGTAGTGGAATTAGGATCTAAAGGGCTTAATGAAATTGCCTTATGATAGTATTGTTCCGCTCCAGAATAATTACCCGAATGCACAAGAGATTGCCCCAATCGATATAATGCCTCTGGAAAACTGGGATTTAGTTTAACCGCTCTTTCTGCATATAATTTTGATTTATCAAATTTCCCTGAAAAGAAAAAATGCGAGGCAATGAGATTCGCTGCTACCGAATTCTTAGGCTCTAAATCCGAAGCTATTTTCGCATAATCATAAATTTTTTGAAGCGTGACAGAAGAATCTTCTGAAAGAAATTGCCCTAATTCTGCAAAATAAATGTCTGCCATGAGTGAATAGGCATGAGACATATTTTTGTCCAATTCAATTACCTTCTCACACATTTTCTTCGCTTCGACTACCCCAGGATCATAGTGATCAGCTTTTGTTCGCTCATTAAAGGTGTGAAGAGCCTTCAAATATAGTTCCCAGGCCGTTAAATTAGTAGGCCTAGCTCGTTCTATTCTTTCTACCTCATAAATTTGAATAGCAGGATTTACTTGCGCAGCAACTGCTGCGGATACTTCGTCCTGAACGTCAAAAATATCCTCTAAACTTCTATCCCACCTTTCAGACCAAAGCTGTCTATCTTTCTCAGCATCAACCAATTGAGCCGTGATGCGAACCCTTTGCCCACCCTTCCGAATACTTCCTTGGACGACGTATCGAGCGCCTAGTTCTTGCGCTACATCATTTGCACTAACGGATTTTCCTTTAAATACAAAACTGGAGTTTCTTGATATAACTGGAAAAGTTCGCCAGAGAGACAAGTTAGCAATTATATCGTCGGTAATACCATCAACAAAGAAATCCTGCTCTGGATCATTACTTTGGTTTTCAAATGGTAAAACAGCGATGGCACCAAGCTCTCGCTCATCATTCTCAGTTTCCAATATTGGCTCTGACCTCAGTTCTCGATTGGCAGAGCCATCAATGACAAGATCAAACGCATGAACATCAGTATTTTTAACTTTTTGTTGACCGATGTCATTGAATGTAAGCTCTACCTTTTGACCAACAAAATCATGTATTGCTTTGGACAGGCAAACCCCTCCGGGCTGACATAATGCCTCGAGCCGGGCAGCTACATTTACTCCGTCCCCATAGAGGTTATCGCCTTCAACAATCACATCTCCCATATTTAAACCAATTCGGAAGTTCATTTGTGATTGCGTGTCTAGTGCGCTATTTCGCTGTTTTATCAACTTTTGAAACTCGGCTGCGCAAACCATTGCAGAAACTGCACTTTGAAACTCAGCAAGTACTGAGTCACCGGCTGTGTTAAATATTCTTCCGCCATGCTCTTCAAAAAGCTTATCGAGAATTTCTTTGCAGGCACGAAAGCTCTGGAGAGTTTGATCTTCGTTTGCCTCCATCATTTTACTGAAGCCTACAACATCGGTTACAAAAATGACTGCAATTTTTCTTAGTATTTTCTTATCAGTCAATTTTATACTCCGTTACTCGGCAATACCGCTAACACTCAGATTTATGCTTGACGTTAAAGGACAGATTTGTCCCAGATTATACCCATTGTTACTCTACAGTTTTTTGTAAAGTGGTCGAGTGCATTTAAGCCAAATTGTCCATAAGGACTCATTAAGACATAAATGCTATCAAATTCTACACAACCATTTGAACAATAGAGCTTCAGGATATCCGTTGCCATAGCTATTTCCAACGCCGTGCGTTAGCCAACCACCAATCTGATCGATAATCTCGCTGGGACATTCTACCGCCCTCAATCTATCACGCATTGAATGCCTGAAGCTGTGAATTGTATAACCTCGCCCAATCTTGGATTTTAGCCATTTATTCAAAGCAGCACTTGCTGAGTTGGCATTGGTGCGTTGGCCATCATTGTAGTTGGGGAAAGC
>CAKZOO010000090.1 GCA_937136455.1 uncultured Flavobacteriaceae bacterium | reverse complement strand
TTTCGAAATATATAGAGGGGGGATGTTCTATATATATTTATTTTAATATTCGATTTTAAATAAAACTAAATTAGAATCGAATTTATCTCTTCATCAAATCACCTAATTATTTAGCAATATTCCCTAAAAACTAATTAGGACTAATTCTAATGAATAAGCATTCCTATCAATAAGGTATTTACAACTTTACCAGTTAATTTAAAGTTCTCACATTTTGGATTATAACAATCGTGACTTTGATCTTCTTTGGCTTCTTCTTTAAGATTTTTGAATTTTGAATTAGATCTTAATTTAAACAGAATTCTTTTAAATAATTTCATAGCGGTAGAGTTTAGAATTAATGATTTATGTTAATTTCTTTGGTAAAAGTACCCCACTCTATTTCGCTTTCTTGTGATAATCCCCTAAAAGTCAAGGTTAATTCACTAAATTTAATATATTGATTGTCAAGCACCTATAGGGATTTACCCTATATTATTAGGGAAAATCCCTAATGCTATGTGAAAATTCACAGTTACCTTAGCAGTATAAAAATTCAACAAAAGAAGAACCTTTCTTCTGAATTTTTAAAATCTGAAAAACATACTTATTAATCTAATCATACTAAAACCTTTAAAGATGAAAACGATCAAAATCTTATTCCTATTAGCAGTTGTAGCAGCAACCTTTGTAGCATGTTCAAAAGAAGAAACTCAGTCGAGTCAAGACGAATTATTATCTGTTTATCAAATAACAGATGGTGAAACTGAAAGCCCAAGTGCTGGAAAAGATTAAATAATATTGACATATATCAATAAAAATGCCTTACTTTAGTAGGGCTTTTTTTTTATGAAAATATCTTATTACTTCATTATCGGAATTGTTTTAGTTTTGAGCAGTTGTAACCCTAAAAAAGAATCTAAGGTTATTACTGATCAGCAAATTGAACAATTAAAAAAACTAGCCTACAATTACCTACAAGAGGGGACAAATGACTTATTTCTCAATACTAATAAGAATTACAAAAACCTTGCAATACTAAAAACTGATAGCCTTTCCATTGCTGATGCAGATTGGAACTACGCAATATTTTACGATAAAATTGAACAAAACGACAGTGCCTATTACTACTACCATCGCTCAGCTTCTATTTACAGTGATTTAAAAGAAAATCTCCTAGAAGCAAAACAGCTTTACAACAAAGCGAATATTCAAAAGCGCTTTCACGATCTGACTGGAGCTGAAGTAAACATCTATAAATCATTAAATTTATTAGAAATAAAAGATTACAAGCAACGAACTCTCAATAGGAACTTACTTGGAATTATTTATATGCAAATCAACGATCGAGATGAAGCTATTGAACAATTTAATCACGCCATATCGATCATCAAAGAGAGTGGAGAAAACAAAGATTTACTCAAAAGTATTTACAACAATCTGGCAATCCTCTATCAAAAAAGTCAAGATTACGATAGAGCCATTGATTACTTCAAGCTTGCACTACAAGAGGTATCCGATGAAGATAAGGACAGCTTTACACGTTACAACACCAATTTATACTACACACAGTTTTTAAGGGGAGGCTATTCTCCTCAAGTTGAAGAAGAATTACTTGATGCGACAAGAATTAGAGAACAAGAAGCACTAAAGACCAGCATAATTGATAGCTATATTAAACTCTCTAATCTCTACCTCAAAAAACCCGATTCAATTCAAGCACTAGTCTATGCTAAAAAGGCCTTGAGTGGTGCTCAAGAAATCAACTACTTTGAATTAGAGCTCGAAGCCTATGAACTCCTCAGTCTTGTAGACAACTCTAATGACAGTTATTATTTTGCTTCCTATAAAAAACTCAAAGACAGTTTGGATTTGGTGGATCGATCCATCCGAAACAAATTTACCCGTATCGAATACGAGACTGAACAAATAAAAGAGCGAGCAGACAAACTATTGGAGACCAACAAATACTTAATGACCTCAATATTTTTATTTGTATTGACTTTTGCCCTTGTATTCTACATTCTATTACAAAGAAACAGACAGAAGCAATTGGAATTGACCAATCAAATTGAAATGGATAAGATTGAAATGTACAAACTAACCGTTAAGAGTCGAGAAAAAATTGAAGAGGGTATTGGAAAAGAACGCAGAAGAATTTCAATGGAACTACACGACGGAGTTTTGAGTTCATTAGCAAGCATCCGACTATCGATAGGTGTATTACTCAAAAAAACAACAAAATTAGGCGCTGCTGATTTAGTCGATCACGATTATGAAAAAGAAATCAACAAACTTGAAAACGAAATTAGATCCCTTTCTCACGACTTGCACAATCAAGCTGTAGAGTTTATTGACTTCCTTGAAATCTTAAGAGACAACATCAAATCGACAGAAAAACTTCAGGTTAGTATTTTACAAGAAAAACTCATTCACTGGGAATCGATCAATGATTCTTTAAAATCCAACATTCTTAGAATCATTCAAGAAACTTACAAAAACACGATGAAACACTCTAAAGCTTCTGAATTCAAAGTAAATTTTTCAATCAATAACGAAGACGGTAAATTAAGTCTTATTATATCCGATAATGGTAAAGGTTTTGATGTTCATCAGAAAAATAAAGGTATCGGATTAACCAATATCAAAACTCGTGTCAAGGAATTTTTAAAAGGATCCCTTAAAATAAATACTACAACGAATGGTACCATTTTTACCATTATAATACCCAATATCTATGACAAATAATAATATACTCATTATTGAAGACCACCCTTTGATGGTTAAAAACTACGAAGAAGCCATTAATTTTTATCTTGATGAAACTGATCAAGACATCACTTTTTCAATTTCTAAAGCCACTAATTGCAGGGAAGCTTATGATTGTATTCACGATTTTAAAAACAATTCAAAAACCATTAATATAGTCTTTTTAGACATCAGTATCCCAGGAGATGAATCTCTGGATTTGCTTTCTGGTGAGGATGTGGGTGTCTATTTAAAAAAATACTTTCCCGATGCTAAAATTATTGTCAGCACTAGTTTAAGTGACAATTATCGCTTGTCAAGTTTATTAGGCAAATTACTGCCCTCCTCTGTTATGATTAAAAGTGAAATGACTATAGATGAAATCATCGAAGCATTCAAAAATGTTCTAGCAGGTAAAAAGAGCTACAGTCCAAAGATCAGTAAGATCATCGATAACCTCACCAACAATCAACACAATTACATTGATGATATCGATCGAAGAATTATCTATGAAATCTCAATGGGTAGTCGTATCAAAGATATGGTCGATATTTTAGCGATTTCTAGAGCTTCAATTGAAAATAGAAAAAAGAGAATGAAAGAAATTCTCAATGCAGATAACGATAGAGAACTCATTATCACTGCAAGAGAAAAAGGGTTCATCTAACTATTGATGGTGTTTTTTATAGGATCTCAAGGCTAGAAATGCAGCGACGACACAAATAATTGCAGCTAATAGAAATGGAGAACCTGGAAAAAAGCGCTCCGAAGGGGCTTCGGTATAGAAATGAAACAACGCTGTAAAGATTGGAGGTCCTATAATGGAACTAATACTCATTAAACTCGTTAAAGAACCCTGTAGCTCACCTTGTTCATTGTCCGGGACTTGTTTGGATATAATTCCTTGAAGTGCAGGTCCCGCAAATCCTCCTAAAGAAAAGGGAACAATAAATGCAAATAGCATCCATACCTGAGTTGAATATGCAAAGGCTACAAAACCAATGATATTGAACAAAAATCCTATAACTAGAGCTTTCCAATCACCCAGTAGAGGAATAACCATACGGATGAGACCTCCTTGTACAATAGCGACCATCAATCCTACAAAGCCTAAAGAATAGCCTACCCAGGCTTCGTCAAAGTTAAATTTTAACATGGTGAAATAAGACCAAATCGCTGGATTTACCTG
>CAKZOO010000089.1 GCA_937136455.1 uncultured Flavobacteriaceae bacterium | reverse complement strand
TGGTTTCCAAGCCTGTTTAATGGCTCCGACAGAGATTTTAGCAGAACAACATTACAATGCGATTAAAGAACTTTTAAAAGCGGTAGCTATCGAAGTGCGTTTTTTAAGTGGATCTACTTCAAAAGCGGATCGAACCTCTTTAGCTGAGGGACTACAAGACGGATCGGTCCACATACTTATCGGTACTCACGCCTTAATTGAGGATACTGTCGTATTTAAAAACCTCGGATTGGCAGTTATCGATGAACAACACCGTTTTGGAGTTAAACAACGTTCTAAACTTTGGAGAAAGAATCAATTGCCACCTCATGTATTGGTAATGACCGCAACTCCTATTCCAAGAACCCTTGCAATGAGTGTATATGGAGATTTAGACAGTTCCGTTATCGATGAAATGCCCCCTGGAAGAAAAGAGATTAAAACCGTTTGGCGTTCAGATCGCAACCGATTAAAGATCTTTGCTTTTCTCAAGGAAGAGATTAAAAAGGGAAGACAAATCTATATTGTATATCCATTGATTCAGGAATCAGCTGCCATGGACTACAAAGATTTGATGGATGGTTATGAGAGTATTTCAAGGTATTTTCCCCTACCCGATTACCAAATTTCTATTGTACACGGAAAGATGAGATCTGAAGACAAAGCCTATGAAATGGAGCGATTTGTAAAAGGACAAACTCAGATCATGGTGGCAACTACAGTAATCGAGGTGGGTGTTAATGTTCCTAATGCTTCGGTGATGATTATCGAAAGTGCAGAGCGTTTTGGACTCTCTCAACTACACCAACTTCGAGGAAGGGTTGGACGTGGAGCCGAGCAGAGTTATTGTATACTCATCAGTGGTGATAAATTGTCTTCAGATGCCAAAACCAGATTGGAAACCATGGTTCGTACCACCGATGGATTTGAAATTGCGGAAGAAGATCTGAAATTAAGAGGACCAGGTGATTTGATGGGGACTCAACAATCGGGTGTATTGCAATTAAAAATAGCAGATGTAAGTGTAGATAAAGCACTTTTGATGCATGCAAGACAAATTGCATCAAATTTGTTAAAAAAGGATCCCCTACTGAGCGATAGTAATAACACTCCTATTAAAAATGCTTATAATCAAATAGTTAAGCATAAAAATATTTGGAATTATATCAGTTGAACATCGTAATATTAAAGAAGTTAATTAGACTAAAACTGTTTAAAAATTCTTAATTTTACAGCTTCTTATACGCAAAGAATTATAGCATAAAGACTTATGAAAAAAACATTATTTGATAAAGTTTGGGATTCACATGTTGTGAAATCGATTGAAAATGGACCTGATGTGTTGTTTATTGACCGTCATATGGTTCATGAAGTGACTTCTCCTGTTGCCTTTTTAGGATTGAACAACAGAGGAATTAAAGTGAAGTATCCAGAGCGTACATTCGCTACTGCAGACCACAACACCCCTACTATTAATCAACACTTACCTGTAGAAGATCCACTTTCTGCAAATCAATTAGCGGCTTTAGAAGCTAATGCAAAAGAACACGGTGTTTCTTACTGGGGATTGGGACATGAGAAGAACGGTGTCGTTCACGTTGTTGGACCAGAGTATGGTATCACGCAACCAGGTGCTACAATTGTATGTGGTGATTCACATACTTCTACTCATGGAGCTTTTGGAGCTATTGCTTTTGGAATTGGTACTTCTGAAGTTGAAATGGTGCTTTCTACTCAGTGTATTATGCAACCTAAGCCTAAGAAAATGAGAATCAAAGTCGAAGGAACTCTTAACAAAGGAGTAACACCTAAAGACGTTGGATTGTATATAATTTCAAAATTAACTACTTCTGGTGCAACAGGTTACTTTATTGAGTACGCTGGAGAGGTATTTGAAAATATGACTATGGAAGGTCGTATGACCGTGTGTAACTTATCGATTGAGATGGGTGCTCGTGGTGGTATGATTGCTCCGGATCAAAAGACTTTTGATTATATCAGCGGTAGAGAATTTACTCCAAAAGGAGCTGATTTAGAAAAAGCACAAGCCTACTGGGATACACTTTATACCGATGAAGGTGCTGAATTCGATCGTGAAATCACCTTCCAAGGATCGGACATCGAACCGATGATTACCTTTGGAACAAACCCTGGATTAGGAATGGGTATTTCTAACACCATCCCTACTGCTGCTGATTTAGACGCAGCTGAGGCTAGTTATAAAAAGTCTCTTGACTATATGGAATACCACGAAGGTGAAGCAATGCTCGGTAAAAAAGTAGATTACGTATTCATCGGTAGTTGTACCAATGGACGTATCGAAGACTTTAGAGCTTTTGCATCTGTCGTAAAAGGAAGAAAGAAAGCAGACCATATCACAGCATGGTTGGTTCCAGGTTCTCACCAAGTAGAAGCTGCCATCAAAGAAGAAGGTCTTTTAGACATCTTTAATGAAGCAGGGTTTGAACTTAGAGAACCAGGTTGTTCTGCTTGTTTAGCGATGAATGACGATAAGATTCCAGCTGGAAAATACGCAGTGAGTACCTCTAATAGAAACTTTGAAGGACGTCAAGGCCCTGGATCTAGAACAATGTTAGCAAGTCCATTAGTAGCAGCAGCTGCTGCAGTAACTGGTGTAGTAACAGATCCTAGAGAATTAATTTAAAAAACGAATACAATGGCATACGATAAATTTACAGTATTAGAATCGACAGCAGTTCCATTACCTATTGAAAATGTGGATACGGATCAAATTATCCCTGCTCGTTTTTTAAAGGCGACAGAACGCAAAGGTTTTGGTGACAACTTATTTAGAGATTGGAGATACAATTCAGACAATAGTCCAAAGCAAGATTTTGTTTTAAACAACCCTACCTACTCAGGTAAAATCCTTGTTGGAGGTAAAAACTTTGGATCTGGATCTTCTAGAGAGCACGCAGCATGGGCCGTATACGATTACGGATTCCGATGTGTCGTATCTAGTTTCTTTGCTGATATCTTTAAAAACAACTGTTTGAATATTGGAGTATTACCAGTACAGGTAAGTCCTGAGTTCTTAGATGAAATCTTTAAAGCTATTGAAGCAGATCCAAATGCAACATTGACTGTTGATTTACCAAATCAAAAAATCAGTTTAAATACCACTGGTACTTCTGAATCTTTTGAAATCAACGACTACAAAAAAGGAAATATGCTCAACGGATTTGACGATATCGACTATTTGATGAATATGGGAGAATCAATATCAGAATTCGCTGAAAACACGCCTTTATAATTAAATTCCACCCATGGCATTAAACAAGCGCAAGGTTGAAATTATGGACACCACCCTAAGGGATGGTGAACAGACCTCTGGTGTTTCTTTTTCGGCTAAAGAAAAACTAACACTTGCGAAATTACTACTCGATGAAATCCATGTGGATCGTATTGAAGTGGCTTCAGCGCGTGTTTCTGAGGGTGAATTTCAAGCAGTTAAGGATATATTGGATTGGGCCAATGAAACTAATCATCAAGACAAGGTTGAAGTATTGACTTTTGTCGATGGAGGTGTTTCCATTGATTGGATGGTAAATTCTGGAGCGAAGGTTCAGAATTTATTGACCAAAGGATCTCTAAATCACTTAACGCATCAACTCAAGAAGACTCCGCAGCAGCACTTTAGTGAAATTGCTGATGTGATTCAATTGGCACAAGAAAAAGGGATTAAGACCAACGTCTATCTTGAAGATTGGTCTAATGGAATGCGCAATAGCAGAGAGTATGTCTTTGAATTCCTCAGTTTTTTAGCAACTCAAAAGATCGAACGTGTGTTGCTTCCAGATACTCTTGGAGTGTTGACACATACTGAAACTTACGAGTTTATAAGTTCAATAGTAGCTGCTTATCCTAATCTTCAATTTGATTTCCACGGACACAATGATTACGATCTCAGTGTTGCCAATGTCATGGAAGCGATTAAAGCGGGGGTTAACGGGGTGCACCTTACCGTAAATGGTATGGGAGAACGCGCTGGAAATGCTCCACTTGCGAGTGTTGTTGCCGCAGTAAATGATTTCTTACCTGAAATTGAAATCGGAGTTAAAGAAAAATCACTCTATCAAATCAGTAAATTAGTTTCTGCGTTTTCAGGAATTGTAATTCCTGCTAACAAACCAATTGTAGGTGATAATGTTTTCACGCAAACAGCTGGAATACATGCAGATGGAGATTCTAAGAATAACCTTTACTTTAATGATTTACTGCCTGAACGCTTTGGTAGAAAACGCCAATATGCACTCGGTAAAACTTCAGGAAAAGCAAATATTGTCAAGAATTTACAACAGTTAGGTCTAACCCTTGCTGACGATGAGCTCAAGAAAGTAACTCAACGCATTATTGAGCTTGGAGATAAAAAAGAACGCGTTACGAAAGAGGATTTACCTTATATCATTTCTGATGTACTCGACAGAGGAAGCGACCTTGAAAACGTTCATATTGAATCCTATGCACTTACACATGCAAAAGGCTTAAAACCTACAGCTACTGTTTCTATATGCATCAAGGATAAATGCTATGAAGAGACAGCCAATGGTGATGGACAGTTTGATGCCTTTATGAATGCTATTAGAAGGGTGTATAAAGAAGAAAAATTAGAATTACCCCTATTGATTGATTACGCTGTACGCATCCCACCTGGTTCGCATTCTGACGCCTTGTGTGAAACAATCATCACCTGGTCGGACAATACTAAGGAATTTAAGACAAGAGGTATTGACACAGATCAAACCGTATCGGCTATTAAAGCCACAGAAAAAATGTTAAACATATCATATAAATAAAATAGGATTATGAAATTAAATATTGCCTTACTAGCAGGAGATGGTATAGGACCAGAAGTTATTGACCAGGCCGTAAAAGTATCGGATGCAGTAGCTCAAAAATTTGGACATGAAATCAACTGGCAGCCTGCTTTAACAGGAGCTGCAGCTATTGATGCAGTAGGAGAACCTTATCCAGATGAAACTCATGAAATTTGTGCCAATGCAGATGCTGTATTATTTGGAGCTATTGGTCACCCTAGATTTGACAATGATCCATCTGCAAAGGTAAGACCAGAGCAAGGACTCTTAAAGATGAGACAAAAATTAGGTCTTTTCGCAAACGTAAGACCAACCTTTACCTTTCCTTCATTAATCGATAAATCTCCTTTAAAAAGAGAGCGTATCGAAGGAACTGATTTAGTATTCCTAAGAGAATTAACTGGAGGTATCTACTTTGGTGAACGTGGAAGAAAAGACGATGGAAATACTGCTTTTGATACCTGTACTTATACAAGAGAAGAAGTACAACGTCTTGCGAAGAAAGGATTTGAACTCGCAATGAAGCGTTCTAAGAGACTTTGTTGTGTTGATAAGGCCAACGTATTAGAATCTTCTCGTTTGTGGAGAGAAACTGTTCAAGCGATGGAAAAAGACTATCCAGAAGTAGAGGTGTCTTACGAATTTGTAGATGCAGTAGCCATGAGACTTGTTCAATGGCCAAATGACTACGATGTACTGATTACTGAAAACTTATTTGGAGATATTTTAACCGATGAAGCTTCTGTTATATCGGGATCGATGGGATTGATGCCATCTGCATCTCTAGGAACTAAAACTTCTTTATTCGAACCAATTCACGGATCCTATCCACAAGCAGCTGGAAAAGATATCGCTAACCCATTGGCAACTGTATTATCTGCAGCTATGATGTTTGATCAATTTGGTCTAACAGAAGAAGCAGAAGCAATTAGAACTGTTGTAAATAAATCATTAGCAGAAGGTGTAGTAACTGAAGACTTATCTGAAGGAGCTAAAGCCTATAAAACATCTGAAGTTGGAGATTGGCTCGCAGCTAATATCTAAACAGATACCTAAATCAAACCAACTAAACAATGAAAAAGCAGCCTTTTGGGGCTGCTTTTTTTATTTGTACTGTCCCGTCCTGAAATAAGTTGACACAAATTAGACTTATTTATGGAAGAATTAGAAAACAAGGGAAAGAAGCGAACC
>CAKZOO010000088.1 GCA_937136455.1 uncultured Flavobacteriaceae bacterium | reverse complement strand
ACTAATCATCATCTTCCTCCAATTTATTACTTTTCGAAAACAACTCTGCCCCTTGAGCTGTCACTTCTGTTGATAATACACTTAGTATTGTAGATGTCAACACTAAAATCCAAGTATCTTTCAACCAAGTATTCAATATCACGGCAAACATCAGTGTATAAAATACTAATGATACTTGGTAAAGCTTATCTCGTTTACGCATTATATTCTCCTCATAAAAATAAAGCACTCGCTCATAATAGAACAAGTGCTTATGTGTGTCAAACTTTTTATTTAATATTTTCTTCTAAATGGTCTTTGGCATATTCGGTGATAGCTTCTTCCACTTTCTCAGCTAAACGTTTATCACCAGAATTATGTGCATAACGTATACCAATACTATCTAAAATACCTTTCAATTCTGACTTAGGTAAATCTTCTAGGTAAGTTTTATTAATCGATAAATAGCTATTATCTTCCATAAGTTCTAACTCAATACGGATAGGTTCACCATCTAACACTTCATAAGATACAATACCATACTCTACATCGTTCATATCATAAATCATAAAACAAGGTAAATCATCTTCGAACATAGAGGACACTTTCTCAGGAATAGGTTCTTTAGGTGGATGTTCTCCATTCATCAAAGCGTCAAACTCTTCATCAGACAATTGTTCATCTAATTTTAGAGAAGCTTTCTGCACCTTTTCTGCAATATCACGTTCTTCTGCAGAAATGTCACCACTTTCCACTAGCTTGTCTAGTAAAATCTGCTCATATTTCTCAACATTTTCCTCTTGTGCGGAATAAAGTGAGTTTAGGGCAGAAGATTGTTTGTTTTGACGGTGTTCTGCAAAACGTTGTAGTCTTTCAGTAAGTTCAGTAGCTCCAAACCAAAACTCCTTACCATCTAAACAACGTTCAATCTCTTCATCTGTTAATAGTCCTGTATATTCACGGTACATAGTTTCTCGATTCTGTTTTTGAACAAAGTCATGCTGGTCTTTAATCTTTTCAGCAGAATTGAACACTCCGAAAGAACAAGTATGCACCATAAAAGTAACATTCTCAGAAATTTCCCACATATCTGCGTGAAGTGCTATCATAGTAGCTGCAGAACAACAATCTCCTACTAAATGTGCTACTATCTTAGCAGAACAACGATCCATTGCGTGAATAATCGCTGTAGCCGTAGAAACTAAACCACCACCAGAGTTAATGAAGATATTAACCTTGTCACCCTCATTCGCTTTGTTCAAGGCAGTGATTACACTACGGTAGTATTCAGGAGAAGATACCGACTCATCCAGAAATATATCATAAGATAAAGTATCCACATAAGGTTGTACTTTAGTTGTTTCTACGAAATGGTTCTCATCTTTATACATAATTTTCCTCCTAGTTAATCTTCAATATTTACAGTATAATTCCTCAAAGCTGAGTAAGCTCTCTCATCTAACGAAGATTTATACCTCTCTGCCAATATTTTAGCTATCTCTTCCTTTCTCTTTATTAGCCATAACTCTCCTCATCAAACACCTTAACAAACATCTTGGTCAATCCTGACCTAACAACATCATCTTTGGTGAAATGCACTATCCCAATATTGTTTGTAAGTTGATTAACATCATCTTTATCTAAGTAATTAGGTATATTTTTACGTAATCTCTTGATTGTATCTGTAAACCAATTTAGACCGCTGACACCTTTTATGTCTACCTGCCAGTTAATTCCGTCCCCACAAAGAATAAGTTGGGCATTTTCTCCCAGTCTTGTCACTAGCGTCTGTATAGTTTTCATATCACAAGATTGTGCTTCGTCCACAATAACTATAGCATCAGAATAAGACCTTCCCCTAATATCTTCTAACGCCTCCAGTACAATATTTCCATGTTCTAAATGGTAGTTAAATGCACCCTGACCGAACATTTCCTCTAGCGGCTGCAGCATACTTTGCATCAGAGGTAGTAACTTTTCCTCACTTGTCCCCGGTCTTAATCCGATTGACCTCCCTACTTGCTCATAGGGACGTATCAATATGATTTTATCAACTTCCCCTTTTAGTAACTTATTCCCTGCATAGCAACAACCAACATAAGTTTTTCCACTACCGCTACTCCCCTTGGCAACGGTTATTTTATTACGTTTTAATGAGTCCAAGTACAACTTTTGGTTATGGTTCTTAGGTATGATATTCACCTGTTTAGCTGCTTTCTCCTCTTGAAACTTATCTTTAACAACCTTACCCATTCGCTCTCGTCTTTGTTGCTTACGATCCTGTACTTCTTGTCTATTACGTTTTGTCATAACTCTCTCCTTAAAAAGGTTGTTTCAAATAATCTTCATCACGGATAGTGATATACACTTCATAACCTTGATCTAGGTAATAACTCATCTCCTTATAAACTTCACCAAACGCTTTTACGGAATTTCCACCTACCCACTGACCATTTACTTCAGAAACGTTTTTATTTGTCAAAAGGCAACCTTCCGTATTCGATTCAAAATTTCCCACATGAATGTAACAGTGAGTGAAATCAGGTACATTTTGTAACTCTAGATGCCAATTGAACCAAGGATACTTTTCACGATACTTCTTTGTCAGTGGTGATAAGACCTCTCTGTGTTTAATCTGGTATGTTCCTGCTGGTATACGTGTCTCTCCGTCTACCTTAACTTCACGAGGCTCATCTTCAATTATAAAACACTTGTGTGTCATATCACTATCAAACAAAACGCCATAACTACTGTCTGAACGTGAATCTACCCTTTGTAAAGTATAATCAATTCTTTTCGTCATCCACTACCTCTTCAATTGATAATAATACACCTGTCAAACTTTTTAAGTAAATCATGATACGTTCTTCTGCAGTAAAAACACTAAAAATGGTTGCAAATATTAGCCAATCGGTATTACCTGATAACCAATACGTCAGTAAGCTGAAGATACCTGCTGCTTGTACAAACACCAACCCTTTATAATTCTTAACATAATCTACTACCTTACCAAAAAACTTCTTAACGCCCATACTTAATCTCCCCTGCTAAATTAAAAATATTATCCAAACGTAACTTTATCTCAAAAATATCATCTTCGTCTAAATCACCTTTCTCGAAATTAACCGCATCTCCAATACGTTCATATTTCCAAGAATTATCATTTGGTGTGGCAACCATTACCTTACCTGAAATTTCTATTTTCATAAAGATTTAAACCCGTTATCGATAAACTCGTGACAATATACATAACAATCTGCGATGAACTCAAAGTTCAAGGATGAACGTTCTCCTCTCCAATTTCCAACAAACGTATTGTCCTCTAATTGCTCTACAAAAATTTCAGAGTTTTGCTCTACATATTCTACAAGTTGCTCAAAACTTTTGTAAGTACTTCCTACTTTAAAATTACACTCAGTAAGACATAAATCTTCATCACATGTGGGACAAAAATAGTCATAACCTAATGTCACACCCTCACGTTCAGCTAAATTACCACAACGTTCGTGTTTAATATCCATCAAATATCTCCTTATTTGCGTTGTAAAAATCTTCATGTATAAACAATTTTTCTACAGACTTCTTATCACCTTTGATAACACCGTTTGCTCTCATAGAGGATGTAAAACCTTTCTCCCATATACAAATGAAATCATCAGGTGCTTGGTACTCACTTATAAAAACTTTATGACCGATTCTTACCATATCTCTACACCATTGCCAGAAGTCTTTTGTATCAAAACCACTTTTATTTGCTGCCTTATACTCTTTCGTACCCGCATAAGGTGGATCGCAATATATCAAGCTATTTTCTGGTAACCATATATCAGAGATCTCCTGATAATCAGCACTCAAGAATGTTACACCTTTAAGCCCCGAAATTTGTTTCATCACGTTACTATAAGCTTCTTTTGGGTAATTACGTTCTTTCCCTTCTTTTGTTATAACTACTCCAGCATACCCTCCATCAAACCATCTACCTCCGTAACTACCGTTAACACCTACATAACCTATGATAGGACTAACTTCTCCATTTTTCTCTGCGTTACGACACTTATTGTAGAAATCTCTTGTTATGTTTTCAGGTGGTGTCCAACCATTTGCTAGTGCATCTAAGCAAGCTATGAGGTTCTGGTTATAATCATAACCTATACGTTCACCCTTAACTTCACAGATCATATTTGCACCACCGACAAAAGGTTCTACCCAAACACTTTCCCCTCTGACAGACTCCATTATAGGTAAAATACTTTTAACAAGTCTAGCCTTAGACCCCATATATTTCATAAATCACCTCCTATCATAAAAGATCCACATCCTTGTGCAATCTTGTTTTAATTGTTAAGCACCCTCAAACTATGGTAAAACTACTCTTCGGTACTCAGTTCTTTGGTGATACCGCTAACCTTGATAGGAGAGAAACCCCAATCTTCTTCACTACGAATAAAATCTTCAGTGCTCATACTAAGGTCCTGTAAAACCGTTAAGTGGTAAATCATCTTTACTGAGAACCATTTCATTACTTACGTGTGCTGGATTACTTTCACTCATCATCTCTTTTTCTTCAATCATATTATTTACCTTTTTTGCTTATCGTTATCATCTTCTTCTAAGAATCTTCGTAGACCAAGCTCAATCAATTGTTTCCTGTCTTTACGTTGTTTCTTAGTTTTGGATTTGGTTTTAGTATTTATAAAAGTATTTCCTCAAATTCTTTTTTCTGTAGAAGCTAATACTAACATAACGTCATCGTGACCACCTAATAAAACTCCATCTTCACTATAAATCTGAGGTATTGTTTTGTGTCCGAAATTTTCAAAAGTTTTCTTAGCATCGCTGTCAGAATCTAAATCATAATAAACGTATTCAATTCCATTTTCTTTAAAAAAGTTTGTAACCTTTTTACAATACTCACACCAACCCGTCCCGTAAACCTTATATACTTCCGAAGTATCTACGGATTTTGGTGGATGGTACTTTAAAGTTGTTTGATACTTCAAGTAATCCACCTCTCCTTTTAAAGGATCGTGACTGTAATCGGTAACACGTTCTTCGAAGAAGTTTGTATGTTTCTTACCAGACAACAACCAATCCATCCAAGTAAGTACATTATCTTCTTGACCGAACATAGGTTCTAACCCTACTTGTTGTAGACGGTAATCGCAAAGATACTTGATATACAATTTCATATCTTCTTTGGTCATACCTTCTTGATCACCAATAGAGTAAACTAAGTCTATAAACTTATCTTCTGCCTTTTGAAAACTTTCAACGGTGAATTTGACATATTCTAGTATATCTTCTTGTTCTTCGTCAGAGAAGTTAGACAACTCTTCTTTGAAAATACGAATATTATAGGTCACATGTTCCTCTTCATCTTTTAAAGACCACTCGTTAACCTTGTTAGTACCTTGCATTAAGCCGTAACGTCTTAGGTTCAACATTGAAGCAAAAGCCCCAAAAAGGCATATACCTTCTGCTAAGAATAGTCTAGCTAGTGTCTTCATCCAACCAACCTTGGTAGAGGGATCTGCACCTTTGCAAGAGAGCATAGCTTCTATCTTATCCTGCATCTCTGCATATTCCATAAACTCTGTCCAAGTTGATTCAGGAAAACCTAACTCTTCTACAGCAGCGGCATAACAACGTTGGTGAGTACCTTCTCGGTTAGCTGCCGCCATAAACCAATTACGTACCTCATTATTTTTTGTATGACCTAATAGGGTGCAATAAAGTTCACCCGCAGCCACATCCATTTGTGTGAACAGGTTTAATACTTTAGTGAGAATGGTCTTATTCACTTCATGAGGCACATTTTCAGTTTTAAGACCATCCTTAGAATGATATTGCTTGATATCGTCACTGAAATCTAACTGGTGCTGATCCCAGAACATGTCGATATTATGTTTCACTACAGCTTCCATTAAATATGGGTATTTAAATGGTCTGTAACTTGTACTTGGCTCAAAAACACTTGGCATTGTAAATTAAAACCTCCTTAACCTTCACAACTCAAACAACCTTCGAAGGATGTTTTTACTTCCACACTATTCAGTGGTTGTTTTATTTCTTGTTTACCTACCTTAGCCTTTACTTTTGCACTGGCGCGGCAGTAGTATAAACCCTTAACACCCTTAAACCAAGCTTTTACATGTAAGTCACTCAATTCTTGTTTCGTTATGTTTGGTGTTACTTGTATATTCAAACTTTGTCCTTGACAAACAAAAGGTTGTCTAATCGAAGCATGTTCGATGACATAGGACTGGTCAATCTCTGAAAATGTTCTAAAAACTTTTTTCTGATGTTCTGTCAACCAATCTAATGATTGAACACTACCGTCATCATTTACTATTTTATTCCATTGAGATTCTACCCAATTTTCAGATTTTCCATTAGAATCCGCATACTCACGTAAAATCTTATCAAGGTGCTTATTTTTAATCAAAAATGCTCCTGCTCTACCTTGAGACGTAAATGCATTAGCTGCAAAAGGTTCTATACTAGGACTTACACCTATAAGCGAACTACTAGATGCATTAGGTGCTATAGCTAATAGATGACTGTTACGCATACCACTTCCTTTACAATCGTCTGGTTCCCCTCTCTCCTTACCTAAAAACTTTGAAGCTGCGATTGCTTGTTCTTTAATATTTTTATAAATATTATAATTCTCTTGCACAGCGCTGTTAAAACCTCCACTTTCAAAAGGAATATTTTTACTCTGAAGGTAACTGTGGAAACCTAAACTCCCCATTCCGATAGCTCGTTCCTTCTTAGCAGAGTAAACTGCTCTTGATACTTCTTTTGGAGCTAGTGCAATAAAGTATTCTAATACATTATCTAAATATGTCACTAAATCTTTAACTAGTCCAGAGTCTTTCCACTCATCGTATTTTTCTATATTTAGACTGGATAAACAGCACACAGCAGTACGTTCTGAATCAGTCATTAAATGTATTTCATTGCACAAATTTGATTGAAGAACCTTATAACCTCTGTTAGTAATCCAATCAGGGATATTATTATTTACTGTATCAATAAAATTTAAGTACGGCTCTCCTGTTTCGTACCGTGTTTCTAATAACTTGCTCCACACCTCACGAGCATCTAAGAATCGCCCTGTCGCACCGTGTTTTGGATCAATCAGTTCGTATTTCTCTCCGTTAACCACCTTGTACATAAAATCATCAGTAATATTAACTGCATTATTTAGATTAAAACATTTATTGTTCGGATCACCACCTACAGGATTACGCATATCAATAAAGTTTAAAATCTCAGGGTGAGTCACTTCTAAGTAAACCCCGATACTACCTCTTCGAGTTGCAGTCTGTTTGTAAGCCAAACTATCCGCATCGTAACCTCTTAAATGTTTCATAACTCCAGTAGATTTTTCATCAGGGGATCTCATTCCTGCGTGGATACCTATACCCCCTCCCATCATTGATAACCAAGAAGTTTCTTGTCTAGTACTAACTAATCCCTCTTTTGTATCAGGGATATGACTAAGGAAACAACTGATAGGTAACCCTTCAGGAACAATATTTTCTCTAAGGTAAGTTTCAACATCTTCGAAATCTAACTTCTTTGGATAAACATGCTCTACTGCATTAGACAACACTGGGGATGCAAAAGAAAACCAGTGCTTTGACGCAGCATCATAAATTCTCTGAGCTAAACCTAAATCTCCGTAACTAAAACAAGTTGCAGCTCTTGCAAAACTTTCTTGGGGAGACTTTTCATTATCTTTTTTGTAAAAACCTTTTCGTGTTAATAATGCATACCCTTGCTCAGGTAAATCATTGTCACGGGAATAATCAATCTCGATTCCTAAGTATTGTGTCAACTCTACTACCTCCTAAACTAAATTACTTAATAATGATACTTCTTCTGGCTTAAGGTAAACCGCATCTAAATTCATACTTTCTGCTTCAGTGAACATTTCTGCCAATTCTTGTAATGCTTCTGTTACGTGAAGATTAACTGTTTTATCCCCAACCAATACACTACTTGTTTCAATTAATGATTCCACCATTTTACGATATTCTGAGAACTGGTTCAACTTAATTTCAAACTGTTCACCATTTAATGCACTAGCTACATCTTTGGCAAATTCATCAATCGCCCATTGTTGTAATTGTTCTTGCATATCACTCTCCTTCATCTTCAAACTCATCTAAAATAGAACCGTAATTCTCACCCATACTATCATATTCTCTTTTGGCGTTATACTCGTGTTCTGTTAAACCGAATAACTCCCAAGATGGAATCTCTTTTACATCAATTTCACTCTTTTCCA
>CAKZOO010000087.1 GCA_937136455.1 uncultured Flavobacteriaceae bacterium | reverse complement strand
TTGATATTGCTAATAGTAGAGTTGGTATAGGAACAACAAGTCCGACATCGCCTTTAACTATAAAATCAAACAGTGTTAGTTCAGCCAACTCTGCTTTAACAATACAAGGAAACAGCAATACTAATGCTATTGTCAGAATAGCAGAAAGGTCCACTGATGGAGCTAGATTGCACATGTATGACGGGGGTGTAGAAAAAATAGCTTTCTATACTGATGGAACAGCTAACCACATTTCTGCTGGTAACGTTGGTATTGGAACAACGAGCCCTAGCACTAAGTTAGAAGTGGCTGCGACTGCAACTACAAGTGTAGATATAGCTCATTTTTCAAACTCAAATGGCGTTGTCAAAATTAATCATTCTTTAGATGGGGTAGGTTCAGGAAAGATATCTATCTTAGACGCTTCTAATAACGAGGATGTTAGGTTAAGCGCTCAAGGAAACAGTTGGTTTAACGCTGGTAACGTTGGTATAGGAACAACTAGTCCATCGTCTCTACTCCATATCGCAGATAGTGGCAGTGATGTAAAACTCACTATAGATAGAACTGATGCCAGAACCTATTCTATATATACAAATTCAACTAGTGATTTAAAAATTCGGGATGAAGACGCTGGTGCGGATCGTATTACAATAAAAAGCGATGGTAACGTTGGTATAGGAACGACGAGCCCTGATCAAAAGTTGGAAGTTAATGGCAATGCCCATTTAAATTACTCTTTAATAGGTCGAGGCATTAGAAGCTCTAATCGTGGTGAGCTACACCTCAATGCCACAAGTACTAATGATGTATCTGAAATATTCTTTGGTCATGGAGACGGTTACACGGAAGGTAACATAAGATGGGCTATCTCAGACAGAGGGCTTACTGATGGTAGATTAGATCTATACAGAGGGCCAGCATTTGGAGGTTTTTCAGCAATTCAAAGTTGGGATGAAAACGGCAACGTTGGTATAGGAACAACTAATCCTCTAGCTAAAACTCATATCCAAACAGCTAGTGCAGGGACTATAGTCACAAATGTAAGTCATGATGATTTAATAATAGAAAACAGCAGTAATTGTGGCATTCAATTATCAAGCCCCGCAAGTAGTTACCAATATCTAGCTTTTGGCGATACAGCATCAGCAAATATTGGTTATATAAGATACTACCACGGAAGTGATAGAATGGACCTCCGTGCAGGAGGAACCGACACTTTGAGTATCGTCGGTGGTGACGTTGGTATAGGAACAACAAATCCTTCTTACAAACTTGATGTCGCTGGCAATGCAGCAAGAATTGGTAATAATTTACAAACTACTACTTCTTTGTTCTTAACAGCCACGAATACGGCTGGAGCGCCAGCTAGAGCAGTTCAAACTGTAATGGCAGGTTATGAGGGTAGAGGCATAGGAACATTTTACACAGATACTACATATTCTGGAGAGCAATGGTTCTGCGGGATGAACTATTCTGGGAATTTTGATAGATGGTCGGTAGGTTATGACCCATCTGGTGGTCAGCCAGAGTATTTGGCTAATGCTAAATTTACTGTTAATTCTTCTGGTAACGTTGGTATAGGAACAATTAGTCCACAGACTAAATTGCACGTAAACGGTAGTATCGGAGCATACACTTCTGATTACGCAACTGGGTCTACAGGATCTAGACTGTTAATGAAAACCTTTGCTTCTACAGGCAATACATACTCTTTTATCCAAGCTCAAGATGTTGGAGGAACTAGCAATAACGTTTTAGCTCTACAACCTTATGGGGATAATGTAGGTATAGGAACAGCGAGTCCTAGCTCTAAATTAAATATAAACGGAGGAACTGGAAGTTTATCTACAGGTTTAACTTTTGGTGATGGAGACACTGGTATATGGGAGTCGGCTGATGATGTATTAAGATTTAGCACTGCTTCAACTACAAGAGTTATTATTGACAGCTCTGGGAACGTGGATATTGGTTCTGTTTTTGCATTTGACATTTCCACTGATCGTTTAACTATAACCAATAATCAAAATACTGGTGGTATTAATTTATCTGGTGGAAATAGTAGAATATATTTTGGTGGCTATAGGGCTATTGAAGGCGATCAAAGTGGTGGCACATTATACATAGGTGAGGGGTATGGCACGATATCCTTAATGGATGATGTCGCAGTTTCAGGAGATGTTGCATGGCTTGATTCCCAAAAAGCTAAATTTGGTTTGGGCAGTGACCTTCAAATCTATCATGATGGTTCTAATAGTTATATAGATGATGCTAGTGGTGCGGGTAGCTTGTATGTCAATACAAATGCTTTTAGGGTTCATAGTGCGGATGGCAGCAATGAAATGATCAAGGCTGTAGAGGGCGCTAGTGGAGGGGCGTTTTTGTATCATAATAACATTCTTAGATTATCAACAACATCTACTGGTGTTTCTATAGCAGGGACAACGACAATAGATAATGTACTTGTCCTTAACAGAGCTTCAGGCTCGTATGGTGCAGGTTTACGATTTCACGAAGCAGGAACTAAAACTTGGCAATTAAAAGATGACCAAGATGGTGGAAATAATAACAGCCTGATATTAGAAAATTCAAGTGATGAACCTGTCGTAACATTTGAACAAAATGGCAACGTTGGTATAGGAACAACTAGTCCATCAAATATTTTACATATAGCGGCTTCAGCTCCACGAATAAGATTGGAGGATACTTTAGATACAGGTAATTATTCTATGATTGCTGCGGATAACGGGCAACTTACTTTATCTGCTGATGAGGGTAATAATCAAGGGAATAGCGCTCAAATATTTAAAGTCGATAATTCAGAAGCAATGCGTATTAATGCTAGCGGCAACGTTGGTATAGGAGCAACTGACCCACTAAGGAAATTACACGTTGTTGGTGATTTTGCTGTAAATGCAGGTACAGATGAATACTACGGAGTATTAATAAACGGAGGGGAATCAGCCAACCCTAAAATTACCATAGGTGATTGGCATAATTCTAGTGCTACTATTCATTGGGATTCTTCAAGTAATTACCTACGAATAGATTCACAACATTCAACAGCCAATGCTCCAATAGCATTTACAGGCAATGACGGCGCTACTGAATATATGCGTATCACCTCCGCTGGTAACGTTGGTATAGGAACAACTAGCCCAGAAGCTAATTTACACATCCTAAAAGATTCCGCTAACGGTCAAGCTTATGAAAGGCTAATTATTGATGGACATACGCAAAGCACTATTGCAAGTGGTAGTTCCCAAGCTATTACATTTAAAGGCGCTGGAAACGGATATGCTGGAGCTGTTGGTGGTTACGGTAATGGTACTGTAGGTGGAATAGGTGTATGGGGTGGATCAACTAATAGCGGTAGCCCAGATGTTTTTGTTAAATCAGGTAACGTTGGTATAGGAACAACGAGTCCAGCAGAGAAACTGCACGTAGGTGGGGACATCAGAGTGGGTAATGGCGGCTCTAGCGAATATAATCACGTTAATTTTACTAGAGCAGGTGGCTCTATCGTAGGAGCTATAGGTTGGCATAGTGACAATAATTTTTATGTAGGAGGTCATCCTTCTTATGGGCCAACTGCTGGTAACATAGTAAGAGTTTATGGGTTCGGTAGTGATATACGTTTAGGGGATAACACAAATGGAGATGTATTAACTGTAGACGCTACTAACGGCAACGTTGGTATAGGAGATACAACTCCATCTTACAAGTTAGATGTTAATGGAACATTAAGAGCAGTAGGTGCTGCTACATTTGACAGTAGTGTTACTGTCGCTGGTGATCTCACAGTCAATGGAACCACAACAACAATCAACAGCACAACCATTAGTGTTGATGATAAGAATATTGAATTAGGTAGTGTTGCTACTCCAACTGATACAACCGCTGACGGTGGTGGTATCACACTTAAAGGTGCGACTGATAAGACAATCAACTGGGTTAACTCAACTAGCTCATGGACATCTAATCAAACTTTCTCAGCCCCCAACTTAACATTAACAAGTTTATCTAATCAGAGTTCAGAAGCAACTGCTCTTGTGATTAATGGCAGTAATGTTGTTGGATATAGGGAGTTAGGATCGAATGCCTTTAACAGTACTTCTTATTTACCACTAGCAGGTGGCACTTTAACTGGCGATTTAATAATTTCTGCAACAGATCCCACTATTACGTTAAGAGATAGTTCTGGAGCTAATACTGATCCAAATGGCACGATTATATTTTCTGAGGTATCTGGAACTAATAATTTTGATATTAATTATAATGGGGCTAGCGATAGACTTGAATTTAGAGGCTTAATTTCTTCTACACTTACTGATTTAGTCTATATAAAAAGAAACTCAACTGATACCGTAGAAGTTTTTGGAAATGTTACTGCTTCATCCTTTATTAAATCTGGTGGAACATCAAGTCAGTTCCTTAAAGCTGATGGTAGCGTTGATAGTAGTAGCTATTCTACTACATCTCATAACCATACTCTTGATTCTCTTAGTAATGTCACCATCACTTCGAACGCTTCTGGAGAGATTCTTAAATGGAATGGTTCAGCATGGATTAACAATACCCTTGCTGAAGCAGGTATCGCTGCGGCAGGTGATGAAAACATTATTGATGGTGCGCTATCCATTTGGAATGCTGATGGTAATGGCGATGTATTTGATTACAATGATTCCAATCCTACTCATAACGGCAAATATGTTGGAGCTGTAATTAATATTCGTGGAGACGGTGCTACTGATTCTTCTCTTGTAAGAGCGGGTTTATTTACATCTGATCATGTTTCTACTGTTAATGGTTATTATGTTGGGTCACTTTTAGGAACAGCTAATTCTACTACTACTCAGGTAATCAATAATTCTGGTGAATGGACAGGGGCTGTAATATCTTCAGCAAAACTTGATGCAGATACAGCGCATCTTTCTGGAACTCAGACGTTTAGTGGGGCTAAGACATTTAGTTCTACTGCAACATTTACTTCTGCTTTAGATGTTTCAACTAGTATTAGAGGAACTGGAGATACAGACACATACATTAATTTTGGCACTTCTGACCAGATTCATATGTTTGCTGGTGGTAGGAGAATGATTTCTCTTGTAGAGGGGGCTACAGATTCGGTTATATTTAATGATGCAGGTCTTGATGTTGACTTTAGAGTTGAATCAAGTGGAGAAGCTAATGCTTTGTTTGTTCAAGGATCTAATGGTAATGTTGGTATCGGAACAAATACTCCTTCTGCTAAACTTGAAGTTAATGGTCACTTCGCAGCTACAACTAAATCATTTATAATTGACAACCCCGAAAAAGGTGGTCGCCTTCAATATGGTGTGGTCGAGACCGACGAACACAGCGTGTATGTTCGGGGCAAGTCGGATCAAAACATAGTTGAATTACCAGAGGAGTGGGGATGGCTTGTTGATGAGGACAGCGTTACCGTCCAACTCACCTCCATTGGCCAAATGCAACACCTCTTTGTGATTAAACAGAATAATAAATATATAGAAATAGGTGGATTAGCTCATCATGGCGAGTATAATTATGTAGTGTATGGAACTCGTAAGGATGTGGGTCCGCTCAAAAAACATTTAAAATAAATAAAAATATGTTCGAAAATAGAAATTATTTGATCTTCAATATGTCAGAAGTCGATTTGATTGACTTCACAAACGTGTTGGAAACGTCAACGGAAACACTGCGCTTGTCAGTAGATGAAACAAAATCGTTTGTTAAATGGGAAGGTGAAACTCCATCTTTTGTTTCTGATTTAACTAATACTGAAGGGCCATACTCTCACAGTCAGATCCTTGAGATTCTTTCTGAAGAAGCGTGGACTCCCACAGGCCAAATGGAAGAATAGATTATGGCATTATCCCACTCACCAAAAATAGTTACTGATGGTTTAGTTCTCTGCTT
>CAKZOO010000086.1 GCA_937136455.1 uncultured Flavobacteriaceae bacterium | reverse complement strand
ATACAATAATAAAATTATTTTGAAAGGACTCATAGGCTCACAAAAAGAATTATTTTTGCCTATGCGAAAAAAGAAAGCTAAACAAATTTTTGAGTCCCTTGAAGTAGTGGATACCGCTGCTAAAGGAAAAACTGTAGCAAAAGCTCCTGATGGTAAAGTCGTATTTTTAAACAATGCTGTACCTGGAGATATTGTCGATGTTGAAACCTTTAAAAAGCGTAAAGCCTATTACGAGGGAAAAGTGACTCATTTTCACAAGTTATCGAACAAGAGAACAGATCCTGTCTGTGAACATTTTGGAGTTTGTGGGGGTTGCAAATGGCAGCATATGTCCTATGAGCATCAACTCACTTTTAAGGAAAAAGAAGTTTCAAATAATCTCTCTAGATTGGGAAAAATTGAAGTAGAACAATACCTTCCTATTTTGGGGTCTGCTGCGATTTACAATTACAGAAACAAAATGGAATTTTCCTTTTCTTCGCATCGCTGGCTTTCTTATGAGGAGATTAATTCAGATTTAGAACTTGCCGATAGAAATGCTTTGGGATTTCATATTCCTGGAATGTGGGATAAGATTTTAGACATTAAAAAATGTCATTTACAAGAAGATCCCTCGAACAAAATAAGAAATGGTCTCAAAAATTTCGCCTCTGAGAATCAGCTAACGTTTTACAACCTAAGAGAGCACAAAGGGTTACTCAGATCGTTGATGATTCGAACTGCAAGTACAGGAGAGCTTATGGTCTTAGTTCAATTTGGTGCAAATGAACCTCAAAACATTGATCTGGTTCTTAACTTTCTAAAAAACACCTTCCCTGAAATTACTTCCCTACTTTTTGCAATTAATCAAAAACAAAACGACAGCCTCTACGACTTGAACATTCAGACCTTTGCAGGAAGAGATTATATTCTTGAAGAAATGGAAGGGTTGCAGTTTAAGATTCAAGCGAAATCATTTTATCAGACCAACTCCAAACAGGCGTATGAACTCTATAGAATCGCTAGAGATTTCGCTGATTTAAGCGGTAATGAACTCGTTTACGATCTCTATACAGGAACTGGAACCATCGCTCAATTTGTGGCAAAAAATGCCAAAAAAGTCATCGGAATTGAATCTGTTGAAGATGCAATCAAAGATGCTAAAGCAAATGCCGAAGCCAACAAAATAGACAATGTCGAATTCTATGTTGGAGATATGAAAAACGTCTTTAGCGATTCATTTATCGAAACTCACGGTGCTGCAGATGTAATCATCACGGATCCTCCTCGAGTTGGAATGCACAAAGATGTTGTCGAACAACTCATAAAGGCCAGTCCAAAGCGCATTGTTTATGTCAGCTGCAACTCGGCAACCCAAGCTAGAGACCTCGATTTACTCAGAGCTCATTACAAAGTGATCAAATCACAAGCAGTTGATATGTTTCCACAAACACATCATGTAGAAAATGTTGTACTTTTAGAGAAAATTTAAGCCAATCCATGCGAAAATTCGCTTTACTACTTACTCTTTTTTTCAGCCTCTTTACGTTGAATTCTTGTGAAAAAGACGATATCTGTATCGCTGGGGACACACCTAAGCTCAGAATCGGATTTTATAACAGCAACGATACTGCTTCCGCAAAAGAGCCCACTGATTTGGTTATTATTGGTAAAGATAAAACGACCACTTTAAGCAAAATAGTTCCGTCCGATAACACTGGGTATGAATTGTTGATTCCATTAAATCCCAGCGAAGATTCAAGTTCTTATTATTTATTTAGAAATGCTTCTATTGTCGATGGTATCCTAAGTGGCGAAGTTGAACTATTGACTATCAGCTACGATCTCAAGGCGGTCTATATTTCAAAAGCATGTGGCTACATCGCCAATTATGAGCAATTACAAATAGATCGTGAATTAGATCAGAGCTGGATTCAAAATATCCGTATTGAAAATTCAAGTATAACAAACGAAAACGAAGTCCATGTTAAGATCTATCACTAGTCTATTATTTCTGCTAGCTTCTACTTTTGTTATAGCACAAGAGACTTCAGATAATTCTGATCTTAAAGATTCTACTGCTCAAATGGAATCTTATGGAATCAAGATCAATTTAGATTTGAGTAAAAAATTATTAGAACTCAAAAACAACGACTATTCAGGTTTTGAATTGGGTGCTGATTTTAGATTAAATCAGTGGTGGTATCTCGCAGCCGAACTAGGTAAAGAAACCAAGACTATATTTGAAGACACTTATAATTACACCTCATCTGGTTCTTATTTTAAAGTTGGTGGAGACTACAACAATTATGAAAATTGGTATGGAATGTATTCCATGATAACATTTGGGATGCGATTCGCACATGCCTCTTACTCTCAAACTTTAAACGATTTTGACTTTTACAATTCAGATCGCTACTGGAATCCAATGGGATATGATTCATCGAGATTGAATTTAAATCCAGTTGAAGGATTGTCTGCTTCTTGGTTGGAACTTGTACTGGGAATTAAAACAGAACTCTTTGCAAATATTTATTTGGGTGGATCAGTTAGAATCGGAATGTTATTAGCACATGATAACGGATTAAACTACCCTAACAATTGGGTTCCTGGATTTAATAATGTTACTGAAGAATCTAAATTTGGAACGAGTTACAACTATACCTTGAGTTATTTGATTCCGCTTTTTGAAAAGCCTCGCAAACACAAAAAAGAAAAAGAATTTTTTCCAACAGAGGGTGCTGAGGAAGTTGATTTAAACAACAATAATAACAGAGGATTCAACACTAGAAATTAAATCATGTCAAAATTCAAAGCCTTTCTATATAATTTTATTTGTTTTGCGATTCTGTTCTTTGGATTTAGATACCTCTTGTCTGAATGGATTGTTTCATCTTCACTAACTGCAACATTAATCGCAGCTGTTCTATCGATGCTTTTAAGTCCAAAATTTGCAAGTGTTGAAACTGAAAAAGGAAGAAAACTCTTTGTCAAAATTCCCTTTGTTAAAGGAGTCAAAGAAATTTAGTCCCTTCTCTTTTTACTTCCCTGGTACATATCGTAACACACCAACCTGGATTCCAACTGAGAATTAAAAAGTTTGATTTTTCTTGAAGTTTTTAAACCTACATGCTTTAAGGCATCAAGGTTAGAACTTATCATCCAAGCTTGTGTGCCAGGAAAGGAATGTTTAAGGGTATCGCCAATAGATGCATAAAATTCCTCCATATCAATACTGAGTCGTTCCCCATAAGGTGGGTTAAACACCATATGAAGTGGTCCTTCAGTATCTTTTTTGGACTCAAAAAAGGAAGTTTGTTCTACTGTGATATACTCCGATAAATTAGCGTTTTCAGCATTGTCTATAGCTTTTCTCACAGCTGAAGGAGCTTTGTCATATCCCTTGATAGAGTAGTGGAATTCTCTAATTTTGTTTAAACTAGTTTCGACTATTTTTTGGTAGAGTTCAGAATCAAAATCCATCCATTTTTCAAATGCAAATCCCTTTCTGTTGATATTTGCAGGAATATTACAAGCGATCATTGCTGCTTCGATTAAAAAAGTACCACTACCGCACATAGGATCTAAAAAATGTCCTCTTCCATCCCAGCCGCTTAAAAGTAAGATTCCAGCTGCCAGCACCTCGTTAATTGGTGCGATATTGGTTGCCGTTCTATAGCCTCTGTGGTGAAGTGAACTACCTGAAGAATCAAGTGATAAGGTACAGTGATTTCTCTGAATGTGAAGATTGAATTTTACATCTGGGTTTTTGAGATCAATACTAGGTCTACGTCCTGTTTTCTTACGAAACTTATCAACAATAGCATCCTTTGCTTTTTGAGAAACATAAAGTGAATGAGAAAACAAATCAGTAGCCAAGGTCGTATCAATGGCAAAACTTTGATCTTCGTTCAAATAGTGATCTAAAGCCAATGAATAGACTTGTTTGTAGAGATCCTCCTCATTTCGAACTCTAAATTCATAGATGGGCTTAATAATTTTAATAGCCGTTCTCAAATTGAGATTGGCTTTGTACATAAAACCATTATCTCCTTCGAAACTCACATTTCTAACACCGACTTCTGTCTTTGATGCACCAAGAGCTCTGAGCTCTTTTTCTAAAAGCTCTTCAAACCCATATAGGGTTTTAGCAATCATCTTAAAATTATTGTTTTGTCCCATAAGCAACTATTTGGCAAAAATACGCTAATTTTATCCCATATTCATCACAGAGTGAAAACCAATTTTATCAATGGTTCTAATTGCACCTTTTTTAGCGGTACTACTCAGTTTTTTTATCGCAAATAGTTTTAAACCTAAAAATAAGAACATCATTGCTTTAAGTCTTTCTTTTAGCGGTGCTTTTTTGTTGTCAATTATCATTTTTGAACTTCTTCCAAAAGTTTATACAAGCTCAGACAATAAGACTATTGGATTGTTTATTGCCCTTGGAATTTTACTTCAAATTATTTTGGAATTTTTATCTAAAGGGGCGGAACACGGGCATTTTCACCTTGATAAAAAATCCAATTCCATTCCAGTGTTGCTTTGGATCTCACTTTCTATTCACGCCTTTGTAGAAGGAATTCCACTCGAATCAGATTCAGGTCTTCTTTACGCTATTATAATTCACAAATTAGTCATTGCTTTCATTTTAAGCATGTTTTTAATTGATTCTCAAACCAGCTTTGTAAAATCAATATGCCTGATCAGCATTTTTGCATTAATGACTCCATTGGGCTCTTTTACGATGGAATATTTGAACGCCTATCCACAATTGATCTTGGCGTTAAATTCACTGGTAATTGGAGTGCTTTTACACATCTCTACAGTCATTCTATTTGAGAGTTCGGACGGACATAAATTCAACATTAAAAAAATCCTTGTCATTGCTCTGGGAATCACCATAGCCTACTTGTTTGTATAAGCCTTAATACTTAACTCAAATTTAATTGTTTCCTTGGAGTCAAGAGCTTATCTTTGCTCACTGAAATTTAATGCGTACTATGATTAATATTACCTTACCAGATGGAACTCAAAAGGAGTTCAAAAAAGGAAGCACTCCAATGGACGTTGCTAGGAGCATAAGCGAAGGATTAGCTCGAGCAGTCATTTCAGCACGTTTTAACAATGAAACAATTGAAGCTAACACTCCCCTTGAGAGTGATGGTTCTCTAGTTCTTTTCACCTGGAATGACAAAGAAGGTAAGAAAGCATTTTGGCATTCGAGTTCACACATTATTGCTCAGGCATTAGAGGAGTTATACCCTGGAGTAAAACTCACAATTGGTCCTGCAATCGACAATGGATTTTATTACGATGTAGATCTACCTGAAGGAAAAGTAATTTCTGAAAAAGACTTTCCAGTAATTGAAAACAAAGCACTTGAAATCGCTAGAGGAAAACACGACTTTAAAATGCGTGCAGTATCTAAAGCGGATGCTTTGGCCAAATACCAATCTGAAGGAAATGAGTTTAAGGTAGAACTTATCGAAAACTTAAACGACGGAGAAATTACCTTCTGTGACCACGATACCTTTACAGATCTTTGCCGTGGTGGACATATTCCAAATACAGGGATTGTAAAAGCGATTAAAGTTCTCAGCGTTGCTGGTGCTTACTGGAGAGGTGATGAAAAAAAGAAACAACTCACTCGTGTTTACGGAATTTCATTCCCTAAGCAAAAAGATTTAACGGAATACTTAGCACTTTTAGAAGAAGCTAAGAAAAGAGATCACAGAAAGCTAGGAAAAGAACTCGAACTCTTTACGTTTTCTCAAAAAGTTGGACAGGGACTACCGCTTTGGCTCCCTAAAGGTGCAGCCCTTCGTTCTCGCTTAGAAGACTTTTTAAAGAAAGCACAAAAACAAGCAGGATATGAAATGGTTGTAACCCCTCATATTGGTCAAAAAGAACTTTATGTAACTTCGGGTCACTACGCTAAATACGGAGAAGACAGTTTTCAGCCAATAAAAACTCCTAAAGAAGATGAGGAGTTTTTATTAAAACCAATGAACTGTCCACACCACTGTGAGATTTACAACACCAAACCGTTCAGTTATAGAGAACTTCCAAAACGCTATGCTGAATTTGGAACGGTTTACCGTTACGAACAATCAGGAGAACTTCACGGTTTAACTCGTGTTAGAGGATTTACTCAAGACGATGCTCATATTTTCTGTACGCCAGACCAATTAGATCAAGAGTTTAAAAATGTGATCGACTTATCGCTTTACGTACTCGGATCGCTTGGTTTTGAAAACTTTACGGCTCAAGTATCGGTTCGTGATTTAGACAATCCTGATAAGTATATTGGATCAGTTGAAAACTGGGAAAAAGCAGAAAATGCGATTATCAATGCAGCTAAAGAAAAAGGATTGGACTATGTGATTGAATCTGGTGAAGCTGCCTTCTACGGTCCAAAACTCGATTTTATGGTTAGTGATGCTCTAGGAAGACAGTGGCAATTGGGTACCATCCAAGTAGATTACAACCTTCCAGAGCGATTTGATCTAACTTACAAGGGCAGTGACAATGAACTTCACAGACCTGTAATGATTCACAGAGCACCTTTCGGTTCTATGGAGCGATTCATCGCATTATTACTCGAACACACTGGTGGTAATTTCCCACTTTGGCTCATCCCAGAACAGGCGATAATTTTACCTGTGAGCGAAAAACATGAAAAATATGCTGAAAAAGTTTTAAATTCACTAGAAAATCACGAAATTCGCGGCCTCATAGACTCTAGAAACGAGACTATTGGGAAGAAAATTAGAGAGGCAGAAATGAGTAAGATCCCATTCATGCTCATCGTAGGTGACCAAGAGGCTGAAAACAACAGCCTTTCCATACGAAGACACGGGGGTGAAGATTTAGGATCAATATCCGTTGAAGCTTTCGCAGAAATAGTAAATAAAGAAATAAATTCGACCTTAAAGTCGTTTAAATAAGTTTAACTTAAATCGTTTAGCCATAGCAATAAGAAGACGAAATAATAATTTCAGACAGAGAAGAGAGATTAAGAATCCTCACAACATCAATGAAGACATCAAAGTACGCGAAGTACGTTTAGTCGGAGATAATGTTGAGGTAGGTGTATATAGCACCAGAGATGCATTAAATCAAGCCAAAGAACAAGGATTTGATTTAGTCGAGATATCTCCAAAAGCAGACCCTCCTGTTTGTAAAATTATGGATTACAAGAAGTTTCTTTACGAGCAAAAGAAACGAGAAAAGGTGTTAAAGGCTAAAGCGACTAAAGTTGTGATCAAAGAAATTCGATTTGGACCTCAAACGGATGACCACGATTACGATTTTAAAAAGAAGCACGCAGAGAAATTTTTAAAAGACGGGGCTAAATTAAAAGCCTACGTATTCTTTAAAGGACGCTCAATCGTGTATAAAGATCAAGGTGAAATTTTATTGTTAAAATTAGCCTCGGAATTGGAAGAAATAGGAAAGGTAGAACAAATGCCTAAACTAGAAGGTAAACGTATGACTATGTTTATTGCACCCAAGACCAACAAGAAAAATTAAGTGAGTTTTAATTATAAATAGGAAGAAGATGCCTAAAATGAAAACAAAATCCAGTGCTAAGAAGCGTTTTAAGCTTACAGGTTCTGGTAAAATCAAGAGAAAGCACGCTTTTAAAAGTCATATTTTGACTAAAAAGTCTAAAAAGCGTAAGCTTGCTTTGACACATTCGGGACTCGTTCACGATAATGATGTCAATTCAATCAAAGAACAATTGCGTTTAAAATAATCGCAACTGAGGTAATTATTAACCCTGGAGATAGGCTCAATAAAAGTGCAATAGCCGCCTACTACAAAAACAATTTAAATTATGCCAAGATCAGTAAATTCAGTAGCTTCAAGAGCTAGAAGAAAAAAAGTAATGAAGCAGGCCAAAGGATTCTTCGGAAGAAGAAAGAACGTTTGGACTGTAGCAAAAAATGCTGTTGAGAAAGCGATGCTTTACTCTTACAGAGATAGAAGAAACAAAAAACGCACCTTCCGTGCTCTTTGGATCACTCGTATCAATGCAGCAGCAAGACTAAACGGAATGTCATACTCAGAGTTTATGGGGAAAGTTAAAGCTAACAACATCGAGTTAAACCGTAAGGTATTAGCTGATTTAGCGATGAACCACCCAGAAGCTTTTAAAGCAGTTGTAGAAAAAGTAAAATAATAACTCTGATTGAACTCACTTATAAAAACCCGTACAATTTGTGCGGGTTTTTTTTATCTTCACATTTTAAAATAGCCTATGAACTTACCTGACTTTTCATCGATTAAAATGGTCGTATCCGATATGGACGGCACACTTCTCAACAGCAAACATCAGGTGAGTGAACAATTCTTTGAACTCTTTGAAGAATTAAAAAATAAAGGTGTTACCTTCGTAGCAGCTAGTGGTCGACAGTACGATTCTATCGTAGAAAAACTCAAACCTATTTTTGACCATATCTATTTTATAGCAGAGAACGGTGGAATGATCAAAAAGAATGACCAAGAACTGTTGTCTATTGCCTTTCCAAAAGAACTCGTTAGAGAACCTATAGCGTTACTGGAACGGCACTCTGACATCAACACAG
The DNA here is from genome assembly GCA_937136455.1 of uncultured Flavobacteriaceae bacterium. Lineage (GTDB taxonomy): Bacteria > Bacteroidota > Bacteroidia > Flavobacteriales > Flavobacteriaceae > MAG-120531. Next base: position 11,924 of record CAKZOO010000086.1, on the reverse strand, counting down.
TCCTCTGTACTAGAAAGAGCGCCTACATCCGTTCAGATCAAAAACACTTTAAGAAATTTGTAGACGAATACTACACCACGACAAATTATATAGACACCTTAAGCGAATGCCCTGAGGAAATTATCAAAATTGCACTGTATCACGTCGATGGATCAGAAAAAAACATCTATCCAAAAGTAAAGCAGTTTGAAGACCGTCTACAGGTTAAAATATCAGGACCCAATTGGGTTGATTTATCCCATCTGAACTGCAATAAGGGTTACGCACTTCAAAAACTTCAAGAACACTTGGGAATTTCAAAAGAACAAACGATGGTCTTTGGAGATTACAACAACGACCTTGAAATGTTTTCTCAAGCTCAATTTGCCATTGCTATGGAAAACTCTCATCCAAATCTACTAAAAGCAGCAACTCATCAAACGAGTTCCAACAATGATTTTGGAGTAGAAAAAGTTCTTCAAAAACTACTTAACGACCTCTCTTAGAAGGGTACCTCTGAATCGTCGTCAAAGGTATCAAAAGCATCGTTAGTCGATGGAAAATCTTTTGTTGTAAATGGATTGTCCTCGTTGGCATTCATCTTTGATTGAAACTCAAAAGGTGAATCAAAGGTATCTAAGTTGTCAAACTTACCAAGACTTCCAATAAACTTCAATCGAATTTCATCTAAACCACCATTACGGTGTTTTGCAACGATGAATTCTGCTTGACCTGCAGTTGGTGAACGTTCTTCATCATCCCACTCATCAATCTTATAATATTCTGGACGATAAATAAACGAAACGATATCGGCATCCTGCTCAATCGCTCCTGATTCCCTAAGATCGGAAAGAACTGGACGTTTTGAACCTCCGCGAGTTTCAACAGCACGTGACAACTGAGAAAGTGCAATCACAGGCACATTGAGTTCTTTTGCTAGTGCTTTAAGGTTTCTAGAAATAGTCGAGATTTCTTGCTCTCTATTTCCTCCTTTGGTATTAACACCTGCTGACATTAATTGCAGGTAATCAATGATAATCATTTTAATTCCTTTTTGAGAGGCTAAACGTCTTGCCTTTGCTCTTAAATCAAAAATAGAAAGGGATGGAGTATCATCAATATACAAAGGTGCTGACTCTAAAGCTTTTACCTTCACATTGAGTTGCTCCCATTCGTGTTTTTCCAACTTACCTGTTCTGAGTTTTTCTGATGAAAGCCCAGTCTCAGATGAGATTAGACGAGTGATCAACTGTACCGATGACATCTCTAAAGAAAAGAAAGCCACACCTATGTTCGAATTTACAGCAATATTACGAGCCATTGAAAGCGTCAATGCTGTTTTACCCATACCAGGACGTGCAGCAACAATAATTAAATCCGAAGGTTGCCAACCAGAAGTAAGCTTATCCAACTTGTCAAAACCAGATGGAATTCCACTAAGTCCCTCTTTATTGGAGATCTCTTCAATTCTCTTTTTGGCTTGTATCACCAAATTTTGAGCCGTTTCAGCAGACTTTTTAATATTTCCCTGAGTAACGTCGTATAATTTGGATTCTGCTTCATCTAACAAATCAAATACATCAGTCGAATCCTCGTATGCAGATTCGATAATTTCGTTCGAAATCTTGATAAGCGAACGCTGAATGTACTTTTGCAAAATAATTCGAGAGTGAAATTCAATATGAGCCGATGATGCAACTTTTTGAGTTAAACTCACCAAATAATACTCCCCTCCTACAGACTCAAGCCTTCCATCGGTCTTTAATTGATCAGAAACGGTTAATAAGTCAATAGGATCTGAAGATTCAAACAGTTTTACAATAGCTTCATAGATGTATTGGTGTGATTGTTTGTAAAAAGCTTCTGGTTGAAGAATATCGATAACTTCATCGACACCTTTTTTATCAATCATCATAGCTCCTAATACAACTTCCTCTAAATCAACTGCTTGAGGCGGTATTTTTCCACGCTCCAAATTGACTAAAGAGGCTTTTGACAAATTTCGTTCTATGGTTGGTTGTAATTTTTCCACTGCTGCTAATGTATACTATTTTTATACTCAACCTAATTATTTAAAGAGCTGGATATCAACCACTCTTTAACAATTTAACTGTTGATAACTTAAAATTATTGTTTATAACCCTAAAAAAACCGACTTCAAAAAAGTCGGTTTTTTTAAATGAGTTGATAATGAGAGTTTTAGTCTTTAAAGGATCCCATCTCGGTATATTTATCCATACGCGATTGGATCAATTCTTTTGGTGATAATTTGCTGAGCTCTTTATAATGACTCATTATTTTCTTTGAAACAGTTTCAAAAGTCTTTTCTCTATTTCGATGAGCTCCACCTTCTGGCTCCTTAATAATCTCATCAATTAATTTGAGCTTCTTCATATCTGGAGCTGTCAATTTTAAAGCCTCTGCTGCTTGTTCTTTATACTCCCATGACCTCCATAGAATAGAAGAACAAGATTCTGGAGAAATTACTGAATACCACGTATTCTCAAGCATTAATACCTTATCTCCTACTCCGATTCCCAATGCTCCACCTGATGCTCCCTCACCGATAATCACACAAATTATAGGCACCTTTAAACGAGTCATTTCCAATATATTTCTAGCGATTGCCTCACCTTGACCACGCTCCTCTGCTTCGATTCCCGGATAGGCACCCGGAGTATCGATTAGAGTCACTACTGGAATTCCAAACTTCTCTGCTGATTTCATCAATCGAAGTGCCTTGCGATAACCCTCAGGGTTCGCCATTCCAAAGTTTCTGTATTGTCTTGTTTTGGTATTGTATCCCTTTTGCTGTCCGATGAACATAAAACTCTGATCTCCGATCTTACCAAGACCTCCAATCATCGCTTTATCATCTTTCACATTTCGATCTCCGTGCAATTCTAAGAACGTATCGCCACAGATTGCTCTGATATAATCCAAGGTATAAGGACGATCTGGATGTCTAGATAATTGAACACGTTGCCAAGCTGTCAAGTTTTTATAGATGTCTTTTCTAGTTTTAGAAAGCTTTTCTTCAATCTGCTTACAGGTATCTGTTACATCTACGTCACTTTCTTTACCAATGACCAAACATTTATCTAACTGATCTTCAAGTTCTTTTAAAGGTAATTCAAAATCTAAATACTCCATAATTCATTTAATTGTAGTTGATTTGATCTACAAATATATAACAATCTCCTATTCTAGTCTTTGCTTTTGAGATTTTTTAGACCAAAACTTCATCATCACATCCAATACGACTGATATTAAAATTATAAGTGCTCCGAGATAAAAAAGAGCAGGCATTTTTTCGCTTTCTGCAAAGATCAGTACCGCCAAAATAATACCGTAAATCGGTTCCATATTTAAAGTCAATATAAGAGAGTAAGGAGAGATGTATTTTAATAATTCCGTAGAGGCTTTTATAGCGTATGCTGTGCAAAAGACTGCAATAATACTAACATAGATCAAATCCATCTTATCGATGCGAAGAAGTTCCAAATTCAGTTCTGAATTAAACATTAAGATGATGGATAAGAACAGAAAACCAATAAACAACTGTTGAACGACCAAGGCGTTCGAAGAAGCCTTTTTAATCAATTGACCGTTGATCAATGAGTAAACAGAAGACAGTAAAGCTGCTACTAATGCTGAGATGATTCCCATTAAATATTCAAACTGAACTTCTAAAATAATCGCAAGCCCAATAATCACTAAAAGCCCTAATAGGAGTTCGTACAAGACCATCTTTCTCTTGTACCAAATCGGCTCTAAGATAGCTGTCATAAATGCTCCAGTTGACATACAAGCCAAGGTGATTGAAACATTGGAAATCTTTATAGCGTAAAAGAAAAAAATCCAATGAACCGCAATAGTAATACCCGCTATAGCGGATAATAACTGAATCGATTTAGGGATCTTTAAGGTCTTTCTTCGAATGACTGTATACAAGAAAAGAACAAGGGTTGCAATACCCAATCGATACCAAACCAATTGAAGTGCTCCAAAACTAATTAATTTCCCAAGTACTCCCGAAAACCCCCACAAAAGCACGATGAAGTGCAGTTGCAAATAGTGAATTGGCTTAGCGTTTTGCATTGTTTAAAAGGTAAATACCCAATAGGGCAAAAAGTAAATTCGGTATAAAAACAGCTATAAAAGGTGATAAACCAGATTGAGCTGCAAGTGTTCCAAATACGCGATCAAAGAAGATGTACATAAAGGCAACAAGTACTCCGATTGCTAGATTTAATCCCATCCCCCCTCTTCTCTTTATAGCAGACACAGAAACCGCTATCAAAGTAAGGATGAAAATCGAAAGAGGCATAAACCAACGTTTGTATCGAACTAATAAATAGGTGTTGATATTCGCAGCTCCTTTTGCTTTTTGCTCTTTAATAAATTGATTGAGTTCCATCAAATTTTTGGTCTCTGCAATATAAGATACAGGTGTTAAATCCGATATCTTAAAGTTTAAGACGGTATCTAGGGTTGCTTTATTTTCAATAAGGGTAATACTATCCAGCATAGTTCGCTTTTGATAGGTCGTCATTTGATACGTACTATCTGACTTTTTGTATCGAATACTAAAAGCTGAAATCTTATAATCCAATTTATCGTTCTCATCAAAGTGTTCCAAAGTAAAATTATACCCTCTTGCTCTAACCGGATCATAGCTGCTCACATAGACAAATTCGTTATCAGATATTTGATTGTAAACATTGGTCGATATGGTTTGTAAATTTTGAGAACCCAGGTATTTGTGATAGAACTCGTGATAACCTTCACTTGCTTTAGGAACCACAAACATCACCAATACGAACATCAAGGAAGCTATTAAGGATGCTCCAATTAGATAGGGTTTTAAAAATCTTTTAAAGGAGATACCGGAGCTCAACAATGCTACAATCTCCGTATTGGAAGCCAGTTTTGAAGTGAAGAATATAATTGATAAACTCAAAAAGATCGGCATAAGTATGGCTCCAACATAGAGCGTAAAATTCCAATAATACTCTAGTATTTCTGCCAGTGGAACTTCTTTTTCAATCATCTTTCCCACTTTTTCAGCAATGTCGATCATGATCCCAATAGGGATAAACAACAACATCATGCCTAAAAAAGTAAAGATGTATCTTTTTAATATGTATTTATCGATAAGTTTCACTACAATCGCTTATCCATTTGTGCAACCATTTGATCTTTCCAGATTCTAAAATCTCCAGCGATGATATGTTTTCTAGCCTCACGAACTAACCAAAGATAAAAACCTAAATTGTGTATAGTCGCAATTTGTTTTCCTAAATATTCATTTGCTGCAAATAGATGTCTTAAATAAGCTTTTGAATATTCGGTATCCACAAAGGTGATTCCCATAGGGTCAATAGGTGAAAAATCATCCTCCCATTTTTTATTTTTAATATTGATGGTACCATGTGCTGTAAAAAGCATTCCATTTCTGGCGTTACGAGTAGGCATCACACAGTCAAACATATCAATTCCCAAAGCGATATTTTCCAAAATATTAATCGGAGTTCCTACTCCCATAAGATAGCGAGGTTTATCTTCTGGCAAGATCTCACAAACCACTTCGGTCATCGCATACATCTCCTCTGCGGGTTCCCCCACAGATAGACCTCCAATAGCGTTCCCAAATGCCCCAGCGTTGGCGATATACTCAGCTGATTGTCGTCTTAAATCCTTATAAGTGGATCCTTGAACTATGGGAAAAAAGGCCTGATCGTAGTCGTATTCTAAAGGAGTCTTATCCAAATGAGAGATACAGCGATCCAACCATCGATGCGTCATATGCATTGACCTCTTTGCGTAATTGTAATCACAAGGATACGGAGTACACTCATCAAAAGCCATGATAATATCCGCTCCAATGACACGTTGAATTTCCATCACATTTTCAGGGGTAAATACGTGATACGAACCATCGATATGTGATTTAAATTTCACACCCTCCTCTTTGATCTTTCTGTTATTCGATAAGGAATAAACCTGATATCCTCCACTGTCTGTGAGAATGTTTCGGTCCCAATTCATAAACTTGTGAAGTCCTCCAGCCTTTTTGATAATCTCCGTCTTTGGACGCAAATACAAATGATAAGTATTCCCTAATATGATATCGGGATTGATTTCATCTTTTAACTCTCGTTGATGGACTCCTTTTACAGAAGCTACTGTTCCAACAGGCATAAAAATCGGAGTTTCTATAACACCGTGATCTGTAGTGAGACGACCGGCTCTAGCCTTTGAATTGGGATCGGTATGTTCTAATTTAAATTCTAGCATATTGAGCACAAATATAACTAAGAATCACCGATTGAAGAGCTGTAAGCTCACATTTATGACAAATCTCTAAATATCAGTTGATAAAAACTCATAAGTAAGCTTGTATTCCTTTAAGAATGAGGTTACATTTGTGCTGAATTTTTAACCACATAAAATGCCTAGTACACAAGAATTACAAGATTTAACCACCCAGGTGCGAAGAGACCTGTTGAGAATGGTTCACAAAGTAAATTCTGGACACCCTGGAGGATCCTTGGGATGTGCAGAATTTTTAGTTACTCTTTACAATGAAATCATGGATTTGAAACCTGGTTTTGACATGGATGGTATCGATGAGGATATTTTCTTTTTGTCTAACGGTCATATTTCACCTGTATTCTATAGTGTATTAGCGAGAAGAGGGTATTTCCCAGTAGAGGAATTGTCTACTTTTAGATTACTCGATTCAAGATTACAAGGTCATCCTACGACTCACGAAGGATTACCAGGTATTCGAATGGCTTCCGGATCATTAGGACAAGGATTGTCTGTAGCTATCGGAGCTGCTCAAGTAAAGAAAATGAACAAGGATTCTCATATTGTGTATTGTCTTACAGGTGATGGTGAATTACAAGAAGGTCAAAACTGGGAAGCGATTATGTATGCCTCTGCAAAAGGAGTTGACAACCTCATCGCTACTGTAGATCTCAACGGCAAACAAATTGATGGTCCTACTGATGAAGTACTAAATATGGGTAGTGTAAAAGCGAAATTTGAAGCTTTTGGATGGACTGTATTAGAACTTAAGGAAGGTAATAATATAGAAGCTCTTATCGAAACCTTAAATAAGGCTAAAGGCTTAACTGGTAATGGAAAACCTATCTGTATCCTCATGGAAACTGAAATGGGTAATGGAGTTGATTTTATGATGGGTACTCACCATTGGCATGGTATGGCACCAAACGACGATCAATTAGCAGATGCTTTAGCTCAAAACAAAGAAACCTTAGGAGACTACTAAAACAAAGACGATGAAAGAATATACCTATACAGAAAAAAAAGATACACGTTCTGGTTTTGGAGATGGACTGGCAGAACTCGGAAGAACAAATCCAAATGTAGTAGCACTATGTGCTGACCTTTCGCCATCCTTAAAAATGGGAGAGTTTATCAAAGAAAATCCTGAGCGCTTTTTCCAAGTTGGAATTGCTGAAGCGAATATGATGGGAATGGCAGCTGGTATGACTATCGGTGGAAAGATTCCTTTTGCAGGAACCTTCGCCAATTTCGCAACAGGAAGAGTTTACGATCAAATCAGACAGTCGATTGCTTATTCTGGCAAGAATGTTAAGATTTGTGCTTCACACGCTGGACTAACGCTAGGAGAAGATGGAGCAACGCATCAAATCTTAGAAGATATTGGACTTATGAAAATGCTTCCAGGAATGGTCGTAATCAATCCATGTGATTACAACCAAACGAAAGCAGCTACCATTGCAATAGCTGATTACAATGGACCTGTTTACCTTCGTTTTGGAAGACCTTCAGTTCCAATTTTCACTCCTGCTGATCAGAAGTTTGAAATCGGAAAAGCCATCCAATTACAAGAAGGAACCGATGTAACCATCATTGCTACTGGACATTTAGTTTGGGAAGCTCTTGAAGCTGCAAAAACTTTAAACGAAAAAGGAATTTCAGCAGAGGTTATCAACATTCACACCATAAAACCATTGGATGAAGAGGCGATTATCAATTCTGTAAAGAAAACAGGATGTGTCGTTACTGCTGAAGAACACAATATCTTAGGTGGTCTTGGTGAATCAGTTGCTAGAACCCTTGCAACTAATTTCCCTGTACCTCAAGAATTCATTGGAACAAAAGATACTTTTGGCGAAAGTGGTACACCTGCCCAACTTATGGACAAGTACGAATTAAACGCTGAAGCAATTGTCAAAGCTTCAGAAAAAGTAATTTCTAGAAAATAATTCATACCTTTAAGTAACGCATTTAAACTACACACCATGAAAAAAACAATACTATCTGCCGTGTTTATGGCCTTTACTGCCTTTGGGTTTTCTCAGGGATACAGTGGAGTCGGAATTAACGTAGGACTTAATTACAGTCAGAATGGAGATTTAAAATCCGATGTAAACGGAGCTGTTGACGACATCCTAAGCGGTGCAAGTCAAAAGACTGGTTATCACATTGGACTTTACAAAAAGATTGATTTACCTATGGTTTACCTAAGACCTGAAATCATTTTTACTTCGACTTCGAGTGAATACAACATCGACAACACAGCTGCAATTTTCGAGCGTTCTAAAATTGATCTCCCAATTATGGTAGGTTATAAATTATTAGGACCTTTACACGTCTTTGCTGGTCCAGCATTTCAATATGTACTTAAAGATACCTTTAACGACGGTGTACAAGATTTTGAACTCAGTGATATTGAAAAAAACATCACTCTAGGGATGCAATTAGGAGTTGGTTTCAATCTCAATAAAATTGGAATTGATATCCGATTGGAAAGAGGATTAACTCCAAATGAAGTCAATTTAGTCAACACTAAAATAACTGATGTAAACGACAGAATTGATTCCAGACCTAGACAACTGATTTTTTCATTGTCATACAATCTGAATTAATACGATTACTACCAAAATAAAAAGAGCCTCTTCAAATTTGAAAAGGCTCTTTTTTTTATACACTAAATTCTATTAGTCTTTGTCTAAATAATCTGGAATTCCATCTCCATCTGAATCAGGAAAAGATATGGTCCCGTCTTCATTAATGGTGATTTCAAATTTTGTAGGGATCCCGTCATTATCATCATCCGCATCGATGTGATTAGCAGTATAAGGAGTATACGATCTAACTTCTTCTGCCTCATCGGTATTGTCATTGGTAAGAATACCATCTCCATTGAGGTCTTCTAGAATTGAAGGAATACCATCATTGTCATAATCTGTATCTGGAACGAAGTTTCCGAGTTCTAGTGTGAATATTAAATTGTCGTATTGCTCGATAATTCCTTTTGCTTGGCTATAGTAAGCTAAAGCAGAAGGGAAAACAAACAATCCAATTCCTGAATCTGAATATCTTGAAGTACCATCTGGATTTTGAACAATTGTCGTACCACTTTTAAGTTGTGATACACCATCGTAGTAACCTCTAATAGTAAATGGTAGGTACTGCCATAGATAATTAGAAGATTGATCAAAAACTCTACCGTCTAATAATTGGCCTTTGTATTTAACAAGAGTAGAATCCGCTACAGTTGGAGAAGTTCCCGCTCCTTCTCTTGCAATGATATAGTAATAGGTAAAATCTACAACCTCTTCAGAATCGATCCCAAAATAATCAGAACTCACTGAAAGCGTTCTTGGAGTTGCTAGTTCAAATAAAGATTTCTTTGAGCTACTTCCAATAAGCGTATCGATCTTAATTTCAAAATCAAAATCTGATTCAGGTGACGTAAATTCTTCGTAATTATAAGTGTGAGTTTTAAGAAAAACTTCAATTTGTTCTGCGTTGACTCCAACAACATCAGAAAGTGGTTCGGGCGGTATGATTACAACTTCAGATCCATTATCTTTCTTACAGGAATAAACAGCCAAAAAAACAACTGTTAATAGTAAAAGTATTTTACTCTTGTGCATTATCTATAATTTATGGGCCGCAAGATACAATTTTCCGTTATTTTTGTTTGAGAGATTAACAAAGATTTCACTCATTTATGAGAATTGACAAATTTTTATGGGCTGTTCGCTATTTTAAAACCAGAAATATTGCAACAGAGGCGTGTAAAAAAGGGATGATTAACGTCAATGGGGTTAAAGCAAAACCCTCTAGAGAAGTTTATCCTATGGACCGACTTGAGGTGAGAAAAAATCAAATCAATTACACCTTAGAAATCCTCGATATACCAGCTAGCAGGGTTGCAGCCAAACTAGTCGATATCTACAGAAAGGACACCACTCCTATTGAAAATCTTGAAACTGCAAAGGTGATTCAATCAGCACAACGATACTATAGAGAAAAAGGCACTGGAAGGCCAACTAAAAAAGATCGACGCGATCTCGATGAATACGCTCAAGAAAACCAAGATGATTTCGACAGAGATTAACTAAAAGCTTATTATCTTTACAACTATGGGAAACATCATACTCAACAATCAACAGATTGCTCATAAAATAGAGCGTATCGCTTTTCAAATTTTAGAAGCCAATGTCAATGAAAAAGAAATCATTGTCGCAGGAATTCAAGGTGGTGGTCTCTTATTAGCACAAAAAATCATCGATGTACTCAATAAGATTTCTGATAAGAAAATTCTCTTGTGTGAAATTTCTATGGACAAAAAAAATCCGATCACCTCTGAAATCAAAACTTCTTTAAAGCCAGAACAATATCAAAATAAATCTGTGGTTATTGTTGACGATGTGCTTTTTTCTGGGAGAACATTGATTTACGGTGTTAATCACTTCTTAAATGTACCTTTAAAACAGCTTAAAACTGTAGTACTGGTTAATAGAAACTTTAAAAAATACCCTGTTAAAGCAGACTTTAAAGGAATCTCACTATCGACTTCTATGAAAGAAAGTGTTGAAGTGATCTTTTCAACAAAAGGAGATCAGGTACAACTAGCCGATTAATTTTATTAGTTCATCGAGGGTTTGATCTACAGATTGATCATCAGCTGTTATGATGTGATGAGATTTGTTGTAGTAATAAGTTCGTTCAAAAAGGTGTTTTCCAACAAATTCAGCTAGTTCACTATTTTTTAATGATGCAATCAGTGGTCGAGTTGACTGTGTTCCTTCCAAACGCTTCGCTAAAGAATTCACAGATAGTTTTACATAAAACAAATGAGGTGTCATCGATAAGAGTATATCCATATTTGTTCCATAGCAAGGAGTTCCTCCTCCTGTAGATAATACAAAGTCATCCTTGCGTTCACTAAGAGTTTTCAATGCATTGGTTTCTGCCATTCTAAAATAGATAGCTCCTTTTGATTCAAAAAGATCCACTATACTCATCCCTTCCGCTTCTTCTATAAACTGATCTAGGTCAATAAATGGAATTTGGTAATGAGAAGACAAGGCATTTCCCAAAGTTGATTTTCCACTTCCCATATAGCCAACTAGTACAATTTTCATAAGATTTAGATTAATTTTAAGTATGAGATTGTAAAGGAAAAGAAAAAAAATAAATTTAAATGCAAATAGGCTTGGAAAATAAATTAATGATATTATCTTTGCACCCGCAAACACAATTAAGTGTCGCAATGACCTGGTAGCTCAGTTGGTAGAGCATCTCCCTTTTAAGGAGAGGGTCCTGGGTTCGAGCCCCAGCCCGGTCACAAAAGAGTTAAGTCCAAGACTTAACTTTTTTTGTTTAAAATCGCTATTTTAGTGTTTTAAAGGCTCACGTGGCGGAATTGGTAGACGCGCTACCTTGAGGGGGTAGTGTTCTTAAGGACGTGCTGGTTCGACTCCAGTCGTGAGCACAAAAAAAAGGATAGTTCATAAGAGCTATCCTTTTTTTATTGATACTCCAAAAAAAAAGCAGCTCACAAAGTAAACTGCCTTTCGAAATATATAGAGGGGGGATGTTCTATATATATTTATTTTAATATTCGATTTTAAATAAAACTAAATTAGAAT
>CAKZOO010000085.1 GCA_937136455.1 uncultured Flavobacteriaceae bacterium | reverse complement strand
AATGTCAGATGGAGCACATCTAAAGTACGTAAAGACAGGGTACTCTATTGCAGAGATAGTGTTTACTTTGAACGTCTGTCAGAGATAAGTAATTACAAAGCAGCAGAAGACTTCATCTTTACAGCATTCAAAGGTAATGTAATTACTGCTCGTCAAAAGTCTCTATTTTGGCATGCTGTAATGTCGCTAGCTAAGATTAAGACAGCAGATAGAAAACTGTCTTTTTACAGTTTGAGACATTATTTCGTCACTCAAAGATGGAAAGCAGGGGTTCAGTTGAGGGATATAGCTAATTCTTGTGGCACGAGTGTCAATCAGATAGAGAAAACTTACTATCACATAGATGAAGAGAAGATGATCGAAACTGCAGTAATGGATAAGAGAAGAAAGGTAAGCAGGGTATGACTTCAAGAGATGAGGAGAATAGTGTTAAAGCGCATGGAATCCTTTACAAACAAGGAACATTAACAGCAATAAATTTCTTAGCTGAATGCGCAGAATATCAATTCGAAACGCTCTATGGAAAAGTATGGAATAGCGAATTTGACAGAAAGTCAGAGTTAGATTTAGAAGTAACAATTCAAGCGCAATTGGATGGAAAAAATATATCAGTAATACGTGCGACTGAAATTCGAGATATAGATTTCAAGTACAAATTTGTATTCTTATTTCTATCTGGGAATGAATTTAATTTATATGTTAACGATCAACTTGTACTAGCAATGAATCATAATTATCAAGTAATCGATTGGCATACTATTTATCTTGCAAAATTCGGCGGATGGGTGAATTTTCTGTCAGACATCGCAGAATTGGAAATTCTTTCGCAGGACGAGAGACTACAACAAGAATCTGATCTAGAACAATTGTCGAAAATACAAGTCGAAGTAACTAATTTTGAATTTGGTGAGTTTGATTAGGAATCTAGACATGAATAGCGGAACTAAGTAAGCGCTAACAAACAGCGAAACTAATACTTATCAGATATTACAGGAATAATTAGAGACTGTAAAAATATAAAGACTTTCTAAAATTTGAGAAATTTCATGAATATATCAAAATTGGTTCTAATTGTGAGTGTCGCTTTTAATGCGACTTCTTGTGACTTTAAAGAAACGGGGAGTCTTTTATCAAATGCAAATTCAAACGAGATAAGTTTCGAATGTTCAAATCGCAATTGGGAAAATACAAATGTTCAAAATTGGGAAATTGTTATAGATCTTAATTTAGGTACTGGAAATTACTCTAGATCAGTAACTGAAGGGATAAGTGAGATTAAGACAATTGCAAGGATATTAGTGACGCCAGAGTGGGTAGATGGTTATGATAGAAAGGACAGTCAAGTTTTTAGTATAAGCAGGGATGAGTTAGTGGTCGCAATCTATGAGGATGATTCGATAGCGAATAATGCAGAGTGCAAGATAGTAGATAAAAAATATGATCGAAAATTCTAATTTAGTTAGCTTGCGTAAATTAGTAAGCGTAGAGAACTGACTTTTATTAGTTTTAATTTAAAAGATGTCAGGGGAATACGCCATCGCAAAGACGGTACATTCTCTCTTTACCAAAACGCAGAGTTCGACTCACTGCAGATTCAAAACTGTAGATCACATCATTAGTTTCATACTCATCACTGTTCGGTTTCTTCTTTTGGAAATCACGGACATTCTTATACTTCTCATTACATACATTCATAATCTGGTTTCTTGTATTTTGATTCAATGCGAGAACAAGACTGTTGTACTCGTAATGTAGAGTTGCGTAAGGAGTGATTCGATCAGAGAAAACAAACTTAGCAGACTCGCCAACGAGTTTTTCTGATAACAGTTTTTCTATCTCTTTCTTCACAGCAGGCAAGGAGGACTTTCTAGGAATAGAAACAAGGAAACTGTCATCTTCAAGATCATCAATGGACTTGATAAGTTTGATGGGTTGAAGTGTGAAAAGGTGTTTATATTTTCTCATGAAAGGATCAAATTGATACTGCTTAAAGGAAAACAACTCATCTAAATTGAAGTCTTTAAACTTACTTCTATTAATCTTGAAAGGTTTATCTTTCTTGCTAAGAGTAAGATTTCTTTGTTCACATTCGAGAACAAGTCTTAGGTACAAATAAAACATACGACAATATCGAATGTTCTTCTTCAGGGTAGTTTCATCTCGAGAACTATAAAGGTTGTCTTTGAAGTTCTTAAACTGAGCAGTTTGAAGAATAGGTTCTTTAACACCATTCAGTTGTTTCTGTGTGATCTTAGGGAAGGTCACTCGGTTGTGTACTAAAACATCAGAACTAAAGGAAGTCGAAGATTGTTTAAGTCTCTTGTCGACTAATTTATTAGTACTGTCTCTCTCATAAGTTCCAACTGACTTGTATGTATCAGCAGTAGATATGTATAGGGTCTTAGAATCTCTGTTCATTATTCGATCTCTACTAACACTTAATAATTAGCATGTACTGTTAGAGTGTTCTAAACATCAGCATCATATCATATCGGTATGGTGGATGATTACTTGGAGTTTCATCGTTTTCACTCTAGAACTGTTTTGACTAACAGTGGAAAAGTTATGTCTTCAAATAATAGAACTAACACATAACAAACGCAAGGTAGTGTTAGAGAGTTAATAGGTAATTGCTGTAAAAATATAGGTATAGGATCGATAAGAGGAAGCAAGAAATTACGACTAAGATTACTAACACAAAAGAATCACTATGGGGTGTTAGAGAGTTAATACAGGATTGCTGTCAAGATATAGGTATAGGATCAATAAAAGGAAATCACTATGAACGAAGCATTTATCGACTACATCATACAAACAGAAACAGTGAGTAAGGATCAGAAGGACAACTACATGTATGAACTCGAAAATGAGTTATACGGAGACGACTACTCAAATGACATTCAATCTTTATCTGACTATTGTTACTAACAGTCTACAAACAGTATCGAGTGTTAGAGAGTTATTAATGGTGATGCGGTTTAATAGAATAAAGGAGAGGAAATGATGAAAAAGGACTACGAAGCAATGAGTGATCTCGAGCAATTTCGAGAACTCACGAGATTAGTCAAAGTATTCAATAAGTGTACATGGAATAACGCAGTGAGACAGAACGGGGACAATATTAAGTCACTTGTAACATCAATGATGGATAGAAAGTTAGGAAAAAATGAGGAGGTGGAAACTGTAAAACTGTTCGACTAATGAATGACAATTATTTAATTAACTATAAAGGTAGATAACTATGAACAAGCATATTTTTATTTCAGTACAACAAAGCACAGGTTTGAAGACTTTTGGAGTAGGAACTATTGAGGAGATTCGTCAAAAGAATGATGTGTATCGTCAGTTAACAAACTCTAATATGGAGTTTACGAAGGTTGTAAAAGACTTAACAGAAAAAAAGGTTTGGAGTTTGTATTACTTTCTCAAGTTTTCAAACATGTTGAATGCTAGATGTGTTGGTTATAACGATGTTCAACAGACATTTATTTTTGATGATTCTAAGTCAGAGAAAACTTTAGAAGAATTCATTGACTACTCATTAGAAGGAATCTTGGCGTGGAACTCATTTACTGATGTCACACATCACTATCAGCAGGAAGGATGGGACAAGTACGCAGTCGAGGAAGTAAAGGAGGAAGAGGTCTCTTCTGAAGAACTCTTCTAATGGTTCACATACTAACACTCTATACGTTATGTAATCGCATAGAGTGATAGTAATTACATGTATCGGGGTTTTCAATTTATGTAAGTACAACTTTTTATAAATAGGTATATGAATAGAGACGACAATCGAGAAATCACAGAAGCATATAAGAACTTTTTCGCAACTGAAGACTTCGCAATTAGGTTAGATGTTGCTCCAGGTAAGTACACAGATGATGGGTTTATAGAACTGTTAAAGAAGTTCTATAAGACGAAATTAAATGACAGGTGCTTTGGTAGGAAGAGATGGAAGAGTTGGTCAGAAAAAGATGTGATAACTCTTCACTGGTTCAAACAAGGGACAGAGATTAGAAAGAATGCTCTCAAAGGATTCTATAACAGTAAGAATCATAAGAGAGGTTATCGTCGAACGATTGACAGTGAACTCACTAATCAAGACATCGTTTTTGACAAGTCTACTGGTGAGATCAGTACTAATGTTACATCGAGGAGAAATGGATCTTCATTCGAACTTACTGACGACGGTAAGTACAATAGAAGATTAAGTGAAGGTAAGTTCATATTGGATAGTGATGGTTTAACTATTCACAAGAAAACTAGATTTAAGCATAAAGATACAGAGAAGCATTTTCACATTTTGGTGAGAATTCCAAATTTGATTGATAACTGTATCTATTCAAAAACTGATTATTCAGATGAGTATGATTCTCTTGTTGGTTTACACATAAGAGATATCACGAACGAGTACAACGCAAAATATAAAAGTTCTCTAGATGTAATGATTACTAAATCTTCGAGTTTAACATTTGAAGGGAAGCATTACGGACAAAGAGAGTTACAGTTTAACGATACTTTTTTGAAAGAAGACAGATACGGAAGTGTCTAATCGTTAAATAAGGAGGTGGATGATTGTTTGGGACTTCATCATAAGCACTTCAACACTGTTTTAGATAACAGTGTAGGAGAGTGGGTGAAAGTTAAACAGGTTCTCAAAGTCATAAATAGTAATGACATCAACTTAAGGAGACACAGTTGAAACAGGATACGACATTACAAATCAGAATTAACGGTGCTTACAAGAGACTCATAATGGAACAACTAGGTGATACATCTATCAGTGACTACATCAGGAGTTCTCTTAACAAGGTATTAGAATCAAACAAGGGTTGGATAATAGATGAACATAAGCAAAGCAGAGGGTGAACGGATACTGAAAGCACAAGGACAGAGCAATAAGGTGTCAGCAGTAACACTAAGGAAGAATGACACGGTAGCAAATAAGAAGACAGAATTAAGAGGTATCAATTCTTTAGTCGAAGGTAAGATCAATCAAGGAAAGGAAGTGACACTAATAGTCGTGGAGTCGCATTAGGTAGTCTTTAGGATCACAGGATCTTAACTATGGAATTGTGACAGGGTATCAATCGGTATTTCGACTAAATCTGCGTACATGGATTTGTCTTTTCAAATCGAAACACAAATATCAAAAAATTTTTCACGGAAAAATCGGGAGTCACAGGGTTTGATGGGTTTTAAGGAGTTCGTAATAGAGGATTCTGATGCTGTGATCTCACAGATACGAAAAATTCGAGATCAGATGCGTGTAATCAGACTGAAGAGACTACTTGCGAAAGAGCAGGATAGTCTTAAGTCAATGGAAGGTGAGAAAGCAGGTACTGGTATCAACAAACACAGGTATCGGTAAATCTCGCCATCTAAGGTCATTTCGGGTAAAAATATGTTCACAAGGGTAATAGGTGAGCAGAATGATCAAAAACATCACTTCGTCAGACATCACTCTGGCAAAAGCATACTTCACGATTCTCGTGGAGACGGCAATCAAGAAAACTACTATCAGTTACGGTGATCTCGTCTCGTTGAGTAAGGAAAGATACACAGATGACAAGGAGATTGCGGGTGGTATAGCAACTAAAGCAGGGAGACGACTTGAGGTATTACGAGATCACACTGACTTGTTTGATCTAGCAGACATCTCTTGTCTGGTTGTGAATGCAGGTACTCAAGAAGCAGGTGATGCATATCATCTAAAGGAAGATGTTCGATTACTTCGGGAAGAGGTTTATCAGACTCTCTGGTTAGACTACTTCACGAGTATTCATAAAGCACTCGATATGACACGAATTGAGTATGGACTTTCGAAGGACAGAAGAGAGGATTGAGTTGTGAAAACTAAAATATTGATGTTTGTATTAAGTTTGCTCTCACTTGCGGGCATCTTCTTTGGTTTCATTGAGTATAAAAATTCTTATAATACTGAACTGTCATCTTTCTTTTTTACGTGGTTTCTTTTCTCAATACCACTGATCGTACAGTTGATATTCTTAAGGATCTTTGGTGACGGTTCAAAACGATGAATAAGAGTGACATATTCTTCTTTGTTATTGTTTTCGGGATGTTCTCAATATTTAGTATCTTTGATATCGAAGAAAGGGGGCAGATAGCACTCTATCTCTTGGTTGCAGGAGCTTACTTAAATCATCATCAAGAGAAGAGGGAAAAAAAACGTATCGAAATCGTAATGAAGCAAAATGAACGATTAGACGCTCTTGAGCTTCAGCAGTACAAGTTGAGGGATGCGAACAGACGCATCGATAAGTTAGAAAACGATGTTGTATCTCTCGAAGACGACATGATTGATGTAATGGGGTGCGAGTCGCTTAAGCATGATTTATTCAATGCGCTTCTGAAGAGAGATAAAGCAGGATACAAAGACAGCTCAAAGGGCGACTAAAGCGCAATATTGGTGAAACAATGCTTATATTTTTATTTCTTGTTGGTCTCTTTACTGTGATGTTGTTTAGCCAAGGTGGTCGAGCTTTTATTGGCGGGTTGTTTCAACTAATTTTTGGCGCAGCATTTATCATCATAGGTTTAATTGCAATCGGCGCTGGGGTTATATATGTTTTGGCGTCGATTTTGAGTATTTAACATGAGTTGGATTAAACGTAGCATTGGTTGGCTTTTCACTTTAGGAGTTCTTTATATCTTTGGTAAAGGCTTTGAGTCTGTTGTTTTCTCGTCTGGTTTAGATCTGGATGGTGCATTAGTAATGCTAATGGTTGGAATTGCTGGCTGGGCAGGCTGGTTCTTTCTGATGATTATGGTAGACAAGTTTGATTTGATGGGTGACAAAGAAAATAACGAAAGATAGGCGATCTTTATGTTTAAGTGGATGGCGAAGAAGGGGTTAGAAAGGTCTGAATCTGAGATCACGGAATTCATTTCACAGATCGAAGGAATTTCAGGTGAGGAGCATGCATTTCTTATGAGTCGAGTGGCAATTATGCACGCTGCATTGACTAAGCAGGATTTTGAAATAGGAATGAGCTTCAATTCAAAACTCGGTGAGCGCCAAAAGCAGATTTCAAGTCAGATAGTCGAGCTTAATGGTCTGATGAATCAGCTGCATAAAGCTGGGCAGAGTGACATGGTTGCAGCTGTAAAGGTATGGAATATTACACTAAGGTGTTTAAGCAATAATTCTTTCTCACACTATGGTAGTACTATTTGGAGAATACTTGATCCGAAGTCAAATATTCTAGGGATTGAGTTATACATTGAGCAAGCCCAAACACCACATACTCAAGAAGCAATCGGATTAGCAGGATACGTACCGCCAGCTTTTTCTTGATCTCATAATTAGTCAATATGAATCATCGGATAGCTTAAGTTTTAAATCGGTCACAATGGTGGCTGTATGGGATAAAAAATGTTTGGTTTTGGTAAGAAATATGAAAATGAAGTAGAGGTAATCAGACAAGCTCTGAGAGATCAGATAATACGTGCCAAACAAGAAGAGGAATCTGGACAGGTTACTAAAGGGCGGTATTATAGTGTAGAAAAGCTAATCGGTAGTTCTTTCTCATCAGGCTATCTATATGCATTCTGTCGTATTGGATTTGCGGCTCAAGGCGTAGAAGTTAACGTTGATAAATACTTACGTACTATACTAAATGAGGTTTGGCGAGAAATTAATCTCTATCGCAGGTTTAAAAGCGGCATAGAGCTCGCTGAGTCGACTGGTGCTATTAGTTATATATTTAAGGAAGAATTCGAGCTTGGTATGAAAGCGGGTATGTCTGACGGGGGAAAGATTCTTGATAGAAGTAGTGGTGATGCTAATAAGAATCTCTATGCATATTTAATAAATTGTGAAGGTCTTCTTCGAGAAGACGATTCTTATCTTAAATTTGATGAAGTTACGTCATAAACACACAAAATATCATTCTCTAGTCACTTTTAACGAGTTTTTACACTCAAATCACACTTCAGACACTCGTCTGTACTCAAAATCTCTTAGAACTAAGCTACGGAACTCATCTGTCAGTTGGGTTCTGTCTGTCTGTGTCTGCTAATAAGGTGTGGTAATTAGTAGAAGCACACATTTTCAGGAAAATGCTAAGGAAATCATAAAGGTAATTAAATCAGGTATTTAGGTATACTTTTATAATATGTGGAACTATTATTAATGGCAACAAATACACATATTATGAGGAATCAGACATGTCACAAGCTCAAATTCTGAATCAGAAAGACTACAAGCGACTGGTAGCAGCAACAAAGATGACTCGTCACGCTGATAGGAACAGGTTAGCAGTCGTTTTGTCGTTTGGAGCTGGGTTACGAGCTAAAGAGATCGCAGCAGTGACTGTAGACAATGTTATTGACGCTTCAGGTAACGTGAAATCACAGTTTGAGCTGTCTGCGAGTCAAACGAAGGGTAGAAAAGCACGCACAGTCTTTCTCAGTGACTCTGTAATGAAGGAAATAGAGTCATTCATGTGCAAACACGAGTGGATGAGAACAGAGCGTCACGGTGCTCTATTACGCTCTCAAAAGCTCGGAGCATTCTCGTCTCAGTCAATGCAGAACTTGTTTAAGCATCTGTTCAAGATGATTGGTATGGAGGGATGCAGTTCTCACAGCGGAAGACGCTCACTTCTAACTAATCTGAATAACAATGGAATCAATCTGAGGACTATTCAGAAGATAGCAGGACATGCTCATATCAATACTACTGCTATGTACTTAACAGTCACGGATACTCAGCTACATAATGCTGTGAACAGTGTTTCTTACTAAGAATTATCAATGAAAACAATGATTTAGCTTGACATAAGTCATTGATATTGTTATAATAGTTATGTCAGTCTGAAAGGGAAGTAACAACTATGAAATGGGTTATCGCAATACTTCTAGTACTTAATCTGTGGTTGGGTGTAGAAGGGTTTGGTCAAACTTTCACGACTCTAAACTTGCATAGCGATTTAACAGCTATAGAGTTGAGAGCGATTCGGTCTGATCTCGAGGGCGTTAAAGAGCTGCTCTACTCACTGGATGCGTCATATTCAGACGAATACTTGGAGTTAATTAAACAACGATACATCAAGCTTACTGAGTCTGATTAAAAGCATGTTCGAAAGGAGGAGACAGACAGATGGAATTCAGTGATCTGCTAATAATCATAGGTGCGATTGGTAGTTTTGCTCTGGGTCTGGAAAGGTCGGTTACTAGTAAGCTGAAAGAGCTTGAAGAGAAAACAGAGGAAATAGTTGATACTAAAGTTAGCGATTTAGCGAAAGTATTAACTGAACGAATTGAGTACAAGCTCAATATTCTCTTGGAAAAGGTTGCTGATGTGGATATGAATTTCATCAGTGATGTTTTGGAGGATGTAGACAGCGAGTTATTAAATGAAAGACAAGCTCAGATATGGAGATTGGGCGAAAGAGAGCGAGAGATAGAAAGAAAGAAGGAAGCTGAAGAGAAGCGAAATGCTTACGTGAAGAGAAAGAATGCTGTTTCTGCAGAGGGAGATAACTCTGAATAATAGGTGCGCTACAAAGTTTGTAGTAGGTAATGGGAGAGGGTAATCTAACTTCTTGATAAGAATGGCGAATGAAAAATTCTCGATAAAACAGCAGCTTAAATCACTACAAAGTAACTACAAACAATAATTAATATTTATTAAAAACAATGACTTATAGTCATGTTATTGTTGAGTGGGAGTGAGGCATAATTCATAAATTATTGATATTATTAGATATAATTTTTTAAATTGACTACAAAGTAACTGCAAAGTAATATTTAGCTGTATATAAATCAGTAAGTTGAAAACGCTGACTGCAAACTAACTGCATAAAGCGTGTCACTACTGAGAATCATAAAATACAGCATTAGTTTGTAGTAGCGTCTCAAAACACTAGTGCTTAGTCGCTGGTGTTTTTTTTTGGATTCAATTTATGACTGAAAAGACTAAGTGGAAAACAGAAGCACATTCACTTTTTGATGGTGATTGTGAGGTGTATACAACGAATCAAAGTAACGGGGTCTATCAGATAGGGGTGTGGGTAAGTGTTGAAGGAAAGATGTACAGGAAGTCACTGAGGACAAAGCATCTAGAAACAGCATTAGCAAAGGCGAAGACAGAATATATCTCTATCAGATCTAAGGTAGATCAGGGTAAACAAGTATTTTCAGAAGACATAACAACAGTAGTCTCTCGTTACTTGTTACATCGAGAAGATGACGTAAAAACGGGGATAATCACGAAGCAGAGGTTGGGAACGATCAGGAGTCACTTAAAGAATATGCTCTCTTATCTGCATGGGGATATGAAAGTATCAGATATTGATAGGGGTACATTTAAAGAATATTACAATTTCAGAGCAAAGCAGACTGATTATCAGGTCAATCAAGAGACTGTGAGACAAGAGTGCTCAACGATTGGAATGCTCTGGAAGTGGATGTACAACGAAGGATTGACGACTACTAGTTCTGACAAATTAGAGTTTCAGAAGTTTAATAGAAAGAATCTTCAAAACGATGTGCGAAGAGATACTTTTACAGACGAAGAATGGAAGAAATTTCATCAAGCAATGCGATCTTATGCATCAAAAAAGAACTGCGAGACTGAAGAAGAGCATTACAACAGACAAATTTTAAGGAATTATTGTCTTA
Organism: uncultured Flavobacteriaceae bacterium; assembly: GCA_937136455.1. Taxonomy (GTDB): domain Bacteria; phylum Bacteroidota; class Bacteroidia; order Flavobacteriales; family Flavobacteriaceae; genus MAG-120531. Next base: position 190 of record CAKZOO010000085.1, on the reverse strand, counting down.
TCTTAGCAAATACAGGAATGCGTACTGGTGAATTAGATCAAATTAGATGGTGTGATATTGGTGACTATCAAAAGATTATTCATGAAACTGGTGTATCAAATGTGGTGAAGATCAATGTCAGATGGAGCACATCTAAAGTACGTAAAGACAGGGTACTCTATTGCAGAGATAGTGTTTACTTTGAACGTCT
>CAKZOO010000084.1 GCA_937136455.1 uncultured Flavobacteriaceae bacterium | reverse complement strand
GACATCATAGTATTCAAACGCAAAAACTAAAGACATGGCAAAAAATTCATCTATACAAGAACTGAAAAAATTAATCCAATTGGAATTACAGGAATGTGATTCCAATAAATGGCAATACGTGTGTGAAATGCAAAGCACTCCAAAGGGTTATGCCCGAATTGAGGAAATGATTATCCGCTATGTAGCTAAAGAAGGCATGCCCATTGGCTCTGCCATAGCACTTATTGAACAGGAATTAGCTCATCAAAACGCATAAGGGATGGCACAAGGATATAAAGGCTTTGCCCAAATCGCACGAGAGGCAAACAAACGATTAGAAGAACTTAAAAAACAAAAAAGCATGGATCCACTACTAGAAGAACGAGGCTTTATTGGTCCGAACGACATTACTTCTGCTGAGTACGCATGGGAAATGCGAAAAACAGAATACCAACAAATCAAGGCGATTGAAAAAACCGGTAGCCCAATGGTATTAAATCATGCAGACGGTAAACAGCATGAATACCTCATTACCGAAGCCATAAAAGCCGGTAAGGAAATTCCCGAAGAAGTGTTGCAGGATTACCCATGGCTCAAAGCCGAAATGCAAGAACTGGAAACGGTGAAAGAAACTGAATCTGTTAGTCAAACAGAGCAACCTAATTTACTGATGGGTGATGCTTGGTTTGAGCAAAACCCTACTAAAATATTGGGAGAGCAATACGAAACGACCGACCGTTTTGGAAAGCCAACCACAAAGGTTAAAGGCTCCATGGATGATGTAATTACAGGTATTAATGTGCCTTCGGTAGATGTTCCTATAAAACATGTAGAAGCTCTTGAATCCAACATCAAAGACGATGTGGAGCATTTGGTAAAGGACAAGGTGTACAAAGAAAACATTGAGCAAGTCGTTCAGAAAACCAAAAAGGAACGAGCGGAAAAGGAACTACAAAAAGCCATCAACCCGGAGGCTCCCATGGTGGTCGCAAAAGACAATTTCTCTTTTGACGACATCATGCAGCAATACAACAAAGGACTTACCGAAGATGAAATCAAAGCATGGGTTTGGTACAAACGCAAAACCAATGGCTACAATGATGAAACAGTGATTTTGGCTAAGAAAAATGGTTGGTCAAAATATGTGGTTCCTTTAAACGAAGTAGGCAAACAACTGGATAAATGGCTCAAAGCCGGAGTGGTTTGCTACTACAATGACGACTACATGCCAAGCGTACTCTACTATGCTGAAAACATCTACAAACGTCAATCGGTATTGCTGCGTGAAAAGGAAACCATCATTCAAACCTTTGGCGAAGAGCAATACAACCGTCAATGGAAAGGACTGGAAGCGGTAAAACCACCAAAACTTACCCTAACCGATCCAAGAAAAGAAAATCGCTTGTTTATCAAGCCTACTTCTTCTTTTGGTAAAGAAATTCGTGTGGGAGCATTAACCGATGGAACCGCTTTTACAGAGTACAATTCCACGACCGGAAAATGGCAAGAAGGTACAACGGACTTAACTGATGCCTTTAAACAATGGCTTCGCAATCAGCCTAAAGATGACTTTAAAAAATCAAGTGCTTGGGATATTATTTCCTACTACATAGATGGCAGAACACCGCCAAGGCATTACGATAAAGAAGAAAAGCTCCGTATTCGTCAAAATGCTAAACAGGAAGGTGATACTTTCTTTGTGGAGTTTTTGGCAAAGGGACTTACTCGTGAAGACCAGTTAAAGATTGAGCAGCTTTGGAATGAGCGTTACAACGGCTATGTAGAAATCAACTATTTCAAAATTCCGGTAGCCTTTACCTGCTCCGCTACTTTCAAAAACAAACCACTATTTATCCGTCCAGCTCAACGAGAAGGTATTGGGTTTATTAGTGTGCATGGTTCGGGCTGTATTGCCTATGATGTGGGTGTGGGTAAAACAATGACCGCCATTTTATCGCTTGCACAAGCTTTGGAAAGCGGACAATGTAAACGTCCATTTATTGTGGTTCCCAATCAAACCTATAAAAACTGGCTGTCGGAACTGCGAGGTGTGGTGGAAAAAGGACAAGTCACCCTTACCGGAGTATTGCCTCAATATCAGGTAATGGATCTGTATAATCTTGGACGAGATTATTTAGAACTCTTAATGGATGAAAACGGCACAGTGCAACCGGTTCCTGAATATTCCATTTCGGTACTCACTTATGAAGGTTTTAACCGATTAGCCTTTAATGATGAAACGTGGGACACCATTGGAAATGAGCTTTTTGATATTCTCAACCAAGGAACCGAGGAAGAGCGTGAAAAAGTAAAGCTCTTTGAGAAGATTGAAGAGATGATGGGACGTGGTGTTAAAGGTGGAACAGCAAACATCGAAGAGCTTGGTTTTGATTACATGGTAGTGGATGAAGCCCATGCCATGAAAAAGTCTTTTACTCAGGTAAAAGGTGAGCAGCAAGGAAGTGGTAAACGTGAACGAGCTCCTTATGAAATCAAATCCGGACAGCCTTCTATGACGGCTTTGCGTGGCTTTATGATTAGCCAGTACATTCTTAGAAACAATAAAATGAGAAACGTACTGCTTTTAACCGCTACGCCATTTACCAATTCACCGCTAGAGATTTATTCCATGCTTGCCCTGATCGGTTATCAGCAATTGGAAAAATCAGGAGTGAAAAACATCAAAGAGTTTTTTGACACTTATATCAAAACCAGTTTGGAATTGGTAATCAATGCCAAGCTCAAACCGGAACGAAAAGAGATTGTGATGGGCTTTGCTAACCTCATTGCTTTGCAATCGCTCATATTCAAATTCATCACTTACAAAACCGGTGAAGATGCCAATATCCAACGTCCGAACAAGATTGTGTTACCGATGGTAAACAAGCGTGAAGGCGACCAGGTTATTGCTCTTTCACCCGAAGAGCAAATCAGTACCAACTTACCGCTTACCCCAACGCAAAGAGGTTTTATGCAGGATGTGGAGCTGTATGTTACAGGCAGAACAAGCCTTACCAATTTCTGTGTAAACCCAATGGGTATGGAGGAAGAAAGTGAAGACCGTTCTTCAGGGGAATCCATTGATGAAAGCAACATGTCGGCAGATGAAGAAGAAGGTGCAAGAATATTGCGTGGACTTTCTTTCGCAAGGCAATTGGCGTTAAGTCCATACCTCTATGCCTGTAATCCGGATAAAAATCCGAGTTATGAGCAATACGTGGATTCCTCCCCTAAACTGAAATATGTGATGGAGTGCATCAAAAGTGTGAAGCGATTCCATGAAATGCGTGGTGAAGATGTAAGCGGACAGGTAATTTACATGAATGCCGGAGTGAGTTTCTTCCCGCTTATCCGTGAATACCTGATTAAGAAAATTGGCTTCAAGGATAACGAGGTAGGTATTATCAAAAGTGGATTGAGTGCTGCAAAAAAGGAAGGCATCAAAGAGAAATTCTTGGCAGGAACTATCAAGGTATTGATTGGAAGTGCGACCATCAAGGAAGGTATAAACCTTCAAAACAAAGCCACTACACTTTACAATTGTTGGCTCGACTGGAACCCTACGGATGTGAAGCAGCTCGAAGGTCGTATTTGGCGATTTGGAAACCGCTATGCCAATGTACGAATTGTCAATCCGCTTATGGAAGACAGTGTGGACACGTTCATCTTTCAAAAGTTGGAAGAAAAAACTAGCCGTATCAATGAGATTTGGTACAGAGCAGGAAAAACCAATGCCTTGAATTTAGAAGAGTTCAATCCGGCTGAATTAAAAATGGGATTGGTAACCGATCCAAAAGCTTTGGCTGAATTGCTACTCATGGAAGAACGTGAGCAAATTCAGGATGAAATCAATAGCTTAAAAAATCAGCAAAATGTCCTCACCGATATAAAGTCCGCTCGTGATAATTTCAATAGCAATATTGAGCACATCAATCAGGCAGTTGAACGCTACAAGCCTCAAAAGACCACCGATAAAGATGGTAATCCGATAAAAGTGCAAGCTCGAAGCATTGAAACGGTGTTAAAAATCTACAAGGATTATTTGGAGGATGAAACTACCCAAACCACTTATCGAGATCAAAACATCTATGATACGGTGCGAAAAGCCAATGCCACTTTAAAGCGTGGATTGGAACAAGTGCTGGAACCCAAAGGCTACGACATCAACTTTGATTTTGAGCAGGTAAACGGCAGAATCAATACAGAAATCGAAGAGAAACAACGCATTTTGGAAGAGCGAACCGGAACCGAGGCGGTAAGTCAAAAGGCAGAGGAAATCATCAAAGAACGTGAGCAAAAAGGCTACAAACCCAAGTCTGTTGCCGAGCGTGTGGAAGAATTTGCCTCTCTCAACGATAAGGTACTTACTGAACTTATGGTATATGGCGGTGAATCGGCAAAAGCAACCGATACCAAACGAGCCAAAAAAGGTGAAGTACTGGAAAGTTCAGCAGATAAGCTCGATAAAATCAGAAAACTACGTGGTGCTTTCAAGCAAATGCAAGAACGCCTGCAACGCATCAAAGCCCTAAAAAAGGCTGCATAATTCATTAACAACTAATAATACAAGCGATGATAAAAAATGATCCATACAAATTGCTCGAAAAAGAAGGTGTAACCAAAAAGGTATTGAGCGAACGCTCCCTGGAGGCATTGAGCATTTACGATGAAACACTGGAAGGTTTAAAGGAATTTCCGGACGATAAAACCATGAAGGACATGGCAGAACAAATTGGCGAAACGGCTATTGAATTGCTCAAAGAAGATATTTCCACGCTAAAAGACGAACTAAGCGACAAGGCAGAGCAGCAACAAAAAAAGCAGCTTAAAAAAGCTCAATCCAAAAAGATTGTAGAGAAGTCGGAAAAGACAATGGACTACCTCGCTGAATGCCGAAGAAAACTCCGTGATGAGCGAAAGCAAAAAATGGCTTCGGGTGAAATCAAAAAGCCTGTCAAAAGTAAGCTCACGACCAAGCTAAAGGACAACATGAAAAAGATTGCCAACATGATGCCTAAGGCAATTAAAGAGGATCCAAATAAGGTAGAGCAAACCGAAAAAGCCGTGCAGAAATTCTTGTGCGACCTCAAACGCATTTGGGGCATGAACAAAATCAAGCCTATTGAAGATGAATTGCATGAAAAATTCAGCGAACTCAAAGAAAAAGCAGAACAAACCGCATAAAAATATTGAACATGAAAAAATATCCGCATCAGGTTTTCCTAGCCGAAAACAAGCTAAAAACAGAGCAGCTGCCTAAGCAATTGCAAAAACGCATCAAAGGATTTGAAGAGCTGCAAGAAGATTTGGAACATGCCCTAGACGATGACCATGATCGTTTGGCTAAAAAGCT
>CAKZOO010000083.1 GCA_937136455.1 uncultured Flavobacteriaceae bacterium | reverse complement strand
CTAATAAATCAATTCAAATTCCAGCCTCATCAGTCTTATGGACTGGAAAACAATCATTAGTATATGTAAAATCCCCAACGGCTCCTACCTACTCACTTCGTGAAGTATCACTTCAAGATCGAAATGGAGAATGGTATTCCATTGAAAAAGGACTCGAAATTGGAGAAGAAATTGTCAAAAATGGAACTTTTGTAATAGATGCAGTTGCACAACTAGCTGGCAAAACATCTATGATTAATCAATAATTATAAACTCAATATTAAACAATTAACACTATTAAAATGAAAAAAGTAATTTATGCTACACTTTTAGTTGCTATCACTATGATCAGCTGTAAGGACAACAAGAATTCTACAACTGAACCCTCTCAAGAAGTTGCAGTAATTGAAGCGAATACTGAGGCTAGCTTTGGAGTTAGAGGTAATTGCGAAATGTGCAAGAAAACCATCGAAACAGCAGCATTGGGAATTCCTGGTGTGACACATGCCAATTGGGATGTTAAACTCAAAAAGATCGATGTGAAATTTAATTCAGAGATGACCGATCAGATGGCTATTCACCATGCGATTGCAGCATCTGGATACGATACGGATCAAATGACTGCTGAAGATGCCTCCTATCAAAACTTACCGAAATGTTGTCAATACGATCACAGCATGGAAATGAGTATCAGTGATTCTGAAGCCACAATGGATCATCAAATGCACGAAAGTCATTAAGAAAAATGTTTTGATCATTAAATTAAAATACTGCTCTGATGAGCAGTATTTTTTTTATCTCAATATAAAAACACTATTAATTTAATTGACATATGTCAATAGTTTGGAAAATAAGTTTTAAATTTCGAACTTGTAATTTTAAAATTTACTTCTATGTTATTTTCCTTAATTATAAGCTTAACTGCCTTAGTAGCAATTGTATTAGCTATTTTCAACTACAAGAAACAGAATAACGCAATCTACATAAGTTTATTTTTGTTAATTTTTAGTTTATATGGATTAACCCACTATATTACTGTAAACTTAAGAGATGTGTATTGGGGCGCGATTTTCTATATAAATTTTACACCCATCTATTTATTAGTTGGTCCCATCATATTCCTCTATGCACGTCAAAATTTACATCCTAGAAAAAAACTCAATAAATATGATTTAGTTCATTTGATTCCTTTTGTACTTGATTTAATCGGTATTAGTGGGTATTTGTTTTCCAGTTTTGAATCCAAACAAGAACTTATTCAGAGTTTGTACAATTCACCCGCTGAATTTAGAACTGTAGTATTTCATTTATTTTTCCATCCTATAGGAAGCTACGTGATTCGAATTGCATCTATTTTAGGATATGCATTTTATAACTTAATAACCTTTAGGAATTTTTATTACGAAAAAGACATCGCCAATAGCGATAATGATCGCAAGAGAAGTATTCAATGGCTCGTTCTTTTTCACATACTCGTTATAATTACAACTGTATCATACGTATTCTACATCATCAATTTATTCTCTACTGGAGAATTCTTTACCATGGTAAACTCTGTATTGCTTGGTATTTCAGCTTTTGGAATCTGTTTAATGGGATTGAGCTTGATGTTCTTCCCTTCGATACTTTACGGAATATCTAAGGTGTCTTACAAACCAATTGACCCGGATGAACTCTATACCAACAATCCTTTTTACGATGAATTAAAAAATAGAATTGACACCTATTTTGTAGAAAAAGAACCCTTTCTCAAAAAGAATTTTTCTAGAGTTGATTTAGCAAAGGCATTAAAAGTACCGAGTCATCAAGTCACATTTTGCTTTAAGTACATCTACCAATCATCCTTTCCTGCCTATAAATTAGGATACCGAATCGAATGGATTAAAAAAGCCTTAAAAGATCCTAAGTTTAAAAATCTTTCTATTGAAGAAATAGGTAAGAAAGCGGGATTTGCTTCGAAGAGTAGCTTCTTTGTGAGTTTTAAAAGTCAAACTGGGATGACTCCTTCAGAATACAGAGATAATATTTCATAAAAAAAGCTGGAATTTAGTTCCAGCTTTTCAAGTACCTTGGGTGGGAATCGAACCCACACTTCCGAAGAAACTGGATTTTGAATCCAGCGCGTCTACCAATTCCGCCACCAAGGCTCGTAGTGAGGGCACAAAATTAGAAAAATATTCTAATTATCAATTAAAAAATATCTTTAAAATATCTTGAGCAACTCAAATAATTGTATAAATTTGCAGTCCCATTTATTTTGGGATATAAATTATTAATTAACAACAGCTTACAGATGTCAGTTCCAGTTCCACAGCCAAAGATTTTTGCTTGTACTCAAAGCATGGACTTAGGAGAACGTATAGCAAAGGCCTTTGGGTCTCCACTAGGAAAAGTTAAATTCTCAAGATATTCTGATGGTGAATTTCAACCATCCTTTGAAGAATCGGTTCGTGGATCAAGGGTGTTTTTAGTAGGATCAACGCATCCCAACTCAGAACACTTAATGGAATTATTACTGATGATCGATGCTGCTAAAAGAGCTTCAGCGAGGCACATCACAGCGGTACTTCCCTATTTTGGATGGGCGAGACAAGATCGCAAGGATAAGCCTAGAGTTCCGATCGCTGCTAAGATGGTTGCAAAGATGTTAGAAGTTGCAGGTGCTACTCGAATCATCACTATGGATTTACACGCAGATCAAATCCAAGGGTTTTTCGAAATTCCTGTAGACCACTTGTTTGCATCCACCTTGTTTTTCCCTTACTTAAAAGAACTGAATTTAGAAAACCTCACGATTGCATCACCAGATATGGGTGGTTCAAAAAGAGCATATGCTTACTCAAAGGCTTTGGAATCTGATGTTGTTGTTTGTTACAAACAACGTGAAAAAGCCAATGTGATTTCACATATGGAGCTTATCGGTGAAGTTAAAGGTAAAAACGTAGTGTTAGTAGACGATATGGTCGATACTGCTGGAACCTTAACTAAAGCTGCAGACCTGATGATCGAAAGAGGTGCTAAAAGCGTTAGAGCAATTTGTACCCACGCAATTCTTTCAGGAGAAGCTTACAACAGAATTGAAAATTCAAAACTAGAAGAATTAATCGTAACAGATTCAATTCCTCTAAAACAACAATCAAATAAAATTAGAGTTCTTGAATCTGCTCAACTCATTGCTGATGTAATGCAACGAGTTCAAGCTAATGAATCGATTTCATCTAAGTTTATTATATAATTTTAAATAACTATTTAACTATTACACATGCAATCAATTACAATTAAAGGATCAGAAAGAGAAAGCGTGGGCAAGAAATCAACAAAAGCCCTACGTAATGCTGGAAAGGTTCCTTGCGTGATCTACGGAGGAGAACAACCAGTACATTTTTATGCAGATGAAATCGCATTTAAAAACCTAGTTTATACTCCGAATGCATATACGGCAGTAATTGACTTAGGTGATAAAGGATCATTCAAAGCTGTGATGCAAGACATTCAGTTTCACCCAGTGACTGATGCGATCTTACACATCGACTTCTACCAATTATTTGATGACAAACCAGTAACTATGAGAATTCCTGTACGTTTGGAAGGAAACTCTCCTGGAGTTAGAAACGGTGGACGTCTCTTATTTAGAAGAAGAAAACTTACGATTAAAGCACTTCCTGGGAACTTACCAGATTTCTTCAATGTAGACATCTCTAAACTTAGAATTGGTGGTAACATCACTGTTGCTCAGTTAATGAGTGATAAGTACACAATTCTTCACCCAGAATCTAACGTAGTTGTTCAGGTTAAAGCTTCTAGAACTTCTGTTGATGATTCAGCTGAAGATGAAGAAGAAGAAGGAGAAGAAGGAAGTGAGGCTGCTGCTGAAAGCTCAGAAGCTCCTGCTGCAGAATAATTTAAAACTTATTCCAATAAAAAGCACTGCTTCAAAAGAAGTGGTGCTTTTGTTTTTTATATATTTATTCAAACTTTATTAGAGTGAAGAAATTTCTAATTGTAGGACTAGGCAACATTGGGAGTGAATACGAAAACACTAGACACAATATTGGTTTTAAGGTAGTCGACCTTTTAGCTAAAGAACTCGACACCCATTTTGAAACCAAAAAACTAGGATCCTTAGCTTGGACGAAATACAAAGGTAAAACCTTAGTGCTTCTCAAACCCAGCACGTACATGAATCTCAGTGGAAAAGCAATTTCATATTGGCTCCAACAAGAAGAAATACCCCTTGAAAACTTACTGGTAATCACCGATGATATTCATTTGGATTTTGGAAGTTTTAGACTAAAAGCCAAAGGTTCTGACGGTGGTCATAACGGACTTAAAGACATCCAAGAAAAACTCAATACAACTTCATACTACCGATTTCGATTTGGAGTCGGAAATCGTTTTAGCCAAGGCAAACTAGTTGATTACGTGCTAGGAACATGGAGTCCTGAAGAAGAGAAAGGACTCGTTATGAGAATTGGAGAAGCAACCGAACTCGTTAAATCGTTTGTATTTGCAGGTGCTGCCAATACGATGAATAAATTTAACGGACCAATGCCTAGTTAACCTTAAAATCAAAAATAGGAGATAGCGAACTGTTTCCCTGCTGGTCAATTACTTTAATTTTCCAGTAATAACGGGTGTTCGAACTCACATCGACAAAGGTGTTGGTCGTAAATCCACTTCCTAAATCCAATAGAGTAACTGGAGGGTTTTGGGTGTCAAAATAGACTTCAAATCCACTGATATCATTATCACTATCTGCAGCAATCCACTGTAAATACACCTGATTGTTTTCATTGGCGTCAATAAATGAGCCGGGAACAGGAGCTATTGGATAGGCCTGATATGGAATATGAGACAGCGAGGCGCCTGCTACATAGAAATACCAATCTTCAGATACAGATGTCTCAATCACTTCTTGATTTGATGCTGTAACGTTCCAAGAATAAGCTTTTCGCGTATCGAGGGTAATCTCGATCGCTGTAGAAGAAGTTGTTCTAGAATAACGCAAACCTGACTCTAAATCAACAACACTCAATCGGTATTGATCCGTATGAGTGGCTGTAGCCCATTGAAAGTTAATCGCTCTGGTTTTATCTGCCACCACAGTTCCTTCTGTACATTCTAGATTCTTAGAAGGGTACACCAAACTTACAGGACCAGGAGGGCTTGGTGGTTTCGAACAAGAAACACCTACCAAAATCAACAGTAACACAACTATCTTGTTCATTCTTTTATCAATTTATAAATTACGGTAGTACCTTCAAATTTTAACTGCATCACATAAATTCCCTTTGACCAATATTTGGTGTCAAATCCAAATTCATCTTCTATCATAAGCCCTTTATAACGATACATATTATTCGCATTCATATCCTTAATCTGAATCGAAACATTTTTATTCTTTAAGAGTTCTGTATTGATAAAAAACTGTTCTTTAATAGGGTTAGGATACGCTACTGGTAATTTTGAAAAATAAATCTCTTCCTCATAGCTACCCATACAACTTAAATCACCTGTAACTTTTATCTTGTTATACCCTTCTTCCAATGGCACGTCTAAGTTTTTACCACTTACAAAATACGATTGATCATTGACCTCAACCGTATAAAATGAGGAACCGTCAAGGGAAAGATTTAATTCTTGATTTTCATAGGTCACTGCTGTTAAAACACTCAGAGGTTCTGGCTGAGTGATTCGAGCCGATAGGCAAACCTGATCGTACTGGATTCCATTGTCCGACCCCACAATGCATATCTGATAATCTCCAACTGCAAGATTGACAATATTTGTATTGGATGTAAAGCTTCCATTTTTAGAATATCCATTAGGACCACTAACACTGTAACTATAATTCATCGAACTTACAGCACTGAGTTCGATAATACCATCTGATTGATCTCTACAAGATTGAGAACTTACAGAGGCTAAGAAATTATTTTTATCCAACTGATATACCGGACATCCATGAGTATCTACTTTTTGTCCAAACGGCGTATCTAAACACAAATCATCACCATCGTCGAACACTCCATCCCCATCGGCATCCGGCCTGATAGTTCCTTGAAAACAAGCATTTATAGAAAATGCCTCAATACTTCCACCGTCTAGTTCAGCAGCATCTTTTACTTCAAGAGTCCAAATCCCTTTACTACTCTCTCCTTTGAGTAA
>CAKZOO010000082.1 GCA_937136455.1 uncultured Flavobacteriaceae bacterium | reverse complement strand
TCGCCAAAGTTACTTTGACCCCATAAGCTTTAGCTTCATCCAGAATCTCCAGCTTCTCCTTTTTGCTGAATTTCCGGTTCCCGTTTGCTTGTTTTTCCATATCTAAATCTCTAAAAAAGTTTTTAGACTTTTGTCAGAGTATTTAGGGGGCTGTTACAATCGCGTTTATTCATCCACTTTGTAGCTTCGTCTAGAAACCCCTGACCAAAATCTGCCAATACAGCTTCTCCATCTGATATGAGGTCTCCGTCTGCACTAACTTTGATAAACGCGCCCTTTTTACCTCTATATTCTCCCAAATATTTTATTAGAATCAAACCTTCATCAAATACCTCATCATGGATAATGTGGTGTTGAAGCTTTCTTATGAAATATTCGGAATGAGTCTCAAACAAGAAATTGACGCCTTGATCCACTCCCGCTTGGACGAACTCAACTAATTTAGCTTGGAAATTAGGATGCAAATGCGTCCCCGGCTCCTCCACACAAATCAACATACCACTTTCAAGAGCATCTGCAGCCGCAACAATAATGGGCAACAGTTGTGAAACACCTAGACCCTTATCTGCTAAATTTACCAGCTGACCTCCATTTTCTTCAAAATCCTGAATGCATCCCTTGATGAAATCCCCTTCAACAACTTCCGCAAAAACTTGCTGCCCAATTTCAAACTCCCTGACCCAGTGATTAATAAAATCTAGCTTCTCTTTCTCCCTTTGATACTGCATAGAAAGAAGCTTCGACAAGGACACTTCCAAATCAAAGGAAGAGGAGCCCGAGGTTTGGTAAAACCGCTGTTGAAGACCCCGAACTGCTGAAAGAGCATGAAAAGGTAATGGCTGAAATAATTCTTTAATTACGATTCTCAGTTGTGTAATAAGATTGTTTGTCAGCTGATTATAGTCTCCCTCTTCATCACCGTCACTAAAAAGGTCCATAAACAAAACCGGATCATGAGAAAGCAGCTTGTCTTTAATGAAACTAGTTTCTTTATTCCATGGAATTACATCAACCGCTTGTAGGGAGGTATAATGGTTTATTAACGACTCTATGGCACCTCTCCATTCTACGTTAATCAAGTAATCCGATAATGTATTATCTTTTAAAGAAGGTATATTATAATTGATTTGACTATCCCCGATTTCCTCTTGAAAAAAGCCAAGAGCCGCGATTCGTATTTGGTTATATAATTGAGTCCGTATGTAGTCACCATTAATATTTTCTATCTCCTTATCGAATAATTGCTCGACTTCCTCTTCTTCTTTATCCTCTAAATCCTGCCCTTTCTCTTCGAGTTCATCAATTTGTTTCTTTATTTCATATTCTCTTTCTGATATAATATTATTCTTTTGTTGTTCGAATTCTTTTTGTTTGTTCAAATAAGACTCCTCTATCTGGCTTAATTTAATCTCTATATCTTCGATTTGTTCTCTAATAGATGATAGAGCCTCGCTATCGTTCTCAGTTTTTATCTTTTCCAGTTCTTCTTGTTCAAGTCGTTCAATCGTTAACCTTAATTTTTTGGTCATTTTTTCGTATTCTTTTTCATACGATGATATATCTTTGTTTAACTGATTTAGCTTAGCTTGAATAGTGGAATCGCTTGTAACATCATCAGAAGTCTTTTCATAATTTATCAAATCAAAGGACTTGTTATCAATCTCCTTCAACTTTTGAGTTTTCTCCTTTTCCAGACCTGCAATAATCTCTTTTACAGCAATTTGGATATCTTCTGGATTCAAAAGACTCCATATCTTATAGAGCTTGGGGTTTATCTTAAACAATTGCTTATCAAGCAGGCTTTGAACTAGCCAACTTGTGTTTATAAAAACATCAGCTGCCCCCCCATCTCTAGCCAAATGAATTATTTTAAAACAAGAACCTTCCTCATACTCCAAGTCTACTCTATATTCTGAAATCACACCATTTTCCTTTTGAATAGAGTCTTGTGAGTACCTTAGAGAGATGTTGAAATATTTAACATCATCAAAAACATGTCTATCATCCTGCCCTAGTCTCTTTATTGATGTATTCTCTATTTTCAAGTCAAAGCCGATTATTTTCTGCTTAGCCCCAGTTTTTAATACACTTTCGAAACTGCCTAGCCTATGATTACCCTCCTTAAAAGTGAGCCGCCCCAAGTAATTTGGGGACTTCAGGTTCTCTTGCAATAAGGTCAAAGCCTTTACAAGCGTACTCTTGCCTGAGCTATTAGGCCCAGTAAGAATGGTAAGAGGCGTAAATTCAAACAACTCCTCTTCAAACAATCGGAAATTAATGAGCTTCAAAGACTTGATCTTCATAACTTACCCAATTGACAATTTAACAAACCCAAACGGCACCCCTTCCGCAATCATTTTCCGAGTTTTAGGAAACAGCAAGTCGTCCGGATAATTTTTCTTTCGCAGTCCCCTCTTAAGAGAGGTCCAAGATCGATCGGACAGGATAAAATCGCCCATGACGTCTTTGCCATTTAGCCACCCGCCTGTCATAAACTCCCAGCCAGAGGCTGCACCTACCCGGATTACACATTCTTGTTCATTTGCATCCTTAGCCAGCTCTCTTATTTGATTGAGATGTTCCAGGTAATCACCAATAGCAATAGGGTTGTCTTCGTCTTCCCAAAAGGCAATTTCCCCATTCAGTAATTCCAAAGTGTGCTTATTGAGCAGCTTGAAAAGACGGTTGGGGTTCAAAAGGGAGGCATGCTCAAGCCTTACCCGCTGTTTGTCCTGATATTCCTTGATTTGTTTCTCCGGCACCTGCAATACAGTATGAGCTATAGCATTGGAGGGAATACATTCATAGAAGCTACTTTCTTCTCGCTTCTCCCCCCATTTGTCTCTGAAGAGGTTGACTACTTTATTTTTAACAATTGTGGTAGACTGATCAAAGTAAGCATCCCCCACCCTGAGGAATCTTAAAAGGTCTTTGTTAGGGTTTTGACGGAGATCGCCAAACTTACTAGAATCTGGTCTTCCCATCGTGAGGTAATTCGCCTCCACTTGTCCAGCATGATACTTAACAAGCCGTCCTCTTTTTGCAAGTCCCAAATTTTCTTCTTTCTGTACAAAGCTGGGATTATCTTTAATCAATTTAGTAAGGATTGCAGTCCGAATACTTCCCTTTAAGGATGATCCAGGAAGGGTTGGCTTTCCAAGTCCTAAATGTATTTGCTCTTTGATCGCATTTCTATCACTATCTGGAGCCTGATCGTATATATTGAGGATACGAGAACTAATATCTCTTGAAGAGACATTGCGAAGCTGAGGAAGGTGTTTAAGCAAATTCTCTTGCTTCTCTACTGCTGTAACCCAAGTATTGAGGTTTTCTTCTCCTATGATCTCAAATATTTTGAGCGGATCAATGACTCCTACAACTCCCTCGTTTTGGAAATGCAAATACTCGAAGTTGCCTTTCAACTCGTTTCCGCTTCCAATATGTATAGGAGTTAATGTTTTTACCTGAACCTGTAAAGTATCTTTTTTCATTTTCACTTTGCTTTATATGGCAGGAAGATCGCTTGCCCATCCCGCCAAACCGGATGATCAAATCCTGTATACTCAGGTTTCAAGTCGACTATTTTGCCTTTTCTATCGGGATATTTAGGGAAAATCGATCCTTCACCGAACATATAAATGGACTTCTTACGAAGTGTTTGGTGCTCTTCCCGTTCAGGGCTTGACACATATCCTCCCCGCTTTATCAATGAGAAATAAGCCCGTTCCATGTCTTTTGAACCGACTTCTTCGCGTTGAGGGCAGTACAGTGAAAGTGCCATTTCATAGTCAGCCTGGGCAGGAAGGTTTAGCTCAATTTGATCAAAACTCGCTTCAAACTGCCCGTTACCTACATTTCTGTCAGTCCCTATCCCATTGTCTGCGAGAAGGCGCATTGCCGCTTTAAGCATATCCATTGTTTCTCCTTCTGCTTCAACCAGAAAAAACAAACCTGCATTCTTGTGGAAGAAAATTTTATCCACATAATAAGGCTCACTGTCTGTACTGTGATCTCTCGATATCGCTACATGTTGAAAAGGATGAGAGCGAGTAATATGCTCACAATTTTCTTTCAATAAGGTAGCCCGCAATTGTACGGCAGAAGCAGCAGCATACTTACCTGAATAATCATCTGGAGACAGGGTTGCAGATTGTCCCGAAATGAGCTGTTCAAATAAAGACTTCTCAAGGTATTCCAGCTTCTTCAACTTTTTTTCCTTTCCCACATCGGACCTGAAATCAAGTGGTAGTCTGTCAATTTCGGGTTTGGGAAAAAAATAAAGCCGCTCCCCCCTAGTTTGGCTATTGAAGAATGGAAAAGCGGAAGAAATCTTAAAAGACTTCAAAAAACCTTCGCCAACTTGCTCAGGGCCATACAGGCTCAATGCACAAACAAAAAGAGCAGACTTGATGGTATCGGAATGCAGCGTATCCAGGCTTTTATCATAGGCATTGGTTAGGCCTCTTGATAAGTGCAATCCGCCTTTGAATTTCTGAAGTAAGAAAACAGAAAACTTACTTTCCATTACTTGCTAGATTTGAAATGTATGGGAATCAGGTTGGACACATCTTTCCCTTTTCCATCAGTTTTATAGGCTTCAGCGTCTTTTTCAAAGATTGAATCAAGCTCAAATTTGATTTGCCCATTACCTCTTGATCCGCTGCCTCCCAAATAATCATCTTCTACAAGGTTCATCGCATAGAACAATGTATCGAGGTATTTATCTGCGTTTTTGTCTTCTTTGAAAATATTGACAATGATTTCCAGGTTAAAGCGAGCACCTTTAGGCACTCGTTCAAAGAAACGCGGATTAGCTGCAGATGTAATCCTATCTATTGAATTTTCAGCCTTTACCTCAGTATGCAGCAATTCGGTTTTACCTTCGAATTCCTCTGGATTTTGCAATTCACCATCTCTCACAATTACCCGTGAGGCTTGTTGTGATTCATTATTGTTATCCTCACGATGCTTGATATGCCCAAATAATTGGGCTGCAATATGCTGCGGATTATGAGTAGGTCCATAACTCTTTTGTCGTCCTGAGGAGCTAATTGTACCTTCACTTAATTCCAGCAATGACCTGAGTTTGCCTTTTAAAGAACTACCCGGAATATAAGGCATCATATTTATAGGATTTCTGATTACTTGTTTATCAGTCCCCCCAATTTCGAAAGCAGAGTTCGTACCTCCGATCATAATACCTGACTCAGCTACTATTGCGCCCTTCAGGATTAGCTTTTTTTCTAGTTTATTGCTCATCTCAATTTTTTTATCTTAATTTTAATTTCCTCCATGGACTTTATGGTAAGCGATTACACCTTCAAGAAAGGCTGCAAAACGCTTGAAATCATCTGCTCCATTTACCGCTTGAATGGCTTTTTCTAATACCTCCCTTAGATCCTTCATCTTGGAGTCTCTTTTACTAGATATAGCTCTTGCAGCACTGTATGCAATTTTAGGGCGGAGGAGCAGAACGGATGTTTTTTCCTTCTTCCAGCCATCCTTGTCATTAACTTTCAGCTCAATCCTCTTGACTTCACTAAAAATATTGCGCATTTGTGAAGTGGTGACCGCATTATACCCCGGTCGACTGTCGGGGTCACGTTTGTCACATAAATGGAAGCCGAAACCTTCCATGAAAGCAATACAAGACTCATCAATCTCCTCTTGTATCCATTTCGTTTGAAAATCATTTAATTTGAAAGACATATCATGCTGTTTTTGCAGGTTGATAATTCCTAATTTCCAATTCTGCCCACTTGGCTGCCACACTCAACAATTCCACAAAATGGTAAGAACTTTGTATTGAAGTATTTTCCCAAGTATTGGTAAAAATTGCATTTTTCACCTTGATAGCTACTTCTGTTTTACTCTTTAGGTATAGTTTCAAGTTCTCATCAATCTTATCACGCATTTTACGCGCAAAAAGACGATCCGCACCTTTAACTCGGTCAATCATACGAGAGAAATCATACACTACGTGCCATACCCAGGAAGGTATGGGTGGAGCCCCTCTTTTTTCAGGTTCCAAAACCGCTAGGCGATTATAGTCCATCCGGTACTTACGAGCCATTTCACTGTAAGTCTGAATTTTCCCAAGAATACTTTTAGGTAGACCTTTCGGATTCCTTTCACTCTCTACATATAATACCAATTCTTCCTTCAGCTCCTTTACTAGCTGATATTCCGTATCCCAATGCAAAGGCATCCCAAACAAAGCAATACTGTTCTTACTAAAAGCGTATTCGCCGTTCACCTCCAATTTATGCCCCTTTGCTGCTTTTTCAGCATCCTCTGAGAAAGCTGCTGCTTTCATAATTGGAAACTTATGGGTAACAATGGCTATGCCTCCAGATAAGCTCAAACTTGGGCTCCCACCTGTTTGGCAAGTGAATGCTGAAAAGTCTTCTTTAATTTGCTCTGCAAAAGCTATCATTAAATCCCACCTCCCAATAACAAATAAGTCATCTCCACCAGAGTAAATGATCTGGGTATGACTTTTGAATTCTTCATTACTGCCCCAGATAGTATTGATGTAACCTCTAAAAAACCAGTCCAAGTTCCTACTTAAAGCCGCATAATAGGAGAAGGTCAACTGGTCAGTACTTGCATTTTTGAAAAGCTGCCCAAGATTATCTACATCCATCCTTAGCACCCCCAATCTTTTGAACCGTCCTTTACCAGACATCTCATCAAAATATTTTGGAGAACCCTCCTCTCTGTCTTTAACTTCAGAAAGGTTGTCTTCCTTGATAGCATTGGCTTCCTCCTTATTAAGTACTGGAACGCTACTTCCCCCGTATAAAAATTGCCGGACGGGAATACTATGCCATTTTTGCATATAAGACTCATTGATAATCCATATGTCTAGAATTGATTGGGGGCTTAATGCTTTTTCAAAATCAGACTCGGAACCTTTTTTGACCGCATAATAGTAAATACCCAATTGCCCTGGCTCAAACCGGTTTTCGCGGTTTAACCGGTCATCAACATTCAATGCTTGATCAGCGACAATGACATAAGCGATGTCTTTTAATTGGTATCCAAGAAAAATCTGTTTAGCCGTAGCTTCACTGATCACTCCGGCATTTTCGTTATCAAGTAGCTCTTTCTTATCCATAAGGAGTTTAGGCAATGCTCCCTCTGCAATAGTGTAAGCAGTCCTCAAATCTACCCTTTCACCGGTTACCGCATCGGTTACTAAGTTGCCGCCCAAATCATCGGGTTCAAAGAGATCCCTATAACCTTCGTCGCTATTTATTACCGATAAAAATTTCTGCTTTTTCTTTCGGTCAATTCGCTCTTTGAAAAGCCGGCTGATACTCTCGTTGATTTTACCATTTAAAATCTCGGATTGTCTAACCTTTTCATAACCCATCACCACAGATAAACGGGTATCATGTGATTTGAACAGCGCCCTAGTGACCTCCTTTCCTAATTGATCAAAACGCCTGATTGTCTTCTCTGTGTTAGGAGCGAGTACAAAGAAGTTACCGCCTGAGCTATACATAACATTCCCCTCAAACAGGTCGAAACTTTTAAGCATCCTTCGTAAAACTGCGTCACTTAAAAGCTGTACATAAAAAGATCTTCCTTTTAAATTCTTTGAGGCCTGTTTACTTGCAATATCATAGATGAAACGCTGTATCCCTGAGATATCTGCACGAATAATTATGAGCGGTTCCTCCTCATCCCCTATTGCTCTATTCTTCCAACCTGTATATTCTGCAATACATACGGCTAACCCAGCTTTCATTTTAGCATAATCATACCAAGAAACGCTTGGGTTCACATTTCCTGGATTCGGGATAGCAGTTGCGAATTGCGACAAGCTATTCAAAACAGCTTTACTATTTTCAACAGCTTCCTCCGAGTTTTCAAAATTATTATTCTCAAATCCACTTGCGAAATCTTCCCAAAGCCCCTCTACATTATTATCAATTTCACTTTTAGGCGCAGGAAAACTGCTTTTGCTCAAGGACAGCTTCGTTTGCGGAAACGCATTCACTAAATCAGTCCTATTTTCATCACCGATGTTTTCGAACGGTGAGGCAACCGTTTGAAAAAACCCCGGGGACAACATGCCAGCTTGGGTGAATGCATACCGGTCAGCTATTTCCAGAACATAAGAAAATTCAGGATGACTACCCAATATAGTGGAGAAGGCAGCTGACATCGCTTTGTTTGGAATATGATGGAGCAGTGCACTCAGATAAAGCAGTCCAAGCCTTTGATAATATTCCTGTTGTGTTTCTGAATTGTTCATTTAAGTCGATATTGACAGCGTCTTACTAAGCAAATTTCTAAATAGGTTGAGGGTTTGGTTTTTTGGTTGGTCTGGTTTCCAGTTTCCCAACCCCCAACAAGCTCCCATACCCCACACTCCCCCCCTTCCCCAAACCAATGAAGTTCGGCAGGCTGGCGTTGCAGCGGAAGTTCAGCGAAAAGCAGAGCGATTTATGCCCTTTGTAGGGCAGCCAGCG
>CAKZOO010000081.1 GCA_937136455.1 uncultured Flavobacteriaceae bacterium | reverse complement strand
GTTTTTAAGGCTCTCTTTGATTCCTTTTTTCTTTCCTAGCATTTCTATCTGATTTGATGAATAACTTCCGGTTTGAGCACCGCAGCATGAAATAGGTGCAATAGAGATTGATCGCCCAGTTTGCCGATTCGTGTTTCGCATTCTCGATACACCTGAAGCGAAGACTTTCGATTGGAATCTGTTTTTTTCTCGTTGTTCAAATACTTTTTGATTTGAGCATGGAGAATGAGTTTTTTGCGGACTTCCTCTTTGCGTTCCAAGTGTTTTTGAAGCCACTTTTTGGTTCCGGTGAATCCGGAAGGGTTATTGGTGTCGAAATAGCGATATGGAAGTTGCACAAAACGCTTTTCGGGATCCTTGGCAACAAAATCTCGAACGAGGTAAACCCGTTCGCAATAATTTTGATGCACATTGGATAAAAACTTGTCGGAAACAGGCTCATACCACTTGACAAGCATCTCTTTGGCTTGGTTTTCCTGAAATTCAGTCAGAAAAACATCCCTGTACAAAAGGTTTTTCGCCAGTTTCCACAAGCTTTCTGCATAAAAATTAAGGGAAGTGCTGCGAGCCGAACCGTCCTGTTGTTTCCAGTTTTGTTCATTATTGGCTCGCTTTCGCACTTTTCCCCCGGTATCTTTAGAAATTTTCGCAACTTTTCCCCCGGTGTTTCCAGTTAAAATGTTTCCAGTAGGGTAACCTGCTTTATTTAAAATTTCCGTGAGCGATAGCGAACTCCGATTTCTTTGGTTGCCAGTTCTTCTCTGATCAGGAGATGAACCGTTGGAGTTATCTACACCTATTATTAAATTATTTTTATTGTAACTATTGTTTCTAGTGTATGTATGAGGACAATTTGTCGTACCCTCATTTTTAATTGATTGATTTTCAAGGTCTTTTTGTTTTGCTTCCTGCAACTCCTTTTCGGCTTCCAAAAGGTCTTTTCGACACCTTGCTAACAGTATTTTAGGGTTTATCAACAATTCATATCCGCTATTGCTTCCGCAAAACTCCTTGCCTGTGATAATATCTGCTTCTTGTAGTTTGATGATATGTCTTTGAATGGTTCTTGGGCTTACCTTGACCAATCCTGCTAATTGAGAATTGTTTGTTTTTAGAGCCGGCAGGTTTTCAGCCGTTAGCTCCATAATGCCATTTGCCTTGATTAAAAAGGCTCCGTAAATGCGAATGATTTCCTTGGCGGTTAGCAGTACACTTGCTTTGATCTTATCCGATAAAGCCTCATGTGAATCGTTGTGGTATTCCACGAACTGATCCAGTGCTTTATAGGAGATTGAATAATTGATGACCAACATGATGATATATTTTAAATGACATGAGCTATCGCTCGATATATTCCGAAGGGTTTTAAGTCCAGGTTCGTGGCTTGTCTTACCAACCTGAATCGCTTCACCCAAATAATTTCTTGATAGGATGTTGTAATGTCTGCTGCATCGAATTGAGCAACATAAATTTGAAGACCTTGCTTATAGAAGGGTAAAGGATTTTTATAAAGCATACAGCCCAGTTCAGATTGGAAGCTGTGCCATTCACCGTTCTTTACGCCTTTAGGAAGACTGAATTGCAAGCAATCTTCTTCTAGTGAACGCCCTTCACCAGTCAAAACCTTGAAAAATATGTTAGCAGGTCTGACCATAAGAAGGGTTTGTTTCCTTTACCTGTTCAATCAATGCCTTCAACTCTGAAAGGAAAGCATGATATTTACTATTTTGTATAACTTTCATAAACTGAATTAGTATTCTTTGTTTAGCACTTCTTCGGCATGACGTTTTAATTCGGCACGCTTTTCTTTCATTTCTTGGATGATTAACCAACCTTCTTTCCAAATTTTTTCAGCGAGGTGAAGGCGTATTTCTTCTCCTTCCAAAAACTTATAAATCGTTGGACGTGAGATACCTGTACGGCTTTTTATCATCTGTATTCCTTTTAAAGGAAGCTCATCTTTGAACCCTTTAAT
>CAKZOO010000080.1 GCA_937136455.1 uncultured Flavobacteriaceae bacterium | reverse complement strand
GTACATAATAAAGTGAGCTGCAACCATACCCATACAAAGATACATAAGACGGACACGCCATAGACCTGATCCGTTCTCTTGTTCTGCTTTGATGATGCTGTGTTGCATCTCCATTTGTTTTGTGTATTCCTTCTCTAACTGCACTATGGCTTTCTGTGCCTCTGCAGGATCAGGGATGAATTTATTTATAATGTCTGCTATTGCTTGTAGCATTTTGTCTCCTTAGAGTTTACCGAATTTCACCAGAGCAACTATGATCGAAGAGGCAATAACTACTGCCCCTACGATTCTTTCGTGTAACTGTACCTTGTGCTCTACTTGGTCACAGCGTTTATCTAGATCATCCTTCAGTTCTTTAAACTCGTTGTTAGCATTGTCCAGACGAAGAGACATCTGGTTAAGTTTCTCGTACATGACGGCAATAGAAATCTCAATCTTTTTGAGTGTCTCTAGTACCTCCTTGTTGTTATTATTTTCTTCCATGACACCTCCTATTTGTTCCTAATTAAATTAATTGGATGTTTTGGTTCTTTAAAGTAAAAGTGAAACAAGCTGTCCCAAGTACCAAACCTCTGTTTGACTCTCATCTCTGCAAACCAATCAATAGGTTTAAAGATACAACTGCATTCCCTCTTTATGTAATATAATATCTCTCCGTCTGTCTTAGCGACTCTGGAGTTATTCCTGTATTTGTATTCCTGAATGAACATCACAATCGTAATGATATACAGTAAAGGTAGAAAAAGATAAGCTACCTTAGAGCCATGCAGGATATGATAAAAGATTAAGTCTCTTGGGTGGAATACCCTGAGAGAATCTGTTATGTTATTGTAACTGATACCGAACTTAAAGCGAGACATAATCTCTTTGATCCTGTCTTCCTTGCCTGTCATTTTCATATAGATGAGGATAGCTGTAAGTTGGTCATGACTCATATACGAGTTCTTGTTGTTTGGGTCTATTGACTCAGTAGGGTTCTGTCTGTATAACCCTTTGTCTAAAACCATGAGTTCCAGTGCTCGGTCTAGTATGGCTTGGATAACTGATGTATCCATTCCTTTCTTTTTTCTTATCACAAACTCTTCCACTGTATAGAGGAATGAGTTCTCTTCGTGTCTTCCCTCAGGGTTAGTTACCCTAAGACCGTTAATATCTCTGAACATATGTTCCTCCTTTGTGAAAAAGGTACCAAACTGAGATTCCCCAGAATGGTACCTAATTAGATGTAAGATCACCTCCTAATGCAGTGTTGTCCTGCGTAGGGTATTTCTACCTTTTCTTGACAATTTTTACTTGGGTGTAGATTTCGTCTAGTGGGATAATGTTAGCTGCTCCGAACCCAAATGAAGCTACGGTTGTTTCGCAGTAATGCTGTACTTCAAAAGTCTTGCTTTCTGAGAGCACTAACCTACCTGCACCGCTAGAGTCAGCCCAAACTTGACCAGTAACACTTGAGTAAGAGGCTTTACCTACTAGTGAATCTGTAGAGTCTGTAATGTTCCTTAATTTAGACTTATGGTAAGCCACTGCAAAGGCAGGACATTCAAAACTTATATCATAAACCCCTGCCTCAAGTGTAAACTGATTACTAGACAGAGAAACAAAGCTAGTATCTCCAGATAAATCATTCAGGTCTCTGGTCTGCCAAGCACCACTAGTAAACGTACCCCCATCAGTACCACTCGGTTTCACATCCTTGATATAAGCAGTTTCGTACCCGAATTTGCCTACGAAGGTTCCTCTGTCGCCGTATTCTTCGGAGATGTTGAGGTAGTGTTCGCTTGTATTATTGCTCAGGGTTTTTGTAGCGTTAAGCCTAATACTCAAGACGTCATCAACTACAAACTCACCCTTCGTTGACTCATAGATAAAATGATGGTTTGACGTAGATTGATTAGGAATCTGCAAGAATCTATACAAGCTCCCGTTCTTATAAAGCAAAACACTGTATGTCGTTGCGACTGTAGTGTCGGTCATTCCGCTTATGACCCCCTTGCTCCCATTTTTCTGAACTGTATAGCTGTCACCATCCCAAGCATTAGCTGTGTCTTGAACTTCTGCAAAAGGAATGTCTGTTACGTTAGCGGTAATACTCTCGCCACCATTCCCCGCAGCCCTAACATAATTCCCCGTCAAGCTATCAGCCGCAAAGGTGTAAACTTTTTCGCTTTCTCTAATAGCATCAGCTCCACGTTTAAAAGCGATTACAGTGAATCCACTAACGGTCTCACTTCCGGTGAGTTCAGTTTGAAAAGTTACGGACGAACTTGTTGCTCCA
>CAKZOO010000079.1 GCA_937136455.1 uncultured Flavobacteriaceae bacterium | reverse complement strand
GGTTCGTCTGGCCCCCCCACATTTTTGAAACACAATTCACCGGAGATGTATCATGGCTACAGTGCCAGCACCACAATTCAACTTTACTGAGCGAGCTCGTGACATTGACCTCAACGGTACAACGCTGGTCAATGGCGAGATCAAGAGCTCACCCTACGCCTTCCAGGTTGGGCGATGGGAAAAGATCCAGGGCGAAATGATTGCCAGCTCTGGAGTCAACGATATTCGAGCACAGGCTGGCTTGGACCCACTGCATGCCGAAGACCTGACAGACTCCTTTGCTGCTCTCTTCGCGGCCAACCCTAAGCTGGCTGCCAATGGCCCAGCTGCAGCCAAAGCTTGGTGGCAAGACTACCTGCAGAGCGAGCAAGGACGCAAGCTGCGGCGGCTTACTGTGTGGGACTACGACGCAACTGAGATCGCATCCTGGTCTGCTGCATCTGCACTGCGAGCCTACTTGCAACAGTGCTCTGAGAATGCTGGGACCGACCAAGAGTCCGACCAGGAAAGGCGAGAACGTCAGCAGTCTGCAAGCAATGCGGCTAACGAGGGCGTTGAAGACAACGAGCTTGGTGGCAACATGGCTGGGCGTGGCTCCGGCAGTAGCTCCAACAGAATTGACAGGGCTGATCTTTACCAAGCCTTCCAGCGTGCCAAGAACAGTTCTTTCATCCGCCAGGTACTCAACTCTGGTGGGCGAATGCTGAGGTACGCACTCAGTCGACGCAAGGAATACCTCGAAGGCAAGGAGCAGTCCAATGGTATCACCACTGGACGCAAGGTGTCTCGCCTGACTGCTTCCGAGCGAGTCAAGCTGATGAACCCAGATACTCAAGAGTCTGTGATCAAGCGGCTTGAGAGTGGCACCGCCCTGCTCAAGCACAAGGTGCAGCTTGATGATGCTGGCAAGGGCCCAGTCGTAGCCATTGTCGATGAGTCTGGGTCTATGCACGGCACCCGAGCAGTACAGGCTAAGGGCATCGCTTGCACGCTTGCTTGGCTTGCACGAGTTGACAAACGCTGGATCTCTCTAGTTGGATTCTCCTGCGACGGGGATGTCAACGTACTGACTATGGCTCCACATGAGTGGGATCAGGTCAAGCTGATGGACTGGGTCGAGCACTTCTATGGTGGTGGTACAAGTTTTGACGTGCTCCCGACTATTGCCGAACGCTGGCAAGAGATGGGCTGCCCGCCAGGCAAGACTGACCTGCTCTTCATCACCGATGGCCATGGCTACATCAACGACGACCGGCTTGAACTGTTTCAGAAGTGGCGACGAGAGAACAACGTGTACTCAATGGGCTTGTCTATTGAGTCCACCACCGACGGCTTTGATCGTTTTTGCGATGAAGCCTGGGTTGTTGATGAGATCTCTGAGGAAGAGGCTCACACACAGCGAGTGCTGAAAACAACTGCTGCACACGGAGCTTCGTAATGGACTTTCGTGAGCTGTTCGAAGTCAAAGATGGAGGCGGTAACTGGTGCCGGGTGCTGGATGTGGATCCAGATGACAACGCCGACTACTGGCTAATTGAAGACGCCAAGGGCCGTCCCGAATGGAGACCGTTTGACTCTCCAGTTCGCCTGAGAACACCAACTCCCAGGGAGATGGTCCTGCTGGGAGCACTCAAGAAAATTGCAACCAGCAGGGGAACGTTTGAAAACGGGATTGTCACGATTGGTGACGAGTCGTTCGACATCTTCCCAGCGATTGCTGAGATGTCGCAAGGGAACGATATCGAGACACCCGAGTGGCTGAAGTCATGATTGCTATCTGGCTAGGGGCAGCAGCACTGGCTGGCTACATGATCGGATCCATCCGAAGCGACTCCTACTGGGAGAAGGTATGCCGCTCTCAACAAGAGAGAGGCGACCACTGGTTTGATAAGTACATAGCTGAGGCAAAGCGGAGGGATGAGCCCTACGATTACTAAACGTTTACA
Source organism: uncultured Flavobacteriaceae bacterium (assembly GCA_937136455.1). Classification (GTDB taxonomy): domain Bacteria; phylum Bacteroidota; class Bacteroidia; order Flavobacteriales; family Flavobacteriaceae; genus MAG-120531. Next base: position 9,082 of record CAKZOO010000079.1, on the reverse strand, counting down.
AGGGGAAGAAAATGATTGGAACCATCGTGAGCTGGGCTGCTCCCAAAACGCCCATGAAAACTGAGGATCTCAAGCAAGCAGCACGAGATGCTGGGCTTGAGGAAAAGATTGTGCGGGAGATCTCGTACAGGAACGCATTCAAGCGGGCTGTCTCTCGCATCCCAGATGCAATCGTAAGGAAGGTCGACAACCAGGGCGACAAGGAATGCTACCAGGTCACCCGAGAGTACAAGTCCAACGGAGAGTTCCACTACTCCAAGACATGCACGCTAATTGTTAGCGACGGCAAGGTTGAGTCCAGCAACGGTATTCTTGAGCAAGAGGTTCGCGACTCGGTCGACTACTGCATTGAACACCAGAACTCTTCCGACATGACGCGGATGATCCAGCGTAGCTTCACTCATTCGAACTACGACCTGGTGCCGCTGCGTCCGCAAGGCGGCGTGTACTTTGTGCCCGAGGAGCAGAGCTCTCTTGTGGAAACCGTCCGTGATTTCGTCACCAAGATTGGCGGAACACTGTTCACCTACAAGTTGACACCGGAAGAGAGGACTGCCGAGTCTGTCTCTATGAACATGTCGAAGTACCTGAAGGGGCTGCTTGAAGATCTTCGCTCGTCTTGCGACTCACTTAACTCCGAGACGCCGACTCATGTGCTGCAACGACGATGCCGATCCTTCGCCAAGCTGAAGGCAAAGGTTGAGGCACACTCAGAGATCCTGCAGTCCATGGCGTCAAACCTCAAGTCAGAGATCAGCAACGCTGAGATCGAAGCGCTCAACAAGATGGCTTCTGCCTAGGGGGCTCACCGATGGTGATAAAGGGTCCTGTAAAGATCTTCATAGTTGTCTGCTACTACGGAGTAATAAATAACGTCGCAATAGAAATGTGCTGGCTCCTCTTTGCGATAACAATCTTGCACATCTTTTTGGACACCCAATCGCATGAATGAACTATGGCTCAAGGACCCGGCTGTTTGGCGGCAACTTCCGCTAGCCGAGAAGATAGAAGCTGTGCGGAAGTGGTACTGCACTGGACCATGTGGCCAATCTGCCTCCACCATGGCGGCACGGGAGGCCTTGTCCCAGGTGCTTGAAGAAGCTGAGGCAATTGCGAACAAGCAAGATGATTTGCTGCGATTGCTCGCAGGCTAAACCAGAAACGAACATAGCCACGGAGGCAAGCACGCTGCCCTGTGGCAATACTAGTAGCGTGCAGTTTCAAACTTCGGAGATGTGAAATGCCAAAGCCAACATGCAAGCCAACTATCGAACTCATCACACCTAAGCGAGCAAAGGAGATGCTCGCTCGGAACACTAACAACTACCGCAAGAAGGATCCTCGACTGGCAAAGAAATACTCACTTGACATGACCAATGATCGGTGGAAATTTCAGGGCGACCCAATTAAGTTCGCAGAAAATGGCACGCTTTACGACGGGCAGCACCGTCTACAAGCCGTTGTCGACAGCGGTAGACCACAGTGGTTCCTTGTTCTCTGGAAGATGCCAGACGAAAACATCTCCCTTGCCAGCGAAGATACTGGACGCAAGCGGAGCGTGGCTAGCCACCTCACGTTCAACGGGCTAACCAAAGTTCGGACTAAGGCGGCATCCGCAAGGCAGCTAATACTCATGGCCGATAGTTCGCGAGAGGCACCATTGATCACAGACTCAGAGATCGCTGAGTTCGTTCGCGACAACAACGAGGTCTTTGAGGAGCTCATGGATGCCTGCGGCACCAAGGCTTTCGAGGCATTCACCCCGGCAAGCCTGATCACTGGGCTTTTTTGCGTGTACACCGTCGACGAAGATGTGGCGTTGGAGGCAGCCCGCATCGCCGGTCTCAAGGAAACAGTCTCTTCAGACAACCCTGTCCTTGTGGCGAGAAACCAGGCGTTGCTAGCACGGTCTCGAAGCGAGAAGCGTGACCCAAGGTATGACATTGCCATGGTAGCGAGAGCTTGTAAATGCCTGCGGGACGGAGAGAGCGTTCGCCACTTCAGGCGGTCTGTCAAGTTCGCCTACCCTGGTTTCTCTGTTGACTCGCTGCAGGGTGCAGTCCAGTGTACCTAGAGCCATTGGACCATGTGCCGAAGTTCTTCAGATGTCGAGACTTCGAGATACAAACCGAGAGCAATAACGGAGCTAAGTGCCACTACTTTGGCCAGCGTATTGATGGTGAGTACAGCTGCGTCATTGTTGGCCTCGAAGAACATCCACTCTACTACGAATTCGGGTCGCACGTCAAATGGCTTTGCACCAAGGAGAACCGAACCATTGAGGGGTGGTCTCTGAGGTATGTAGTTGACAGCGAGTACTACATGTACAGGAGGTTGGCCAGTGAGTGAAATCCACGAGCTATTCGGGCTTGAAATCCAAAGATCCTCTGAGTTTTATAAGGAGTGTAGCCTGCGATATGTGTCCTCGCATAAGACAGGTGTAGTCTTAGTAGCGGTGAACGGCAACCTAGACAAGTACCCACTCTCAGACGACGTAAGAAGGATGGTGCTCAAAACCACCTTCGGCCACAGGAATTGGGAGCTCCGTTTCAAAATCAACAACAAGTACTATGTTTACGAAAGGCGTGAGCAATGAAGGTTGTATCAACAGACTACACCGGCCAAGAAACTGAGCATGACATTGGCAGCGTAGGGCTAAATGTCATTGTTCACGACCAGGGCATTGCGGTGGAAGCACCTGGGACGGCAACGATTACGCCCGAGGACACAGTTGACTGCATAAGAAACATGAGCCAGGAAGCATGGGAACACATCTCAACTGGCAGCATATTTCGATCAGCCTGGAAGGAAATATTCTCTGACAGCAGGCATGCAGGGAAACTGAGGGACCATATCCCTGCCAACATTCAGCACTTTCAGAAGATGGACATTGGTGTTCGCCATATTGCTGGGCTGATCATTGGCATCCTTACCGAGACCATGATCAAGGGCAACAAGAAGGTGTTCATTGTCCAGCCAGAAACCTACCTCCACCCTTCTGAGGCTAGGTGCCTGGTGTGCTTGATCAACTTCCTGAGGACTATACCTCCAGCTAAGAAGCTGACAAAAGAGAACGCAGCCCAAGACTACGTTCGCAACGACTACGAGTCTGACAAAGCATCAGCTATCCAATGGCTGAGAATGCTGCCTGATGACAAGAGGGTTGGGTCTCTAGACGGGAAGCCGCTAACGCCTGCGGGCGTTGTTCCGATGGTGGAAGCAAACACTAAGACAGGCAGGGCTTTCGTCGCCCAGTATGTTCAGCTTAGGGATGGGTAGAGATGGATGAGAAACCAGAACCGCCCGCAATATACAGCGGGTGCGAGGTTAGACAAGGAGGGACCGGAAACTGGTTTGTGAAAGATACTGCAGTAGGCCTTGTTGTCTTCTCATTGCATTCAGTTGAGAGGCTGAACAGAATCGCAAGGCATGTCAGGTGGATTTGCCTAGAAGAGAAGGTCGACCTAGAAAAATGGACCTGCAGGTACCTGATAAACAACAGGTACTACATGTACTCAAACGATCGACACAGGCCATGAAGATCAAGGCACCGAAAGTCTGCGTTTGAACAAGGAGTTAAGCATGGAGCATCTTGCAAGAACGGTAGTCCCTAGCATTTACAAAGCAGAAAAGGTCAAGTCTGGCAGCGGGCGATATTGCAATGTCTGGTACATCAAGTGCGGCAACAAGATCACCATCGTCGACTACACGGGCGACATTGACGATTATGGGCTTGGAGAGCACGTAACAAAAATGTGCCTGCGAGAAAAGCGAAGTCCTGTAGGATGGACACTGAAGTACCTGATCAACAACACGTACTACATTTACACGAGAGACTGATGACCTCCTCAGAAATGTACCTAGAGCCGCTTGAAAATGTACCGGAGTTTTTCCCAAGCGACCGAGTAGAAAGTGAGTTTCACGGGAGCAGCGAATGCCATTTCCTAAGCTGGACCAATAAACGCAGAGATTACATCTGCACTATTGTTGGACTTCACCGCAGACCAGACCGCTACACATTCGGTCCGCAAGTCAGGTGGCTATGCACGAAAGAGAAGCGAGCAATCGAAGGCTGGAAGCTCCGGTACCTTATAGACAACGATTACTACATGTATGAGAGAGAGAAATGACCCCATCCGAATCCCATGCAATCAAGACACTGAAGGAACTGGATGAATCTGGATCAGCAGGAACCATCACTACCGAGTCGTGCGGGCCAGATAAAAAGTACCAGGTGGTGGCCAAGTTCAGAACGCTGCAGCAGATGCAGGCCTTTCACCAGGCAATGATTGAATGCGGAAGGGCAGTGCGTTCGCTCGAAGAACCAGATGAGCACGACCTCAAGGTAGAGGAGCCAGTCAAGGGACCACTAAGCCACGACACTGGTGGCGGCAAACGAAACATTCGAAGCACAAGGTCACTCAGCTAGGAGGAAACATGAAGCTACTAGCAACCAACGCAAAGCTTGAAAAAGCAACAGAGCAGACCCAGCAGTACATGGTGACAGGTCTAACGCTGGCACCTCACGGGCTGTCAGGGCACCAAGTCTGCGACGAACATAGCCCAGGCTGCGCAGGCGGCTGCAACATGTGGTGGTCTGGCCGCAAGGTAACCCAGCCAGCAAGAGACGCTGCCTTGCGTAGGACCAAGTGGCTGTTCGAAGACCCCAAGGGATTTCGCAAGCAGCTGCACAAAGACTTGTGCCTGCACTGCCGACGATGCGACAAGCTGGATCTACTCCCAGCTGCCAGGCTTAACATGGCATCTGACCTAGAGTGGTTTGATGTGATTGAACAGTGGCCCATCATCCACTTCTACGACTACACCAAGATCCGTAGTAGGTTCCGTGACTACCTGGACGGCAAGCTGCCTAGCAACTACCACCTGACATTCTCTCGACACGAAAGACACAAGCCCACCACAATCGCCTCGTACCTGAGCAAGGGCGGGAACGTCTCTGTGGTGTTTGACATAGACTACTTCCCCTCAGTCGGCAGGGTTGCCCCCATGCCTGCCCGACATATGATAGGCTCACAATCTTTCCCGGTAATCAACGGTGACTCACACGACATACGCCTGCCCTGGATTGATGGCAAAGGGGTGGTTGTTGGGCTAGCACTCAAGGGCACCAGGGATTCCAAGGCTAGAGCAGTCAAAAAGGGGTTCGCAGTTGAGGCAGACTACGGCATTACTACTTAAGAAAGTGGCAGCCTTTCTTTACCACGTGATAGATGCACCGGAGACATCGGAAGAAACGCGGGGGGTGGCAAAGGAACTAGTGGAAGACCTAACAGAAAGAATCCAATGCGAGAAAAAAGACACGAAGTAATCCTGTGTTGGCGACCACCTCAAGGTGCGGACGAGCAGCTAGAGAAAATCTACTCGCTCATGGGTAAGCCTGCTGATTCTTCAGCTATACGAATGCAGCTCTTAAGCGAAGCTGAGCGGCTAGAGCTTGAGGCAAAGCAGCTGCAGATCCCATTCAGAAGTGTGCGTGTATCGCCAGCCGCAATACTACTTGCATTCCAGAAGTCATATGATACAACAGAAGAAGCCCTGGACGGGGTGCTGTACAACTTCTACCGGCAATACGGAGAGCAGCATGTTGGAATGCTCAACGACCTTTAGACTTCTTGGCAGCCTCCGCTGCAACGGCCTTCTTAAAAGCCTTGGCGTTTCGCTCGACCTTTTGCTTACGCCTCTCAGCCTGGCTCTTGAGCTTAGACTTGTCAGGCCTGCAGTCGTCCGGCATTTGCCGACTGAAACTATGCAAGGGTATGCCCAGTGCGTCCAGGTACCGCAGAAAAGACGACATCTTCATGTCGTAGTATCCCGCCTCCATGTCGCTCACCCGACTGATTGAAACCCCCATCCGTTCGCTCACCTGGGACAAGGTGAACCCCATCCCCATACGTGTCTCACGCAGGTGAGAACACAACCACTGCTGCCGTCCTAGCACGCGGTCTTCTAAACTCATTGCCTTTGCCACTCGAATTTCCCTTCGTTAAATGGAGCCTTCCTCGACCGATACTATGCACATCGTGCATACAAGTCAACGCCTTAAAAACTTTTTTTGCTAGCTTTGGCGACCAAAGGTGTCGGCCTAACTGTATAGCCTGTTGTCAACTTTTATTGGGAGATACGATGAGACAACTAAACGCCCAGGATTTCGAGGACCCGTACGCATTGTCTGATTGGATAGACAGATTCTATGGTTCGGAGGTGTGCTATGATGCAATCCACATCCAGTTCGAGGGAGAGTTGATGGTGGCTGCAGGGCTGGCGGAAATGCCCGAGCCGAAGGGAGGGGAGACTGTCTTCAGTCTCTTGTGCTTGGCGGTTGGACCACAATGCACGTTCGACATATGGACTAGGATTGCTGAAGCGTATACAATATAGGATGCAACCGCCTGGCACATCGCCGGGCTTTTTTCAAGGACGGAGTTACTGGTATGCAAGAACTTGATTTGGCTAAACTAGCACGTAAGTTCAAGCCGGATGAGCTGGAGTGGAGGATTGGCAGGAGCGGCAAGGGGCCGCGAGGCGTTTACGCGAACCTGCTGTGCTACGTCACCAACCGAGCCATCATGGATCGCTTGGACGAGGTTGTTGGCCCAGGCAATTGGCAAAACGAATTCAAGCCTTGGGGCGACAAGTCCCAGCTATGCGGGATCTCTATACGGATTGGCGACACGTGGGTCACCAAGTGGGATGGAGCGTCGAACACTGCTGTTGAAGCAGTGAAAGGCGGGCTGTCTGACTCTATGAAAAGAGCAGCCGTCCAGTGGGGTATCGGCAGATACCTTTACAAGATGGGTGATACGTGGGCTGTAGTTAGCGTGGAAGCACCTAAGTCCAGGGATGGATGGAACTACGCGAAGCTGAAAGATGGGTCTGGCTTCTACTGGAAAGAGCCGCAGCTTGAGAAGATCGCACCGTGGGCTATGCCGGAGGAAGGCAAATGAAACTAAAGGTAGATCAGCGTATCGTTGACCTGCTGCCTAAGCATACCGAAGAGGAGCTGCAGCAGCTTGAAAAGAATTGCCTGGAAGCTGGGCGGGTGCTGGACAAGATCAAGGTCTGGCGTGATCAAGACATAATTGTCGACGGGATCAATCGCTACACCATTGCCTCCAAGCACAGCCTGCCCTTTGAGGTTGAGTACCTCGACTTTGATGGCATTGAAGAGGTGGTGGCTTGGGTTCGGAAGTGGCAGTTGGGCCGCAGGAATGTGGACTCCATCACTCGGCTTGGGCTTCAGACCAAGATACTTGAGTCCGACTCAGTAGCGAACCTTGCGGGTCTACTGAACTGCAGTGAATCCTCAGTGTCCAACGCTAGGTTCATGGGTCGAACTGTGGACAAGATGCCTGACGACCTGAAGGACAGGATCAAAGATGGCTCGCTGGTTGTAGGGCATGCCAGCTTGAAGCTTTACAATAGGCTGCCAGACCAGGAGAAAGACCAGGTCGCAGCCAGGCTAAGGAACGACAGCGAGCTGACGCTGGCTCAGGCGTTGCCGCACAGGCACAAGGGGGCACACGAGCTCTCTGATATCTTGTCTGGCGAGGCGATGACAGCTATCAGCGACAAGGCGTTCGGGCTATCCCCATCTGATATCGACCGAGTGAAACAGCTTACACCTGTGAAGCAACAACTCCTGCAGAATCTGCTTGCGTCTAATGAGTTCGCTTCTATGGGCGAAGCCTTGCAGATGGTGAACGGGACGGGCGGGGCTAGAGTGCCAGCCATCAAGCAAGAGGTGTCAAGCGTGATCTTTACACTTGCTAAGCTGATCGACGAACTGGCTGTGACCTGCAAGAAGGCAGGCAAGGAAGGGCACCGGAGGTCCAAGGGGATACTCGCAGAACTGGAGGGTTCTCTAGGATGGTCAGACGATGGCCGCACCAACAGCGGGCGTTGACACAAAGCGGAAAGAATGCAGCCCAGGGAATCAAGGACCAATGCATAGTATCTCCTTGCGGCGGAGGAAAGAGCCTTCTGATAGAGACAATTGCAACGCAATCAGCAGCGGCTGGTAAGTGTGTTTACATATACACACACCGGGTACTGCTGACTGCACAGATCATCGCCGACTTCCAGAGGGCTGGCGTAGACTTTGGTGTCATTGGGGCTGGGTTCCGAGAGCTCTATCAGCCGCCAGCAAACATACAGATATGCAGCCTGATGACGGTACATAACAGATTCGGATCCTATAAGTGGGAGGCTCGCAAGCCAGACGTAGTCATTGTTGATGAGGCACACCAGCAGGTAGCTAACACTGCACAGGAGTTGTTCAAGCGTCACTCGGATGCCGGAGCAATTCGAGTTGGGTTCACAGCTACGCCTGTTGGACTGGGTGGAATGTACGACGTGCTGGTGGATGGCGGAAAGTACTCAGAGATGGTTGGGTGTGGTGCTCACATACCAGTCCAGTGCTTCGGCCCTGATAGGCCAGACACATCCCAGCTTAAGCCAATGGCTAGCGGCGACTTCTCTGAAGCAGACGACAGGCGGATCAACCGAGTGCCAACCATCTTTGGTAGCGTCTACAAAAATTGGAGAGATATAAACCCGTTCGAACACCCCGCCGTGGGCTTTGCTCCTGGCTGTGCGGAGTCCCAGTGGTTTGTTGATGAGTTCAAAAAGAAGGGAGTGCCTTGCTGCCACATTGATGCCAAGCGAGTAGTGCTGGTGGAGCGAGGTGCAAACGGTGTGCTGCAGACCCATGAGTATGCGACGACGAATGAAGCTAGGCAGGCTGTGCTGGATGGATCAAGGAGTGGAGCATTCAAGATAGTCTGGAATAGGTTCGTGATGCGGGAGGCAATCAATGTTCCCGAGTGGTATCACGCCATAGCTGCGACCAGCATGGGCGGACTGTCGTCGTACCTGCAGTCAATTGGGAGAGTGCTAAGAAACCATCCGAGCATGACACACTGTTGCTTTCAAGATCATTCAGGAAACATCGACAGGCATGGACTTCCTAACGAAGACCGTGAATGGTCTTTGGGTGACACCAATGCAACCATGCTTAAGAAACGCAAGGAGAAGATATCAAAGACCAAGGGTGATGACGCAG
>CAKZOO010000078.1 GCA_937136455.1 uncultured Flavobacteriaceae bacterium | reverse complement strand
AAATGCAATAAATGCAAAAACGACGCTAAATACTACGACAAGAAAAAGTGGTGGTGTGGCTTTACGTTTGAAGGACACGGATACTGTAAAGCAGAGAAAGTAAAAGATAAGTAATGGATATAGTGACTCTCGACTTCGAGACATTCTATGACGTAGGTTATGGACTTAATAGACTGACTACCGAAGAATATATTAAGGACGAAAGATTTCAGGTCATCGGTGTTGCCATTAAAATTAATGATGGTAAGACTAGGTGGTATAGTGGGCATGACAATATACAAGACATACTATCCTCCATTGATTGGAAACAATCAGCAGTATGTTGTCACAACACTATGTTTGACGGTGCGATCTTAGCGTGGCATTATAATGTTTCTCCCGCGTTATACTTTGACACGCTTTGTATCGCCCGTGCTTTACACGGAGGAAACGCAGGGGGGTCTCTCAAAGCCTTAGCTGAAAGGTATAACTTAGGACAGAAAGGTACAGAAGTCTTAGATGCAAAAGGTAAACGCTTAGAAGACTTTGCAGACCACGAACTACATAAGTATGGACTGTACTGTAAGAACGACGTTGATCTCACATATAAACTTTTTAATATCATAGGAAGGAAGTTCCCACCATTAGAACATAAGTTAATCGACATAACACTGCGTATGTTTACTGAGCCACTACTTGAAGTTGACGACGCATTGTTGATACAACGGCTTGAAGATATTAGAACTGAGAAAGAAGAACTACTATCAGGGCTAAAGACAAAACTAAACTGCCCTGATGAAGAATGTGTACGTAAAAAGTTAGCAAGTAACAAACAATTTGCAGAGCTACTAGAGGAACTAGAAGTTGAAGTACCTATGAAAGTGAGCCCTACAACAGGCAAAGACACTTATGCTCTAGCTAAGACTGACCAAGGATTTATTGATCTGCAAAACCATGAAGACCCTTTCATACAAGAACTTTGTGCCGTCCGCCTTGGTACAAAATCTACTATCGAAGAATCAAGAATAGAACGTTTTATTGACATTGGTGCAAGGAATCATAGCAGACTACCTATACCACTTAAATACTATGGGGCACACACAGGTCGATGGAGTGGTACTGACAAAGTAAACTTTCAAAACCTACCGTCAAGAGATGTTAAGAAGAAAGCGTTGAAGCAAGCCGTGATCCCTCCAGACGGTCACGTTTGTATCAATGTAGATTCTTCACAGATAGAGGCACGAATATTAGTATGGCTTGCAGGTCAGACAGAAGTGGTAGAGATGTATCGAGAAGGACGAGATGTTTATTGTGAGTTTGCAAGTAAGGTATACAAGAGAAAAATAACCAAAGCAGATAAAACAGAACGAGCAGTTGGGAAAACATGTATTCTTGGGTTAGGTTATGGTACAGGGGCGAGTAAACTACAGAACGTGTTAAAGCTGCAAGCGGGAGTTGATTACAATGAGAATCAGTGTCAGCGATTAGTTAATATCTACAGAGAGGTAAACAATAAGGTGATTCAGCTGTGGAGTGATTGTGATTTAGCTCTTCAACACATAGCTTCATGGCCCAAGGACAAAAAACCTTATTATTTAGGAGCTCAAAAATGTGTGGTAGTGACTCCTGAAGGATTGCGATTACCTAACGGACTTTATATTTATTATCCTAAGTTACAAAAAGACACATCAAAGTCAAGAACAGAATATAACTATAAGAATAGGTACGGAGAAACTTCAATATGGGGTGGTTCAGTTGTAGAGAATATCGTACAAGCACTAGCTCGAATAGTGATCGGAGAACAGATGGTAGCTATCAATCGTAGGTACCGTCCAGTCTTGACAGTGCACGACGCTGTGGTTTGTATAGCTCCAGAGGAAGAAAAAGATGAGGCTTTAAATTTTATAATGGCAGAGATGTCTAAGCCACCAGCATGGGGTAAAGACTGTCCAATAACTTGTGAAGGAGGGTACGCAGATAATTATGGAGACTGTTAAACGTCGGGGTATTTTTAGACAGCACAAACCGTATGCCACTCGGGATTTAAAATGGTATATGGACTGGAAAATAAATGGGTACGTAGACTATTTAGATACGATTGACCCTGATAGATTATATACCCTTGAATATGATACAGATGTTCCGACAAAAGAAGAATTATTAAATGGTATAGACCAACACCATGTGCAGACATATAATCCTCATTCTAGAAAAGACGAAAAAGAGGAAGAAGAAAAAGATAATAATACAAACTGGTTCTTTGAAGGAGAGATAGTTTTACAAGATGAAGAAGAAACAAACCCATTTGCTTATGCAGAAGAAATATTTTTAAATGAGGAAAAACAAGCAACAGAAAGAAGAATAGACCACAAGAAAGCCGAAGAAGAATTAAAAGCTAAACGCAAGCAAGAAGAAAAAGAAGCAAGAGAAAGAAGACTAGAACGCAAAAAAGCAAAAGAAGAAATAGAAAATCTTAGACAGCAAGAAGAAAAGGCAGAACTTAAATTACAACACCTTCGAAGAGCAGATAGAGGATATGTGGATAGATATTTTCAAGAGTATGGTAGAGAAGGACTAAACACTTTATTTCAAGATTCAGCATATCATATTGGGCAACTTAATCTTCAAATTGCTAAGTTAGATGTGATTAATGAAAATGATGTAGAATTATTAGAGGCATATAAATATAGGCAAAAGTATATAAAAGAACTTGTACAGCAAGAAAGACAAAAGGAGAATTGTGAATGAATGTATTAAGTTTGTTTGACGGAATGTCTTGTGGACAGATAGCACTTGACCAATTAGGAATCAAAGTAAATAAGTATTACGCATCGGAGATAGATAAGTATGCCATTGAAATTGCAAAGAAGAATTATCCTAATACTCATCATCTTGGAGATGTTACAAAGGTACAGAATAATAGTTTCGAGGAGAAGATTGATTTACTCATCGGAGGTAGCCCATGCCAAGGGTTTAGCTTTGCAGGGAAACAACTAAACTTTGATGACCCTAGGTCTGCTTTGTTCTTTGAGTTTGTTCGATTGTTTAACGAAACTAAACCTAAATACTTCTTGCTTGAGAACGTACGAATGAAGAAAGAGTACCAAGACATCATATCAAAGTACTTAGGTGTTGAACCCATCATGATAAATAGTTCACTCGTGTCTGCACAGAACAGAGTGCGGCTGTACTGGACTAACATACCAGTAGAGCAACCTGAAGATAGAGGCATTGTTCTAAAAGATATACTTGAAGATGGAGTTGTGGACAGAGATAAGGCACACTGTTTAGATGCTAACTACTTCAAAGGTGGTAATCTTAAGTCTTACTTTGAAAAACACAGACGACAATTAGTATTTAGTAAAGATGGGTTATGTCATGTAGGTGATGCGGATATAAAAGGGAATGACTCTATCAAGCGAGTCTATCACCCTGAAGGTAAGTCCCCTACATTAACTACAATGCAAGGTGGACATAGAGAGCCTAAGATTTTGTGTGGTGCATTTCGTGGTAGATATTATAACGAGAACGGTAAACGCACTGACCACAAAGAAAGTGTTGCTGGTAAAACATCACAACGTTTAGAAATACGAGAAGATGGTAAAACAAACACTTTAACTACTGTGCAAAAAGATAATGTTATAACAGTAGATAATGTTTACTATCGTAAGCTAACTCCTCTTGAATGTGAGCGTTTACAAACTGTACCTGACGGGTATACTGAAGGGGTATCTAATACACAGAGGTATAAAATGTTAGGTAACGGTTGGACAGTCGAAGTAATTAAACATATATTTAAAGGGTTGCATGGAAACAGTAGTTCTTAGTTTTTCTGGGGGTAGAACGTCAGCATATATGACAAAGTATATGTTGGATAATTACAAAGACAAATATAACTTTATTGTTTTATTTGCAAACACAGGACAAGAACACCCTAAGACTTTAGACTTTGTGCACAATTGTGATAAGTACTTTAACTTTAATACTGTGTGGATCGAAGCTGTTGTTCACCATGGTCAGAGAAAAGGTAATACGGCGAAGGTTGTAACATATGATACCGCAGACAGAGAAGGTACACCTTTTGAAGAAGTTATTAAAAAACATGGAGTGCCTAACAAAAGTTTTCCCATGTGTACTAGAGAATTAAAGCAGAGACCAATCATGAGTTACATGAGGAGTCTAGGGTACAAGCCTAGAAATTATAAGATAGCATTGGGTATACGTGCAGATGAAACAAGACGAGTAAGTACAAGTGCTAGACAAAAGAATGTAATCTATCCTTTAGTAGATGCAGGGGTAGATAAAGATATGATTTTAGATTGGTGGAAAGATCAAGAGTTTGATTTAGAGATTCTTGAACATCAAGGCAATTGCACATGGTGTTGGAAGAAAAGTGATAGGAAGCATTTCTTAAATATAGAAGAGAACCCCAGCTGGTATGAGTTTCCCAAACGAATGGAAAAACTATATAATCATGTAGGGCCACAAAAAGATAAAAGCATACCTAGAAACTTTTTTAGATTTAATAGAGATACAGAGACAATGTTTAAATTATACGAGCTTTCTAAAAATAATATTATCCCTATATCAAAGATTGAACATGGGTATGGGTGCTCAGAATCATGTGAAATATTTCCAACGGAGGAAACTAATGGGTGATGGCGGAAAAGGTAGTCTGCAAAGACCTACCAATAAGAAAAAGTTTGACGATAACTACGACAGAATTTTTGGTAAAGGGAAGGTAAAAGATGGCGAAAGTAAAACAAAATCTAACGGGAAATAATCACGAGTCGGTTCACAAGCGAACATCGCAAGGTGGACGTAGACCAAAGACAAGCACGATGAATAAAAATAAAAAGTCGTGCTTTAAAAAATACCGTGGTCAAGGAAGGTAATGGCAGAATTTACGTGGAGTTACTCATCCCTCAAACAATATCAAAACTGCCCTCGACAATATCATGAGATAAGAGTTCTTAAAAATTATACTGTCAAAGAATCTGAAGCCATGATATATGGTAAAGAGGTTCACAAAGCATTAGAAGAATATGTACGAGATGGAGTTGAGTTAGCTAAAAACTACCAGCGGTTTAAATCCTCTGTTGATGCATTAGTTAACGTCCCAGGTAAAAAACTTGTAGAGTATGAGATGGCTCTAAATTATAGGAAAGAACCGTGTGACTTTAAAGACCCAAACAGATGGGTACGAGGCATAGCTGACTTAGTAATTATTGATGGCGACTATGCTTTTGTAGTTGACTACAAGACAGGTAGTAACAGATACCCTGACCCTAAACAGCTGAGACTAATGGCATTGATGCTGTTCACTCACTTTCCTGAAATACAAAAGATAAAAGCAGGATTACTATTTGTTATGAAGAACAGTTTTCTCACTGAAGAATATCTACGACAAGACATGGATAAATCTTGGAAGATGTTTGAGGTACCGTTGAAACGATTAGAGAATAGCTACGATAATGATACGTGGACACCAAATCCTACACCACTTTGTGGGTGGTGCCCAGTGAAGAACTGTGAGTTTCACAAGGAAAAATAATGGTATATAAAAGGGTGTGTATTACATGTAATACAGAGTTTGAAACTAATCATCCTAAACATCTTAATTGCTCTAAAGAATGTAATAGTATTTACAGAGTTAATCAACGCTACAAAAGAGAAAACAATGATTGGCAAAGATACTTTAAACATTTGCTATCTACAAAAAAAGATCACACATTAACCGTTGCTGAATTAGTGGGCAAGATAGCTGAACAAAATTATAAATGTGCATTGAGTGGTGTTGAATTAACTTGTAATCATGAGCGTGGTAATATAATACAAACTAACGCAAGTATTGATAGAATTAATGCAGGAGAAGAGTATAATTATGGTAACATACAGCTTGTATGTAGGGCGATTAATTCGTTCCGAGGTAACTTATCTATAGAAGAATTTAAATTTTGGTGTGAAGAGGTAGTAAAAAATGCCATACAAAAATAAACCTAGACCCTATAAAAAAGAATGGCAACAAGAAAAGAAACGCAACGAGAAAGATGCGAGAGCTATGCGTGCCCGTGCTCGTCGTAAGATGGATGCAACCAGCCCAGATAAAAACGGTAACGGTAAAGCAGACAAACGAGAAGGTAAAGACATAGCACACAAGAGAGCTATTTCTAAAGGCGGTACTAATGCTCATGGAGTAAGAGTAGAGTCTAGAAGTAAGAACCGTTCATTCAAACGTAATTCTCAACGTAAGTTAGTTTCAGAGACAAGTAAAAGAGAAAGAAAAAAAACTAAGAAAAAGTAGTTGACCAATAAATAATTTTGGTTAATAATAGTTATTCGAGTTTATAAAATATTTAGTTAGGAAGTTAATGGAGTTAGTAGAAGATAAAGCAGTCAAGCTAGTCTTGCCTGAAAAAATTAGTAAGTTAATTACAGACAATATAGAGAAAAGTGAAGTCTTATCTACCAAAGATGAGATATCAGAATTAGTTGTATACTGGGGTTTAGAAGAGATGACCACGCTAAACTCACTGGTTCGACTAAAATCAAATCTACCCTCACCCATCAGAAGAGACTACGATTATCCGGGTATCTACAAACCATTTGACCATCAAGCAGTTACTGCTGAATTCTTAACCATAAATAAAAAAGCCTTTTGTTTCAACGAAGCAGGCACAGGTAAAACATCATCAGTCCTATGGGCAGCAGACTATCTAATGAAGCAAGGAGTAATTAAGAAAGTATTAATTATATGCCCACTCTCTATCATGTATTCTGCGTGGCAAGGGGATGTCTTTAATACTTGTATGCACAGAAGCTCTATCGTATGTCATGGCTCTGCCCACAAGAGAAAATCTATAATCGAAGGCGACTATGACTTTACTATTATAAATTTTGACGGAGTTAATATTGTCAAAGACGAGATTATAAAAGCAGACTATGATTTAATTGTTGTAGACGAATGTAACGCATATAAATCTCACACTACGGTACGATGGAAAACTCTCAAGAAAGTTTTACAAGACCACACAAGATTGTGGATGATGACAGGTACACCGGCATCTCAATCGCCTATGGATGCATTTGGTTTAGGTAAATTAGTTTGTCCTGATAGATTACCTAAAATCTCATCAGCATGGAGAGATAAAGTTATGTATCAAGTGTCTAGATTTAAATGGCTACCTAGACCTGTATCAAAAGACTTGGTGTTTAAAGCTCTACAACCTGCGATACGCTTTGCAAAAGACCAATGCCTAGATTTACCTGATGTCATGTATCAAACACGAGTTGTACCATTGACTGCACAAGTAGAGAAATACTACAAACAACTTAAGACACAAATGATTATAGCCACAGGTGAGGAATCAGTTACAGCTGTAAACGCTGCTGCGGGCCTTAACAAGCTACTACAAATATCTGGTGGTGCAGTTTATACAGACGAGAAAGACGTTATCAAGTTTGACATTACACCTAGACTTAACGCACTACAAGAAGTGATAGATGAAACAAATAACAAAGTACTACTTTTTGTACCATACAAACACACTATAGAATTTATCTCTGAATTTTTAGACAGTAAAGGAATAACGAATGATGTTATCTATGGGGCAGTCACTGCTAACCAACGAGCTAGCATTATTCAACAGTTTCAAACTCAGGACGAACCTAAAGTTCTTGTGATACAACCACAATCAGCTTCACATGGCGTAACGCTGACTAGAGCGGACAATGTTATATTCTGGTCTCCCGTGATGTCAGTCGAAGTTTATTTGCAGTGTATCGCTAGGATGGACAGGGTAGGTCAGAAGAACAAGATGACTGTTGTTCACCTACAAGGTTCTGAAGTTGAAAAGAGGATGTATGCGATGCTACAGGGTAAGGTAGATCAGCATACTAAGTTAGTTGACTTATATCGTGAGGAGTTAGAATCATGAGTGATTTAGTAGATGAAGCACTTGAGGTATCTGCGCCTGAGCAGAAAGTGCAGTTAGATGAGTTAGTTGCAACTTATTTGAAAATCAGGGGTGAGAAAGACCGTCTTGCACGGGAGTTTCAAGCCAAAGAACAAGAACTAAAAAATGAGTTAGCTCAGTTAGAGCAAGTTATGCTTAGTTCATGTAACGATGTCAATGCAGATAGTATCAAGACATCAAGAGGTACGATTATTAAATCTTTAAAAGAAAATTATGTATGTTCTGATTGGGGTAATTTTAGAGACTTCATTAGAAATAATGATGCTATTGAGTTATTACAACAGCGTATACATCAATCAAACTTTAAAGAGTTTTTAAGTAGTCGTGAAGAAGAAGGGCTACCTCCGGGCATTAGTTCCATGAGGGAGTTTAGTATAACAGTACGTAAACCGTCAAGTAATTAAGGAGAAAAACTATGGCACAACAACCAAACGTATTTACAACACCGAAAGGTATTGCATTGTATCCGTGGCTATCAACCCCAGATACTAAATTTAACGAGGAAGGTGAGTATAAAGTTAACCTAGTGTTATCCAAAGAAGCTGCTCAGCCTATCATCAATCAGATTAACGAAGCGTTTTCTGAGAATCTAAAAGAAGAAATGAAGAAGCATCAGGGTAAAGAGTTGAAGACTGCAAACCCTCCATATCAAGATGAGCTTGATGATGCAGGACAACCTACAGGGAATGTCATCTTACGTTTTAAATCCAAAGCAATTTACAAACCAGCTATCTTTGATGCTAAGGGTGGTGTGGTAGTAGATAGTAATATATGGGCAGGCTCAGAGATTAGAGTTAATGCTTCTATTGCTCCGTACTATACAAGTATGGTAGGTGCAGGCGTTGCTTTGAGACTTCGAGCAGTACAGATTATTACTCTTGTAGAAGGCTCTCAAGGTGCCGCTGATCGCTTTGGCTTTGAAGAAACAACAGGGTATGTACACAAAGAGGACGATACTCCTCAACCTGAAGTCTTTGCGGAAGAAACTCCTGCTCCTATGCCTGAAGTAGCTGAGCCTGAAGTTGTCAAAAAAGCAACACCAAGTGCTGGTTCAGATATTGCAGACATTGTAAGCAAGTGGGGGGTAAAAGACTAACATGGATAAACTTAAAGCCATACTCAAAGACAACCCTAACTTAGGGCTTGATGAAGATACTCTTGCTGTTGCTAGTGGTAACTTCGCAGGTCAAAATAAACGTATTTCTCTTAGGGGAGGTGTGTTTAGAAAGTTAGTCGGGGGTAAAGAAGTCAGTACGGCTGAAGCCTCTACCATGAATATAATAATAGTCAAGATGGCGCATACGCCGTCAAGGGTGTATTATGAAAGTTCATACGAAGAAGGCAAAAAAGTAAGTCCAATCTGTTGGTCTAACGATACCACGAAGCCTGATGCAGAAGTACCTCAACCTCAGTCTGAGTCTTGTCATGCTTGTCCCAATAGCGTGCGGGGCTCAGGTTCAGGGGGAGTTGGTACCTCCTGTAGAATGTCGTGGAGACTAGCCGTTGTGTTAGCAAACGATCCTGAAGGAGATATTTTACAATTGGTGTTACCTGCAAATTCATGTTTTGGTAAAGAAGAAAACAGTAAGTGGCCCTTCAAACCATACATAAAGATGCTAGCGGATAATAACGTTAGTGCAGGTAGAATTGTAACAAAGATGGAGTTTGATCCAAACTCTCCAAAACCTAGAGTTTTATTCTCTCCTGTTGAGGCAGTATCTGATGAAGCATTAGGGTATTGTAAACAGCAAGCTGAATCTCCTATTGCCAATAGCGCTGTCACACTAAGTGTATATCAAGGTGACAATTCTACAGAGAAGCAGGAAGTTAAGTTTGAAAGTTATGACGCAACCAATGAGAAGACTGAAATAGAGTCGAGTAAATCTGATGTAAATGATATAGTAAATAAGTGGAGGAACTGATGCCTAAACCTTACAGTGATAAATTCCTATTGGGATTACAACACGCTGACCCCGATCATCTAGGGGTACAATTAGCAAAGCTTTGTATCAAAGCAAACATACCATATAGCTACGTAGCTACGAGTTTGAATACTACTCGTATGACTTTACATGCGTGGTTTAGAGAAGGAAAGATACGAAAACATAACTCTGAGAAAATCCAAGCTTTTATGGATAACGTGGAACAAGCACTCGCCGACGGTAAATTACCTGCATCTAATTATACTGAAGCTAAGTTGTTTGTAGAAACTTTATCATGACTCGGGAGTTTTATACTCGGGTTTTACCTACGCAAGGAACGTATTGTGTAACAGTAATCGCACCTAACGGAAAACTTAGAAGCCACTTTGTAGATACAATAGATGAACTAATAGATACTATTGAAGCAAAGAAAAATTCTAACAACGTGTATTTTGGACTTGCAGGGTTTGAAGGTGCTAGTAGAAAAAATGCTCAATACTTACGTTCTTTCTTCGTAGACTTAGACGTTGGTGACACTAAGGACTTCAGTAGCAAGGAAGAAGCTATCGAGGCATTAGATAAATTTGTTGCTGACCAACAACTACCCCCTCCATTTAAAGTAGATAGTGGTAATGGTATTCATGCATATTGGATGTTGGATACTGATGTGCCTGCTGAAGAATGGAAACTATATGCCGAGAAGTTTAAACAACTATGTTTAACTAATGGATTTAATATTGATCCTGCTGTGACGGCGGATAAAGCTCGTATACTTAGAGCGCCAGACACATACAACTTTAAGTCTAACCCCCCACTCCCCACTAAAATACTTGACCAAAATGCTCAGGTATATCAGTATAAAATGTTTCAAGACTTTTTAGGGGCGATTGAGAAACCATTTGAAGAGATTATCAAAGAAGCGAAGTTAACTGAAACATCTATGGTAGCTAGTGGATTGACTAACTATAAATCTAAATTTGAGACTATTGCTAATAAAAGTTTAGATGAATCTTCAGGTGAAGGCTGTGCGCAGATACGTCATTGTATACGCAATAGAGCTAAGATAGATGAGCCTATGTGGTATGCAGGTTTATCTATTGCCCAGCATTGTATTGACCGAGACACATACATACACGCTCTATCTGAAGACTATCCAGGTAGCACAAGAGAGAATACTGAGAGAAAAGCAAATCAAACTCAAGGTATGCCTCAGTCATGTCAACAGTTTAATAACTTGAATCCTGGTCTATGTGAAAACTGTAAACACTTTGGTAAGATAACTAACCCGTTAGCCTTAGGAAAAGTATTTGTGCCTTCTGTTCCTACTAAAGATCACATCAAAAGAGATGTTACAGTAACGAACGGCTTACAGTCGGTAGCTACCAGTCTAGTAAGTCTACCACCTGAGTATGCTGCTGAAGGTTATTTTAGAGGGTCTAATGGTGGTATATACTTCAAGCCCAAGCCTGTGTATGACGAGAATGGGCAACTGATAGAACAGAAAGAAAAGTGTGTCACAGTATATGACTTTTATGCTTTGAAGCGTGTCATTAGTCCTACAGAAGGTAACTGCATATTGATGAAGTATGATCCACCTCATGATAAAGCAGAAGAATTTTACATACCATTTAGTACATTATATGACGGCGCTAAGTTTAGAGAAATAATAGCGAAGTACGGTGTGCTATTTGATGCTAACACTAACCAATGGAAACTTATTATGGATTACTTAATATTCTCAGGTAACGTACTTCAAGCAAGTACAACGGCTGAGCGGGTACGTACGCAGATGGCATGGACACCTGACTACGATGCATTTGTCATTGGTCAGATTGAGATTGATGCTAAGGGCGAAGAAAGACCTAGTACCCCATCGCCTAACGTAGATGTAATTACGCAACATTTAAAACGAGCTGGTACATATGAAAAGTGGAAAGAGCTTATGGCAGGTCTTGAGCAAGATGGGTTTGAGATACATTCTTTTGTTGCTTTAGCAGGACTTGGTTCACCTTTAATGTGTTACACCTCAACTCCAGGCGCTACTATATCTTTGATTGGTGATACAGGTGCAGGTAAGACAGGGGCGTTGTATGCGGCATTGAGTATGTGGGGTATGCCTAAAGACTTGTCTATGTTAGAAACTACAGATAATGCATTCATTGGGAGGTTCTTGAGCTTACACAATCTACCTTTAGGTCTAGATGAGGTTGGTAATCTAAATGGACGAGTGTTGTCTAAGTTGATTCACAACATATCTCAAGGTAAAGCTAAGAACAGAATGCAAGCTTCTATCAATGCTGAACGAGCGTATGAACACTCAGCGTCCTTAGTGGGTATCTTCACAACTAATCACTCTTTGGTTGATAAGATATATTCTACTAAGGCACAAGCTAGTGGTGAGATGGCTAGGTTAATAGAGTTTTATCTACACAAACCAAAACCTTTAGCTGATGATCCATCAACAGGTAGAAAAATATTTAATCCTCTACTATCTAATTACGGTTGGGCTGGTCCTGAGTTTATCAAAGCTGTGTGTAAGCTAGGTAAAGAGACAGTAGAAGCTGAGTTAGATAAATGGGTAAATAGATTTAAGAAAGACTTTGGTGATGACACTGCATACCGCTTCTATGAGAATTTAGTTGCTACTGCCTTGACTGCAGGAGTTATTGCATATCAAACAAAGATACTAAACTTTGATGTAGAGAAGATATATAAGAAAGTCATCAGCGAAATGATAGACATTAGAGATAACGTCATTAAGAACGAAGAGATAGACTACATAGAACTCATAGGTTCATTCCTAACACAGAATAGTAGATCGTTGTTAATCATAAAAGATGATAATGCAGTGTTAGAGCCTCTCAATGGCATACATGCTAGGATTGATGTAGATGATGGAGACCTATCTTTGACTAAATCCGTGTTCAGGAAGTTCTTGATAGAAGAGCATAGCGCATCACCAAAACAGTTTTTGTTTCAAATGAAAGAAGCAGGAATTATTGTAGAAGAGAAACGTAAGAAGATGGCGACAAAGTATAAGCCGGGTTTAGATATGTTTAATGTGAATGCTTATATTATACAGTTGGAATCACTACCTGATAGACTTGTAAAGGAGTTTTTCCCTGAGCCTGTATGAAGAAGTAGTATGGTTGTTTCCGTTTGAGGGTATGGCAATAGGTAGTAGTTTCTTTGTGCCTACTCTCAAAACAGCCCAGATGATTTATGCCATTGAATCAGGTGCTAAGCGTGCAGGCATACGAGTCAAATGTTATGCTAC
Source organism: uncultured Flavobacteriaceae bacterium (assembly GCA_937136455.1). Lineage (GTDB taxonomy): Bacteria > Bacteroidota > Bacteroidia > Flavobacteriales > Flavobacteriaceae > MAG-120531. The sequence goes on along the minus strand of CAKZOO010000078.1, from coordinate 15,245 downwards.
TACTAATGATGATGTGATGGGCGTTAGAACGTGGCGAATAGCTTAAGGCTTCTCAAACTTCGTACCATAAATTCTTTTACGAATTTCTAGAATACCACCAAGTAAGTTTTCTTCTTGTCTCTGCAGATTATCTAATTGTACTTTTTTCTCATCAGCACTAATCATATCTCTAGGCGCTTGTAGGATTTCTCTTCTTGATGTTCTGATAGCTGATAAACGCTTCTGTAAAGCATTGATATCTTTTTTGGCAGAGATGAGTAATTCATTTTTATTTCTAAATTCAGTGGTTCTCTTAAGATCAAATCCATATCTATCTAAATCTTTGTAGACGGCAAATGCGTTATCAACTTGTTGTTTCAATTCAAAGTAATCAGATGTATGACGGTTACCATACTCTCGTGCTATAAACGCACTCATACCTGGGATAGATGCCAGTAAGTCTCTGTCTGACTTAGATGGTCTATCGTACTTAAATATATTTGCATCGTCAATCATCGAGTCTACAAACATAACAGCTAGACCAGCCGTATAACCAAAGTACTGTCGTAAGAAATAATCTATTTTAGTTGGTGGAAGTCCTGTAGCTTGGGCTAATAACTTCGCAGTCTCAGAAGTTGAAGCTGTTACTTGTTGTGTTATATCTCGACGATCTAACGATTGAGGCGTAATTGGTCTGCCTGTTCTAGTACTGTAGTTGTACATAAGTTCTATTATAGGTCTAACAGCTTGAGGCATAATATTTAAAGCTACTATTTCAGCAGCGTTTCTTGACAAAGCATCGTAAGTTTTTTGATTGTCTTCAGATTCATATAGCATATTTTGGATTACGTGCTCCGGCATAATTTTACCTAGATATGTAAATATATCAGGTCGTAGAGTCAAATAAGTTCCGTTGCCGAGTAACAGCCTTCTGTCTCTAATTTTAGGATCGAGTTTTTTAAATTCTTCATCGTCCTGCATTAACATATTGTATATAAGTGTAATGCCTGCTAAAGACCCCCATGCGGTTAGAAATGCTTTTACAGCTTTAGCTTTCTCTTGTGGAGCAACGCCTCCTTCTTTTCCGAATACGGTAGCCATAGCTCTACCTTGAACTGATAGTGCCTGTAGTGCCGCCCCAAAGAAAGGAACAACTTGACGCAAAGCAGTTATGTTTTTATTTGCTCCGGCTCTTCTAAAGTTAATAACTTCAAATGCTCTTTCAACAGCTAGTCGAGCGTCACCAGTTTCTTTCATGGTCTGTTCATAGACAGCTTGCCTGATAGCATTATCTGATGCCATAGCTATTCTGTTAAGTAGTCCTGATATTGATAAGTTTCTACCCCCCACTCGTATAGCATTACCTTGAGTGATTCCGGGTACTGAACCAAGTCCACGTCTTAGAGCAGTGTAAAATCCAGGTTTTTTTAGATCCGCATCAGCTGCAGTATCCCCTTGTAAGTAAGAACCAAAACCACCTACAGCTCCAAACTTCTGTAAGTCTTTATGCGTTTGACTCATATCAATCAACGTTAAAGGAAACTCTTTTAATACTCGAAGAGGGATCATAAGCGGGTTAGATACACCTGATGAAAACATTGCTGACACGGCATCCTGAGGAAGCTGAGCTAACGAGAACAGAGGGTATAAAACAACGTTAGACCGTAAGAAGTTAGCTACATTAGAGAAGAACCCTAAGCCGTCTATCATTATATTTTCAATACCGCCTATAGCAGACGCATAAGTTGGATTAGAAAATTGATAGTTAACTATACTTTGAGTACCTGTTTCAGGATTAACTCTACTGATTGAAACTGTGTTAGGCCCTCCAGCATTAGGAACTTCTTTAACTTCATCTGGTATATACGTTACAGTCGCATCTATTTTATTAATCGCAGCTCTATTTAAAATACTTCGCTTGATACTGTTACGTATCCATTTGTCCATATTTTCAAAGACATCTGCTACAGGCTCATAGGAACCTTTGATCTTATAAAATTTACCACGGTCTCCTAAACCTCGTTGGTATTGAGCAGGTGCTGGACCGTCTTCTCTAAAGAATGGAACATAAGTATCATCTGGCTGACCTTCAGTGTCTACTACATTCATAAATTCTTCAGCTTGTTGCTCAGACATAATTTCGTTATCTACCATAAATTTGATAGCATTGTTTTTAGTCTGTATCCACATGTCGTGAATGTCATTTAACTCTGGGAACTCTTGAAATAATTTTAATGCCTCATTAATTTGGTCTTGAGTCATATCTATTAATACATAGTTTTCTTCAAGTAGTCTTCTAGCTTGATCTGTTTTACCTTGAGATACTAAGTTTTTAGCTTTTTGCTCTAAACGTACATTGTCGTCCATTAAAGCTTGAGCTCTTCTCGCTACAAAGGCTCTTGTAGCTGCTTTTCTCATAGTCTCAAAATTTATACCATTAGCGTCAGCCACACCTCTTAACGTATCCATAATCTTCTTAAAGCTTGGGGCAGTTGTGTCTGCTACAACTTGAAACTTCCCTGCTAATTTATTGTAAGTTATTTCGCCAAACTGTAAAAACTGTTGAGCTACTTCTTCAGCATGTAATGCTTGTGACGCTGATATTTGATTAAGCACTTGTTTAATTTCGTTCCATTTAACCTTGCCTTGTTTCATGGCTCGTTTGATTGCATTATTAAGAGCAGAGTCAAAAGAAAATATATTAGTAGCCATTTTGTCAAACAAAGATACGTATGGTTCGTTAGGCTCAATCACAGGTTTTTTAGCTTCAGCTTCTTTTTCTTTTTGTCTAGGAGTAGCTGTTCGGTCTAGTATATCTTCAATCTGTTTTTGTTTTGCTTTAGACCTTCTTTGAGGCATAGCACCTAGTCTGCTTTGTTGTTGCTCTTGTAGATTAGGTCCTTGAAATAGCTCTGGTGCAACTGCAATCACATCGTTCAATACAGTACCTGATATGTCTCCTAATCCTAGTAAGTCAGAGACTGCTTGAACAAAGTCTGACCATAGCGTTGCGATACGAGATGGGGTTGACTCAGGGCTTGGAATACTAGCTAAGAACTTTTGAAATGCAGGATTATTGAAAGCCTCTGTAATAAACTCATCTACAGTATTTAACTCATTTTGAAACTGACCATCAGTGTCTGCTTGTTTAGCAGTATCAAACAAAGATACTATGCGTCTACCAAGAGCCGTAACACCTTTATTATTTCTTACGTGTTTGTTTATCTGATTTGCTGTCGCTGCGTGAGTTGCTTCGTGTAGTACTGTTTCTACATCGCCACTAGTTGATACTTGAGCTGTATCCATGGTTGGAGTATATAAACCATAGTTACCTGTAGGTTCGTTAGTTTGTGCATCTTTACGTTGTTCTAGTTTTTCTACTACTTGGAACTTAGTTTTGTTTATATTCTGAAGCCCACTGAGTTTGCTTAACAATATTTTTTGTGGCTCAGTCATCGCATCTCTAAACTTTGTCCCAAGACTATTAAATACTTGCCCTAAAGTTTTAAATGGTTTGAGTGCTTGGATAATCTGACGCTGACCTATCTTGCCCGGTCTAGTTGCAGGTTTTTCATCTACGTCTAAATCTGTTTCTGCTTGTCGTATTTGTTCTGCTTCTAAATCAGATAGCGCTTCTTCATCAGTTTGTCTGCGTCTCGGTGCTTTTTGAAGGGCTTTCTGTTTAGCAGTTTGAGGTTGAGCTTCTGTTTTAATTAAGTTATCAAGATAAGACTGTACTTTATTTCTTTTAGCTTCTAAGTTGGTAGGAAGAGCTGTAAGTTCCCCTAATAGACCCCCTAATTCTGATTTTGGGGCCATAGTTGTTTCGCCTACCGCTCTTAATAAGATAGGAGTAAAAACTTCTATTTCTCTTTGTAGCTCTTTAAATCTGTTTGAATCAGCCACTCTAGGCTTTTTATATTTCTTGAGTTTTTTCTCTAAAGGTATGGCTTCTTTAAGAACATTGTCAAGATTACGTATCTGTTTATCTAGATAGTTTAGATTTACATTTGCTAGTGGAGTGTCGAGTTTTCCTGTTGTATCATCAGGTTGTCTAGCATCTGCGACAGGACTAACCACTCCGTCTCCGACAGATTCTTCAACTGTGGGGGTAGGTTTAACGTCGGGTCGCTTAGGTACCTTAGTGCTAGTTCTAGGTGCTCGTCGCTTAGGTTTATCATCAACAGCCTCCTGTGCTAATTTCTTTTGCTGTTTGTTTAGTTTTCTTCTAAAGCTATCAACAGCCTTATCGTTGACTTTGATTTTAAGATTTTCTTTGTTAAGAATGTTCTTAGCTACTTCTATATTATCAGGATTTGTAAGATCTAGGTCAAGTAATTGCTTACCAGCAACAGTATTTTTACCAATGCCTAATCTATTTAACAATGTATTATCAACATTACCAAGCTCCATTTTAGATATTTCTTTTGCTTCTTCGGCTGCAACTATACCTTTTTGTTCAGTGAGAATGGCATTAATCTTTTCACCTCTAGTTTCAGCAATTTTTTCGTCACTACTAATGTCATCGCTTTTAACTTCTTTAAGTGACTCTAGAGATTTTTTATAATCTTGGTAGCCTTGATATGCTGAGATAGGAGCTTTTATACCACCACCGACAGCACCTGCTGACCAGAACGCTTCAAAGTAAGCTTCTCGTGCTTCATCACTACTGGTATCTACTCCTGCTTGATGAAGCTCTGCCCATGTTTCGATAACTTCAGTTGGAGCTTCTGCAATAAAACCGAGAGTCGCCCCTTTAGCAGCTCGCCCACCTACAACTTTACCTGCGCCTCTTTTTGCAAGTTCTGCGCTAACTTCTTTTGCAATTTTATTTGTACCAAACTTACCTAAACCTACAGTAAACTTATCAGCAATAAACCCTATCGGTGCAGTAATTGCAGCCCACTTCGCAGCGCCTTCTATATCTAGTTCTTCAGGAGCGTGTTTAACTAGTCCTTGAGTATTCACGAAGTTACCAAACTGCTGAGCGCCGTAAGTAAGAATACCTACCAGAGGAGCTGCCACTGGAGCTGCTGGACCTGTAACTGCTGCGGTTCCCATAGCGGCTAAAATAGGTCCTACCATCTGAGGTCCTGCTAAAGCTATTTGTTGAGCCATAAATTTAGGTATTTGAGCTCCTGCTGGAATATACCCGCTTTCTTCTGCAATTCTTTGGATATCAGAAGCAGTTAGTGTAGGTAATTTAGAGGCCTCATCTGATGCAGCTTCAGCTTTGATGATCGCCATTTGCTCTGCTTTCGCTTCATCTCCGTCAGCTAGAGCTAGCTCGTACCCTTGTTTAATATCTCCTAAGTTAGCTATACCGTGCTTGAGAGCTTCTATCGTGCCTTCAATAATTCCTACGTCTTCTGGACGTGACATAGGAACAAGATTATTCTCTTGCATAAAAGCATCTATTTCTTCTTGTGTATGTCCATCTTTTAAAGCTTTTTGAACATTATATTGGCGAGGAGGAGCTTCTACTGTAGTGCTTTCGGGTTGAGGAGCTTCTGGTTGAGTGGGTTCTTCAAGAGGAACAAGATTATTCTCTTGCATAAAAGCATCTATTTGCTCTTGAGTATGTCCGTCTTTTAAGGCTTTTTGAACATTGTATTTTCTTTGGGGAACTTCAGGTTCAGAAGCAACAGGTTCAGCTTCATCATAAAAGTTATCTTCTGTTGATGTATTAGATTCCAAAGGTTGAAGATTATTCTCTTGCATGAAGGCATTAATTTCTTCTTGAGAGTGTCCATCTCGAAGAGCTTTTTGAACATCAAAGGAAGCCATTAGTGCTTTTTCCTAAATTAATTAACTATTGAAGATGCTAAAGATGTATCGCTTTTACCACCTATACCACCTCTAGTTCTTGGCGATCTAATAGTACCTAGTTTACCACCACTACTTAAAATGGCGTAGTTTTTACGGATGTAATCGTTTAGCTCAGCATCATAATCATCTGGATTTTCTCTAAATCTTGTTATTAAGGAATCTTCTCCGTATTTATTTTTCATTTCTGTTTGCGCAGTTTTTATAGCTTCAGTTCTCATCATGCGTTCTTCTTTACTTAAAGCAGTATCAAGCGTTGCGCTTTTAAGTTTACGGTCAAAGTAATCTTTGAGTAAATCTTTTTGGATACCTCGTATTTCTTTTGTTCTTTCGTTGTAGCCTTTTACGTCACCTTGATCTTCGGCTCTTGAACGTAGATTCAATGCTGTTCTTTCTTTACGTAACATGTCTTGTCTAGCTTGATCTGCTTTTCTATCTTGCATGAGATCACTAATAGTTGCAGTGCCAGCTTCACCAACAGCTTGAGCAAAGAATGGAGATTTAGATGCAGCCATACGAGCGCCCATTTGAGCTAGTCTTAAGTTTCTATCGAACGTTGTATTAGCTTTAGCTTGTTCTTCTAGTTTATCTATTCTCTTTTGTTCTTCAGTATAGAAATCTTTATTTAATCCAAACTGTTCTTTAACTACATCTTGTTCAGCTCTGTATTCTTCAGGCGTTATATTAGCTGGCATGCCAAACACGTCTTTGATTTCTTCTGGATAAGGGTCGTATGGGTTAGGTCTTACATCAATATCATCAATAGCTGGTTTATATGGTGCGTTTTCTAGGTTAGCTGCTTCAAATAATTTTTCATCTGATTTTGCTTCTGTAGTCTCAGATGTAGGTAATACTTTACCTTCTTCTTCAGCTTTTTGTTTCGCCTCTTTTTCTTGTTCAGCTATTTTTTCTTCAATTCTTTTATCTTGTGCAGCTTTAGCCTCCGTGAAAAAACTAGGGATATTAATATCTTCTAAATCTTTTCTTTCTGCAGCTGCGTCTATTCTTTCTTTTAGTGCTTTTTCTGTTCTTATTTTGTCCGCAAGATCTTTAGGCATACGTGATAGCTCTTCTTCTGTAGGATACAGTGGTATATCTTTAAATCTATCAGTATAAGGTCTAGCTTCAGGATCATACACAGCGCCACCAGGATTAAAAGCTACAATGCCACCACCTGCGTAGTTACCGACGTTAGAACCTAAGTTCATCACACCGCCAGCCCTAGCATATTGAGTAGGTAATGCTTCTTGTACGCCTGCTTGTACTTCATTAGCTACATCGTCTTTGACAGTAGTTTGAGGCGCTTGTCCGTCTCCTTTACTATATTTTTGGCGTTCCATTAACACACTTAACGCATAGACTTGACTCTTAGGATCTCTTGGATTATTAGCCATTTCCATAAGAGTTTTATCAGTGTAGTTGGTGAAGTTCTCAAGTTTTTCCGCTTCAGAAGGAGTTGATATAGGGGTAAAGTCTTGATCTGCTATTAATCCTGGTATCCCTGCCATAATATTATCCCTGTTTACCTAGTATGTTATATAAACCTAGACCTGCTAGACCTAGACCACCTAGTTGTGACGCTAAACTTGGTGCTGGAGCGTAAGCCACCTGAGTTGAACCAAGAGCACCTGCAGTACCTCGTAGAATGTTTGATTGATACTCCAACAGACCTCTTTGGTAATCTTGTTCTTCTCTAAACTGTTGGTAAGCCAAGTTATCAATCTCTTGTTGTAGTGCTTGTTTTTCTGCACCTGATGCTGCTTGAGCTTTTAGTCTTTCTAAATTTGCCATTTGCTCTGTAGCACCTAATTGACCTGTTGCTTTTGCTGTCTCAAGACCTGTACCTAATCCTGCTAAACCTACATCTTTACCTAGTCCTGCACCAAATTGTTGAGCTTGTTGACCTAACTGTGCGGCTTGCATTTGAGCAGCTTGATTAGCTTGTGCTGCTTGTAGTTGTCTTGCTTGGTCAGCTTGAAATGCTTGTTGAGCTTGTTGGAAAGCTCTTGAACCGCCTTCAGCTTGTATTTTATTTAGTAAGTCTTGAGTAGCACGATCTTGTTCTGTTTGCATCAACGCTTGTCTAGCCCCTCCAAATGTGCCTCGACCAATAGAGCCCATAGCTGCCCCAGACCTTTGAATACCTGCCTGTCTTAATGCTTCACGTTTTTGTACATCAACAACAGCCTGTGTATATGGATCCATATAACTTTGTGCTATACCAGGTTGAGTAAACTGACCTGTTTGTACTTGCTGTGGAGTAATAGTACCTGGTTGATAAGCTAGCGCTTGAGTTAAGCCTTGTTGAGCCGCAGTTCCTGCTTGTTGACCTACCGTGCCTAAAGTACCCGCTGCAGTTTGAAATTGTTGAGGGGTTGTCATACCTGCAACTTCTGTCTGCACTGCTTGTTGTTCTGTACTAAACGGAGCTACACGCTGTCCTGTATATGGTTGGAACTCTTTGACACCAGTTACTCTACCTGATGAATCTGTTTCATAAACTTGTTTACCAGATTGCTTTAATAATTCTTCATAAAATGGCTGCGCATATTCAGGCAAGTTAGTCGTAACTGATTTAGTTTCAGTCGTACCACCACCGCCACCTGACGAGCCTCCACCCCAGAATGTGAAGAAGTCTTGGTCTAAACCAATAACTGTTTTAAATAATTTCCACAAGCTAATCATAATCTTTTCTCCACAACGATATAACGCTGTTCAAACTTAAATAATTTTCTCCAAAGCCTAGCAACTGATTCATGTGCTCCACCTCTTATGGTTGTTGCGCCTAATTGCCTAAGTATATTTTCAAACTGCTCCCATAAATCAGGAGAAGTCATGTGTCTACCACCTATCGAAGTTATATAAGCTATACGCTCATTTGGAAAGTTGGTAAACTCTATCGCTATTGCACCGTGAATATTATGTTCATCATCTATAATAACCAACAGTGTTTGTTGTCCTGAAGTTAGATATTGTTTTAGATGATGTATATTATACTCACCACCTGATTTACTTAATCCACCTTCTAAATGTTTTTCTACTTTATCCCACACATGATATACATGGTTAGGATTTACTAATTCAACTCGCTTCAAGCAGGTAAATACCTTTCTGCGTTTGTATCCTTCGCGTATTGTTTATCGTCACCAATAGTCTGCTTTCTTGCAGCTTGGATTCTATCTATCATACTATATAATTTTTGTGCGCCTGCGTCTGATGAACCATTACCTAATTCAGATACTATTCTTGCAGGAACTATGAACTCACCGTCTGATAATGCAGCTTCTTGTTCACCTTCTATCATAGCAGGAATATCATCACTTACGCCGTCACCCATACCATTTAACATCTTACCATCGTCTGGTGTTAATTGTGCTATACCACCATCTGCCATACCCGCTTGTTGTTTAATAGCTTCAATGTTGATTCCTGCAGGTATGCCTTGCTTAGCCATTTCTTCTTCGTTTTTCTTAGCTACTAGCATATCCATTGTTGTTGCTGGTGGAGGTGTTGCTGCTTTTGCTGTGTTTTGTTCAGCTGTTGTTTGGCCACCCTGTTGATATTTAACTGTACCACCTTTACGTAACTGACCTAAACCTTGCTCATCTAGGTTTGATTGTTGAGACTCTGCATATCCTTGAGCTAAGTTTAGTGCTACCCCTGGGTTTATACCTGCACCACCTTTAGTTGGGTCTAGTGAATCAAAATCACCGTCTTGGTCTTCAGGTTTTTTAACGCCTTCAGTAACATATTTAAATCTATTCTCGTAGTCTATATCTGTCATAGTGCCCTTAGGATCTGCAACAAACTTACCACCTACGTCTACAAAGCCTTGAACTGGAACACGAGTTTGCGTACCGCCTTGCACGCCCATTATAGGAGAATATGTAGCCCCTGTTGTGTTATATTGAGGTTCAATGCCATAATAACTTCTATCTCTAACTACACCGCCTTCTTCAAAAGCTACTTTACCACCTTGTGCTAATAAACGTAGTCCTGTATCCATACCAAGATTGAGTGTTCTTGATGGATCGTAATATCTTCTTGTATCTTCTTCTGGTCGCACCATTCTATCTTCATAAGCATCTTTCATATATGCTTCAGCGCCAGCGGCTGCTACAGGGGCTGCTGTTTTAATACCCCCTATAAGAGCGCTACCTTCTTTAGTTACTTCGCCTGTTGGTCCATAAGTTTTACCGCCCATACGCTCAAAGAATTCCGTAGGATTGTCTACAGCTGCGCTAAACCCTCGTTTTAAACTATCTCCAGCTCTAGCCGCACGTTGACCTAAACTCATACCTTCTTCTAATTGGCTTTGTTTAAATGCATAAGTGTCTGAGCCTAAAGGTTTTTGTATAGTGTTAAAGTCTGGAGCTTGCCCGTAAGCTTGCCCAACAGATTGGTCAGGGGTAAAACCACCTAAGTCTGCTCCTTCTGGTCTAGTAAACATGGACAAGTTTTGATTGGCAGCCGCTGTTGTACTAGGGTTTACTGCTCCAAAATTTCCAGATCCGACTCTACCAAAGTTAGTATTTAGAGCAGGATTATAGTTTGACATAGGAATACCTTGTCCACCAGCTGTTGTTAACGCTGGGTTAAATGTACCTTCTGCTGCTGTGACTGTTCCATAAGCATTTTGACCTGCTGTCGTTCCTAGATTAACTGCTTCAGATCCACCTGGAGGAATAGGAGCTGCACCTGCCATACCCTTAAGTGTGCCTGCAATATTTGCGCCGCCATAACCACCAAGTGCTCCCATACCAATACTTAATGGGTCACGTTTACCTTGCATATATGATGTCAAACCACCAGCGATAGCTCCGCCAGCTGGCCCAAACATACTACCCGCAGCAATACCTGCAGCTGTTGGAAGTAGATTGCTTACAAAGTTACCTAAGAATGCTTCTGGCATTCCTGTTTTAGGGTTGATTGTAATATCGCCACCGTTGGCTCTTGATAATGCCGTGAGTTGATCTACCTCGTCAGGACGCATATGCATCAACGTAGTATCACCATAACGACCTAAAGAGGCTATGCCTTGTGCTTGTTTTTTGCTATCCATAAAATTAACCTGTTATTAAGTTGTATAATACCATTATTTGTGTTACGTATAAACCTTTATTCTCGTCCAATATACTGAATTACCCCATAAGATGATGGTATCTCAGGGTGTGCATACGGGCTTGTTTGTACTGGTGATGCTTGTAAAAATACCCCATCTTGTACCCCAGATATAAACGCTTTTTCTGTTGCCCAATACAATGCAAAATTATCACCTGCAGTAGATGCCCAAGATACAAACGAAGCTAATATACTAAATGTATAGACTCCTGCACTTTTTCTAGCCGGTATTGTAAATTTAGTCGCTGAATCTGCTACATCAACGTTATTAACTCGTAACCAAATCACAGCATCTAAGGCTACGTTTTCTGTATTGACGCCTTGCAATCTATATTCAATCTTGTAAGTGCCGTCATAGTTTGCCGTAGCAGTACTATCTGCATTTAATGTAAACCCTGCGACATCTGGTGCATTGTTCCACAATACTTTAGTTGGTGTATCATCAGTCGTATATTGACTAGCATCGTAGTAAGCGACAATATGGGGAAAGTCAATGTTAGCCCCACCCTGTCCAATTAGTATCTGCTCAAAGCCTGAGTCAACTTGGTTAAAATAAAGTCTTAACTGATTACGAAACTGTGCCTCATTATCTATTTTATAGTCGCGCTCCGATATAACTAAGTTAGGAGCTTTAGTGGTCTTAAACTCAGCCATTAGCGTTTGCCAGCCTCACGACCATCTACTCTTGGGTAGCCTAACTGCCACTGCACACCAATACCATCAGACTCAATCTTAAAATTCATTTGGCGACCTCGTGCTCTTAAGAATACTTGGTTAGTGTATTGGTCAATAGTCGCTGAAGTTACTACAGGTTTAGTATTAGAGTTACCATTAACATCAGATGTTGCAGGGAGCGCACCAGGAAATTTACGTACGCCTACAGTAATATCAACTTCAGGAGTTAGTGCAACCCCCGTTACAGAATTAACGGTATCAGAATCAGTAAAGTTAACATCTGGAATCACTCTATTAATTAGTATAAATTTGTCACCATCACCAATATCCATATCGGCAGATTCAATGTATGCCGTAATTGGTTGAGGCGCAGCTCCTAGTGGCTGACCATCATCATTACCTTTTTCATGTGCATAAACCCAACCATCATCCACTGCAATAGGAAAGTCAGTCACACCCGCATCAACCCACGCTGTTCTATCTAATGTACCATAATACCAAATTTGTTCTTGATGATTATAAATAACATATCGATCAATGTCTTGTGAACCTTCAGATACATAGAACCATATCACTTCATTATACTCGTTGTTAGTGCCAGCAAAGAATAAGTCTGATTGCTCACGGTTAATATCATCAAAGATATATTGTTTTAATGTACAAGGTAGCGTATCCACACGGCCAGAGTATGCATAGAATTTATCCGTACCCATCCAATAAATGACGTTGTTAGCTTCAGCCACAACGTTTGGACTCATAATATTAATGTTAGACGATAGTTCTTGTAAGCCAAATACTTCTTGTGTACCTAAAAACTGCAATGAACTTAATGAAAAGTCAGTCCATATCAATGTTTCTTGTCTAGTAGATTTAGCTGTAATGATACGAGAGCCTGACTTTAATCGTAAGAACCCTGCTGTATTCGTTGCAGTGGGCTGCCATTTTTCTGGTTCAGGACCAACGGTTGCGTCTACGTTAGACCATCTAACTAGTAGTGGATCATATGAACCCTCATAATCTGGCGCAGATGCACTTGCATCGTAGTTAGTACAAGCTAATGCTAGTAAATGTCCTGACGGAGCAAACATAATCTTACCAACTTCTTTTGGTACAGCGACAGCACCACTGAGAGAACTTAATAAGACTGCACGGTTAGAAAAGCCTGTGTTATAGACCCAATAATATATATTTTCATCTCTAATATTAAAGACTAAGTCATTATTAAATTTATCTTGGAACTGAAGTCTAGGGATAAAGTAGAACGGTATAGTAGAACCAGAACCCCAAGTGCCTCGTGACCAAGTAGAAGTACCCCAACCATAACCTGCAGTTGCAGTAGCATAACCTACATTAATTTGAAAAGCTGCTGTAATGCCTGTGCCACCACCTGCTGCTACCGTTGAAGTTGCTGCAGTAGATACTGTAAAAGTAAATGTGTTTGAATCAACAACAGTAATCTCATGTTCTGCATTTAACTCGCCTGCTGGAACACCGCCTACAGTTGTAGCCCCACTAAATGTAACATAGTCTCCAGTAATTGCGCCGTGACCTGTAATTGTTGCTGTGACCGTTGTTAATGTGTCCGTAGTAGCAAAGCAATTATCAGTATCAGTAGAAGTAAAAGTTGTTCTTATAGGAGTAATGTCATACAGTGTTGTACCTGCATTTACATACATTTTTACATGCGTACCTAGGGTGATTAGAATAGATCCATCAAGTGTGACATAAGTAAATAAACTACGAGCCTGTCCTGTGTATTGGTCAAAGGTTTCTACTTCCCACCCGCCAATCTTTTCAGGAAAGCCTTGTCTAAACCTAATTTTATCGGACGCCCACCATCCACCCTCTTGTGAATAGTTGGTTCTATCTCGGTTAACTCCTGGTTTAAATCCTAATTTAATTAATGGCATCTTATGCTCCTGACATAAACATCGCATGTTCTGCGAGTCTTCGTCTCTGTAATCCTTTTAATACCCGACCCCCTGCACGACAATACTTCAAAAGAACTTCTCCAGCACGCGTTTTATCACCACGGATAAATGCCGACCGAACTGTCGATCTTTGAAATGTCCCCAAACCAAGATTAAAGCTAAAGCTGACAAGAGCATCAAACTCAGACTGCTTTGGTTGCACAGTACCCAACAGACGAAGTACTCCCAGCTCGAAGCGTTGTAAGTCGTATTTAAGTAATCCATCTACTTCCTCTATTGTCCATATTCTATTATCTTCTGGTTTTAGTTTATATTTTTTTCTATCTACTAAGTTCATTACAAGTTGTCTAGGATATAGGGCATGACCACAACCGACCGTCCATACATTACCACTGCACATATATGGCCTATACTTAACCCCCTCGAAATACCTGATGAGGTGTATACCTGTCGGTGATGTTTTCATTATCTATGTCTATCCCAATGCCTCGAACCAAACCAAAATCCTATTATACTTGCAAAAATAGCCATCTCTTCGTCAGAGAATATAATTTCTAATGCTGTAACAAAATCTACGCCAGACTTAATCGCCCAAATTAAACCGACGATGTCGATAAATAATACAATAAAAACAAAAATATAGGTGATAACGGGGCGAACACTAGCACGGAGATTAAGAACCCAAGGAGACGCGCCCTTCGAGAGTTTTTCATCATGTTTATAAAGTGCGATTCTTTCTTGTGCGTAGGTTTCCATCTCGACTTGATCTGTTCTGAATTCTTCAATTCTTTCTTGTGAAGCAAAGCCAGCTTTAGCCATTTCCATAGCTCTTTCCATTTCCAATCTAGCCATCGCTTGTTCATGTTTTTGGTCACCTTTTTGCTTAAAAAAATCTAATACACTGGGTAGTCCTGATGTTGCAAACCCTAAAACTGCTGATAATATACTTAACATATTACTCCTTATTTAATTAAAACGGCAAAGGCATACTGAGTTACTATGAGAGCAAACGCCACTCCTAATGCTACACTCAAATACCAAATAAAATCTTTCATTACTCAGGCCAATTTTGTGAGTTCATAATTTCAATCAATAGCATCACTGTTGTACAAGCGGTAATTGCTGTTTCTAGTCTTTCTGATTCTGCAATCACTGCTGCTCTTTTAGTTGCTACATCAGCAGGAATGTCTACATTGCGTTCTACTTTACGAGTTACATACCAATCTGTTTGTGCTAGTAATGTGCCTGCTGTATGTTTCACTTGTGCAATCATGTTAGACTTTAGACCTTTAGTCACTACCTGAACATCTGTATCTTCCATTTGTTCTGTATCAGGATTCCACTTTTGTTCATAAAGTGGTGTGCCATCTTCTTTTGTTTCTAGTTTATCTTCTAATGCTTTAGGATTGTTGACATCACCACTCCAGTAAAATCTGTCATCGGCACGAACTGGGTCTGCTTCCCATGTAATACCGATTGCATCTTTCTCTGCCTGTGTTGATTTAACTAACCAGTTACGAGGATACTGCACACCATCATGGGTGAATCCTCTGTCTGCTTGTAATGTCTTGCCGTTTAACTTGTATGCCATAATGTTTTCCTTTACCTTGCGAGTGAGTTTTTAAATGGGTTTTCTGCAAATGCCATGTAGATAAAAGTATCTCCACTAGCGTAATTAATTCCGTCACCTGATGTTCTAATTTTAAATCCATT
>CAKZOO010000077.1 GCA_937136455.1 uncultured Flavobacteriaceae bacterium | reverse complement strand
TCAACGATTTCTCTTCCGTGGGTGTTTTTACCACCTACTGAACAGTAATACATTCCTTGAGGTCCTGGGTAACCACCTACAGGGAATCCTAAAGGAAGCTGTGTTTGAGTGTCCATGATAAAGTATTCTTGCTCAAATCCAAACCAGAAGTCATTCTCATCATCATCAATAGTTGCTCTAGCATTTGATTCATGTGGAGTTCCATCCGCATTGTAAACTTCACACATTATTAACCAACCGTTGATACGTGCTGGATCAGGGTATACAGCTACAGGTTTAAGGATACAGTCAGATGATCCACCTTCTGCTTGTTTTGTAGAACTTCCGTCAAAAGACCAGTTGTCAAGATCTTCTAACTTTCCGCTAAAGTCATCAACAACTTTAGTTTTACTTCTTAGGTTAGCAGTTGGAGTGTACCCATCTAACCATATGTATTCTAATTTAGATTTAGCCATAATGATATGATTTATTGTATTAAAGTTCGCCAAAATTAATTAAAACTAAGATTAGGTGTGTTATATTAGGGGTGTAAATATCAAAAAGTTATTAAGAATTTCGACACCCTCTTTTTTTGAGGGGGTATTTTATCAATAATCAAAAAAAATATATTTATTTTGTCATATTATTAAATATAACCTCTAACCTATGGAATCACAACGATTTAAGGCTGTAAACAATGCTCAAGAACGTCAGGCTATCACAATAGATGAACAACAGAGGAGATCAACCTATTTTGCAACCAATGTTTTTGGTGATTTCAATATGCAGCAATACCTTACTTATGATGCCTTAAATGCGGTGAGAGCTGCTATTTTTGAGGGAACTAAAATCAGTAGGAAAATTGCTGACCAGGTAGCAGAGGGAATGAAAACCTGGGCCATCGAAAAAGGAGCAACTCATTATACGCATTGGTTTCAACCCTTGACAGGTTCAACTGCGGAAAAGCACGAAGCTTTTTTTGATTTACAGCCCAATGGTCAAGCAATCGAAATTTTTGGAGGAAGTCAGTTAGTACAACAGGAGTCAGATGCTTCTAGTTTTCCTTCAGGAGGTATCAGGAATACTTTTGAAGCCAGAGGTTTTACAGCTTGGGATCCTAGCTCTCCTGCTTTTATTTACGGTAATACGCTGTGTATTCCTACCATCTTTGTGTCTTATACTGGCGAAGCATTAGACAATAAGGCTCCACTTTTAAAAGCCTTGCACGCAATCGATGAAGCAGCGACAGAGGTGTCAAATTATTTTGATAAATCAGTAACCAAAGTCAATGCGACTTTGGGTTGGGAACAAGAGTACTTTTTAATCGACAAACATCTTGCTGATTCAAGAGTGGATATTAGCTTGTCTGGACGAACCCTTGTGGGGACAGCTCCTGCAAAAGGACAACAGTTAGACGATCACTATTTTGGTGTCATTCACTCCAGGGTTCTCAGTTTTATGAAAGAGTTAGAACAGGAATGTATTAAACTTGGAATTCCCATTAAAACTAGGCATAATGAAGTAGCTCCTTCTCAATTTGAGATTGCTCCCAAATACCAAGAGGCGAATTTATCCGTTGATCACAATTTGCTGTTGATGGATTTGATGGAGAAGACAGCTGATAAACACAAGTTTAAAGTGCTTTTTCACGATAAACCCTTTAAAGGACTCAGTGGTTCTGGAAAGCACAACAATTGGTCACTACTTACCGATACTGGTACAAATCTATTGTCGCCTGGATCAACGCCAACTAAAAACCTACAATTCTTAACCTTTTTTATCAATACCATTATGGCTGTTGATACCTACGAGGAGGTTATTAGAGCCTCTTTGAGTTCGTATAGCAATGATTTGCGTTTGGGAATTCAGGGTGCACCCTCTAAACTGTTTTCTGTTTTTGTCGGAGCTCAATTAGCTTCTGTACTGGATGATTTAGAAGGGGTTTCAACTGGAAAATTGTCTCCAGAGGAAAAGACGGAATTAAAATTAAATGTCGTAGGAAAGATTCCTGAAATCCTCATGGATAATACCGATCGAAATAGAACTTCACCCTTTGCTTTTACAGGTAATAAGTTTGAAATAAGAGGAGTGGGAGCTAAGGCTAATTGCGCTCAAGCCATGACGGTACTCAATACCGTTGTCGCTCATCAACTCAAGGCCTTCAAGAAAGAGGTCGATCAATTAATCGACAAGAAGGGACTTAAAAAAGACGAGGCGATTTTCAATGTACTTAGAGAGTACATTAAAAATTCAAAAAGAATTCGTTTTGATGGGGATTCCTATAGTGATCAGTGGTTGAAAGAAGCTGCAAAACGCAAATTGTCTAGTTTTAAAAACAACGTGGAGGCAATAGGAGTGTTTACGGATCCAAAAGTAATTGACTTATTTGAAAAGGTGAATGTATTTACAGCAACTGAGTTAAAAGCAAGACAGGAAGTAGCATTAAAATCCTATGTGATCAATGCTCAAATTGAGGCGAAGGTGTTGATTGATATGGTCAACACTCAAATTATTCCAGCATCCTTGACGTATTTAGGATCACTTTCTTTATCAGTTATCAACATAAATCAAGCCTTGTCGAATTCAGAATCTAATTATTCAACCGAGATGGTTCGTTCAATTGACAATCTTGTGTCTGAATTGAAATCCTTGTCAGATCAATTACTAGAAGCTGTTACTGCTTCAGAATCTATGGAGGCTTTAGATCAAAACGCAAAGTTGTCTAGTGAGACTATCGTTCCACTAATGGATGCGGTTCGAACTCAGGCAGATGCGTTGGAGCTTATGGTTGCTGATCAGCTATGGCCGATTACTAAATACAGAGAACTTCTCTATATAAAATAGTTGGTAAATAAATGGGTTTGGGCTTCGCTACTTGTTAGCTTTCTTTTATTTTTGCCCTAAATACACTTTTATGAGTACGAATTCGAGTGAACGTTACAGTGCCAGAGGAGTATCTGCTTCTAAAGAAGATGTGCACAAGGCTATCAAAAACATCGACAAAGGATTATTTCCTAAGGCTTTTTGTAAAATTGTACCTGATTATTTAACGGGTGACGATGATTATTGTTTGGTGATGCACGCTGATGGAGCGGGAACCAAATCATCGCTAGCCTATATGTATTGGAAGGAAACAGGTGATCTTTCTGTTTGGAAGGGGATTGCTCAGGATGCGCTCATTATGAATATCGATGATCTTATCTGTGTGGGAGCTACGGATCGAATCACACTTTCTTCTACTATTGGAAGAAATAAAAACTTGATTCCTGGAGAGGTGATCTCGGCCATTATCAATGGAACAGAGGAATTGATCAGTGATTTAAAATCACATGGTATTAAAATTTATTCCACAGGAGGTGAAACTGCTGATGTAGGTGATCTAGTTCGCACGATCATCGTTGATTCTACTGTAACCGCTCGTATGAAACGCAGTGATGTGATCGATAATGCCAATATTCAAGATGGAGATGTGATTGTTGGATTGGCTTCTTATGGTCAGGCAACTTATGAAAATGAGTACAACGGTGGAATGGGATCGAATGGACTGACCTCTGCAAGACACGATGTATTTGCGTCTTATTTGGCTGCAAAATATCCTGAGAGTTATGACAACTCAGTTCCTGTAGATTTAGTGTATTCTGGAGAAATGAAACTCACGGATCCAGTTGAGGGAACTCCTTTAGATGCTGGAAAACTAGTGCTTTCTCCAACGAGAACCTACGCGCCAATTGTCAAAAAAGTACTCGAGTTGTACAATTCGGATGATATTCATGGAATGGTTCACTGTAGTGGAGGAGCACAAACTAAAATATTACACTTCGTAGAAGGATTGCATATTATCAAAAACAATATGTTTAAAGTTCCACCGCTTTTTAAATTGATTCAAGAACAATCAAAAACGGATTGGAAAGAAATGTATCAAGTGTTTAACTGCGGTCATCGTTTGGAGTTTTACCTCAATCCAGAGGTTGTACAAGATGTGATCGCAATAGCAGAATCTTTTGGGGTTCCGGCTAAAATTATCGGTAGAGTTGCTCAGAGTAGTGAGAAAAAACTTACCATCAACAGTGAATACGGTGAATTCACTTACAATTAATCTTTAGTAGTTTAGAAGGAGGACTTAAGAATATGTTAGATAAATTAAATGTAGTAAAACAGCGCTTCGACGAAGTATCAGATTTGATCATTCAACCCGATATCATATCTGATCAGAAACGTTATGTTCAAATCAATAAAGAGTACAAGGATCTCAAGCTTTTGATGGACAAAAGAGATCAGTATCTAGCGCTTACCGATAATATCAATGAGGCTGAGGAAATCATTGCCGATGGCAGTGATCAAGAAATGCTTGAAATGGCGAAGATGCAATTAGAGGAGGCTAAAAATCAATTGCCTACTCTAGAAGAAGAAATCAAATTCTTATTGATACCTAAAGACCCTGAAGATGCCAAAAACGTCGTGATGGAAATTAGAGCAGGAACGGGTGGTGACGAAGCGAGTATCTTTGCAGGTGATCTCTTTAGAATGTATACCAAGTACTGTGAGAGCAAGGGTTGGAAAACCAATGTGATTGATCTCAGTGAGGGAACTGCAGGTGGTTATAAGGAGATTCAGTTTGAAGTCAATGGTGAAGATGTTTACGGTACCCTTAAATTTGAAGCTGGAGTACACCGCGTTCAACGTGTCCCTCAAACGGAAACTCAAGGTAGAGTTCATACCTCAGCTGCAACAGTGATGGTGCTTCCTGAGGCTGAAGATTTTGATGTACACATCGATCCTAAAGACGTTCGTATCGATTACTTCTGTTCTTCTGGACCTGGAGGACAATCGGTAAACACTACTTATTCCGCAGTGCGTTTAACACACGTACCTACAGGACTTGTAGCTCAATGTCAGGATGAAAAGTCTCAACACAAAAACAAAGACAAAGCATTTAGAGTACTTCGTTCGCGTTTGTACGATATGGAGCTCGCCAAAAAACAAGAGGAGGATGCAGCGAAGCGTAATTCTCAGGTGAGTAGTGGAGATCGTTCTGCTAAGATTAGAACCTATAACTATCCACAGGGAAGGGTGACGGATCACAGAATCAATTTAACCCTTTACGATCTGCAAAATATCGTCAATGGAGATATTCAAAAAATTATCGACGAGTTAATGCTTGTTGAAAACACAGAAAAACTAAAAGAAGCCTCAGAATTATTCTAATATGAATCTAGAATTGCTCCTTAGTCAAATTCAAAAAAAGCAATCCTTCCTTTGTGTGGGATTGGATGTAGATTTGGATAAAATTCCCGCTCACTTATTAGGGGAGGAAGATCCTATTTTTGCTTTTAACAAGGCGATTATCGATGCGACTCATTCCTATGCAGTAGCCTACAAACCCAACATTGCTTTTTATGAGGCCTATGGAGTAAAAGGTTGGCAAGCACTTGCTAAAACGGTTGATTATATCAATTCTATCGATGAAAACCTCTTTACGATTGCTGACGCCAAACGAGGAGATATTGGAAATACTGCTTCTCGTTATGCAAAGGCTTTTTTTGAGGATTTAAATTTTGATTCAGTTACAGTTGCGCCTTATATGGGAAGAGATTCTGTAGAACCCTTCTTGGAATTTAAGGACAAATTTACCATTCTTTTAGGTCTTACCTCTAATCCTGGAGCATCTGATTTTGAACTTCAAGAAATTGATGGTAAACCACTTTATATGGAGGTGATCGAAAAGTCCGCTACTTATAAAAACGCACATCAATTGATGTATGTCGTTGGAGCGACAAAGGCATCCTACTTAGCTGATATTAGAAAGCTTATTCCAAATCACTTTTTGTTAGTGCCAGGTGTTGGAGCGCAGGGTGGAAGCCTTTCAGAAGTTTGTGAATACGGTTTTGCAAAAAATGTGGGATTGCTCGTCAATTCTTCGAGAGGAATTATCTATGCTTCAAGCGAAAAAGACTTTGCTCAGGTGGCTGCACAAGAAGCACAAAAGCTTCAACTTCAGATGAAATTAGAACTTGAGAAACGTTTGTAAAGAAAAAAAACAAAACCGATGCTCCCATCGGCTTTGCCTCACTCAAATAAAACTAAACTTTTTAAAACTTCAACACTGT
>CAKZOO010000076.1 GCA_937136455.1 uncultured Flavobacteriaceae bacterium | reverse complement strand
ACTGCAGTTAAATTGGGAATAAATCCAATTCCCAAATACAGAACAATTAGAATACTGTTGTAAAATTGCTGTGTTACATTTTGATCTTTCTTGCTCATTTGAATCGTATTACTTTTGAAAAATAATCATTTTTTGAGAGATACTAAAATTGAGTATTAAAGTGTGCTGATCATATCGATATCTTCCTCTTGAACAAGAGATTTTGTAGTGCGTTTTTTAATACGCACATTACCGATATACAGAATTAAAGTTGCTGTTACCACACATAGAGCCATGATCGCAACAAGTGGTAAAGCGGAACCATCTTCAAATACTCCAACCATAGCAGACAAAACTGCTCCACACATCAATTGAAAGAATCCCATCAATGCGGATGCTGAACCAGCGTTTTTTGAAAAGGGAGCCATTGAGATTGCTGAAGCATTAGGAAAATTAAATCCTTGACAAGCTAAAAACAAAAAGATCAGTCCAACAAATAAATAGAGGTTTTGATAACCTAAAACAGTTAATACCAATAAAACTATTCCGATTAAAGATTGAATGACAAGGGTTACTTTAATAACCTGTTCTGAAGTGTATTTTCTGAGCAGTAGATTGTTAAATTGACTCGCGCTTATGAGTCCTGCAGCGATTAATGCAAAAATCCAACCAAACACTTTTTCATTGAGACCATAGACTACCATAAAAACATAGGGAGCACCACTGACATAGGCGTAAAGTGCGGAATAGGCAATAGCTGAGGTAGCAGTATAGACCACAAATTGTTGGTTAGAAAGAACTATTTTAAACTTTCCTAAAATGGCTTTTGGCTTAAGGCTGTATAAAGGATCTGGGGCTTTGCTCTCGGGTAATACTAGATAAACTGAAAACAGAATAATGAGTATTAACACCAATAAAAATATAAAGACTGATTGCCATCCAAAATAAAAGGTGAGATAACCTCCAACGGTTGGAGCAATGATTGGTGAAAGTGCAATGACTAACATCAGATTTGAAAATACCTTAGGAATATCACCCAGCTCAAAAAGATCTCGTACCATCGCTCTAGAAGTCACCATCCCAACACAACCTCCTAAGGCTTGAAAAAAGCGATAGGCAATTAATTGATCAACATTAAGGGCATATAAACAGGCAACAGAACTTATAGCGTAAAGAACTAATCCAATATACAGTGGTTTTTTACGTCCATAGCGTTCGATCAATGGACCATAAAGTAACTGACCAAAAGAAATTCCTACAAAAAAAGAAGAAAGCGATAGCATTACCGATGCAACATCGGTGTTTAATCGCTCTGCAATCTCCGGAAAGGCAGGCAGGTATAAATCAATTGAAAAGGGGCCTATTGCTGAGAGTAATCCCAAAACAAAGATGACCTTGAAATTTCCTTTAATACTTAGTTTTTTCATTTGACAAAACTAAGTGAAAAGTTTTAAGAACCACAAAACTTTAAAAGAATCTAGGCTTAAATATTGTTTTCACCACCTTAGGTAATAGTTCGTAGCGAATAAATATTTCTGAAGAACTCCCTGTAAAGTTTCCAATATATCCCAACTCTTTATCATAAGAATAGCCTACAAGTACATTTTTTTGAATACGTAATGCCATAAGTGCACTCATAGCGCCTGAAAAACGATAAGAAACTCCTGCTTCAATTCGATCTTGAATTCTAAGGTTTGCTGAAATATCTGCCTGAATTGGAACTCCTTTAACCATTCTCATTAAAAAAGATGGTTTAAATAGAATGTTTTCATTGAGTTCAAGAACCTTTCCTGCCATGAGATAATAATGGGCTCTATCTGCTGCTAAATAACTTGTAGCACTACTTTGATCAAAGTGTTTAGTCGAAAGAATTCCACTAGTCGACAATCCAATATAACCTCTATCATCGTAATAAAACACCCCTAATCCCAAGTTAGGAGAAAGCTTTTTATCGATATTGATATCAAACCAAGGATCTTGTGGATTATAAATATTTAGACTACTAAAGTTAATATCCAATAAGTCTATCATCGGTTTTAATCCCAACGATAAAAAACTATCTCCACTCAACTGAAGTTTATATGCAAAATCAATCCCAGCTGAAAGTTGACTCATTGGACCTGAGCTCTCCTGCATTATGCTAATTCCAGTTGAAAGTTTTTTAGCCCCTTGTTTTTGGTAATTAAAATAACTCGAACGAGGAGCACCTTCAAAAGAATTCCATTGAGAACGGTATTGAAAGTATAAAATATTTTCATCTCTAGTCCCAGTATATGCTGTATTAAGTGCTGATGGGTTATACATATACTGTGAAAACATCCCCTCCTGTTGAGCAAATGCAAAATCAGCAGAAAACAATACAAGTAAAATTAGTAATCGTTTAGCCATAGCTTATCTATTTATATACAAGAATCCTTTAAAGATTTGTTGTTTTGATTTCTCATTAATTTTTAAAACATAATAATACGTACCAACTGGCACCGTAACTCCACTGTCGGAATGTCCAGTAAAATATCT
>CAKZOO010000075.1 GCA_937136455.1 uncultured Flavobacteriaceae bacterium | reverse complement strand
ACCGTAGATAAGCCACCACCACCAGCGCCGCCAATCATCAACAACCATCTATCTGTTGAGTATACCCCTGATGTGTCCATCGTAGCAACAACAAATTCATCACCCGTTATTGGAGTCAGTGACGTAGTATCACCTAAGTTAGTTATGCTGGTAACTGTCGATCCTGCATTAATAAGCAACTCCCAAGCCGACCCATTCCATTTATACAAATTTCCAGTGTCTTTATCTAAATAAGTCAAAGGGTCACCAGTATTAGGTGTATGAGCAGGGACACCAGATTGAACCAAAATGTTATTAACCGGAACCCAACGGGAATTCACCCTATCCCACTTACACACGATATTCAAATCAATGAAGTAAGAGAACTCAGTACCAACGCTAGTAACCGGAGCCGTAGCCGTTGGATATGTCGCAATTGTGTACCCTTGATAGTATCTAATACCAGAACCTTTTACTAATACCTGGCTAGATAATTGAAAGCAAAACAAAAGTGTTGCTAAGAGGCTTAAAACAGCCTTAAACGTGTTTTTTAGATTATAATTCATCGCTTATGATTTTCTAATTTTAACAATTCCTGTAATTTGGCCAAAACCTAACCCATAGGTATTATTGACACTTAAATAATATTCAGCTCCGATTGCTACACCTCCAACACCTGCCGCCGCATCATCATCATAGGTTGTAGCTGGATTCAATATACATAGTATATCCACTGGTAAACCAAATGGATTTGATAACGCCAAAGCATAACATTCACCATCCCTTACACCAGCCGCTATTGCATCACCATAAGTGTTAAACGAATTAACTGGTAAGTATTCAAAGACAGTACCTTCAGGCACTCCCATTGTAAAAGAATTATCAGACTCCCATTCTTGCCCCGCTGTAATTCCTCCTGCAATTGCATTGGCAACCGTGGCGTATTGTCCTTGCAAATCAAGTGTACAAGCCGTAGTAGTGACCGCAAACAACGCAGAGTCAAAGAAGTTACCGCAAATAGCCGATCCAACTTTAAGGAAAAGGAAATCCGTACTAGCTGGAAGGGTAGGAATAACAACGCCTGTTGCTAATGCGCTATCACTTGCTGCTGCCATAAAGAAATCTACCCCATTAGCTCTAGCGTAGATTTCGACAATAGTGCCAGCTAATGAAGTTCCGGTAACTGTATTAGTACCATTCACATAGTTAGTGATTTGTGGACGGTGCATCGACAAAGCATCAGCATAGTAATAAATGCCAGTAGATTCGTCTTTAGCTATTTGGCCATTAAATAACAATGAGTTACTGTAGGAACCAGTATTGTATTGTTGCACTGTTATCGGATCGCCTAAAATACCTGTTGTTGATGCTAGTATATAGTCTCCATCTGCTAAATTCTGTGTTACATTGCTTGAATCCTTGTATTGAAAAGCATTATGCAGAGTGCCACCGATAACTAGTAAATCCTTACAAGCAAAATCAAGCGGTACACATTCGTCGGGTATTGCACAGTCAGTACCATTGCCAGCGGTTTTAATCACTAGTGTTTTGGTTCTAAATGTAACCTCTACCTGTCCAACATCGCCAACGTCGTTCGGCCAAGTCGGTTCACCCATCACAAAATCCTTTGCATCATAACAAATACCTTCAGATTCAATCAGTATTTCGCTATGTGGTGAGATAAAATGAATAGTGTCTAATAGGTATTCCGGAGCCGTCAATAAAAAAGCATACTGTTTATATGCCATTATTTGACTGTACTGGTTTACCGTCTGTCTGGTTGTTCCAACTGTTACGAGTGGGTAGGTGGGTCTTCTAATTTCAGCATCAATATAAATTACATGCTTAAACCCGTTTTTGTAATTGAGTGCACCACCATCGTATGGAATAGGGTCATTGTTGCACCAAGTAATCTTGGTATACTGCATTAGGTCTGAATCATCAACCATATTGAAGCACTCAGATTTCCAAGTATTTACACCATCTGACATGGTGGCTTGATAAACGTCTTCAGTCAATGATAGTCCTAAAATCTTCACTGTGCCAGGGTAGGTAATGAGGTCATACCCTTCAGTTGCAAATTCATCAACTCGCAAACCAGCCGCTTTGATCTCTGTTGTTACGTCGACGGTCACGGCTGTACGTTGGTTTGTTAGCCGAAAATAGGAAATCTGATTCCCTGTTTGCGCCCTGGATAACTGGAAAGGTGCTACCTGATTTATTGGGACTGGATCAACGAACTTCGCCCCCCATTGTCCGTACCTTTCGTAAAACGTCAGCTCATCGGAGTTGTACCACTTCAATGGGCTATACTGTGTAATTTGTCTAAATGCCATGTCTTAGTTTTAGGTTGAGAAATGCGGAATTAATATTTTCAGTGTATTCAGTTATTAATCCATTTCCCAATGATGTGGTAATTAGCTGCATAAAATCAGCAATTGCGGTCGCTGGCACTTCCATATCCTGCAATCTTAATCTTTCGGTTGTTATCCCTACTTGAGCTACTGCATTAATTTGGGCCTCGCTTGCTGGTAATCGGCTTTGGTAGTAAGTGGCGTGAATGAAGAAAAAAGAAGCATAACCGTTTTGCAGAACGTAGGTTGTGCCATTTACTACCGTTGTTAAATAGGGGACATTATAGTTTAGTGCATCTATTTGATCGCATTCAAAGAGCACAAAACCGTTTTTATTTATCAAATTGGCATTAGCCAAAATAAATGATACGTCTGTAGTGAAAAGAGAAATATCTATGTTTCGAACATTCCCTTTTTGAACATAGCCACTGGTTAGATTAATCGGGTAGCCCTCGAAAGGAAAACTAACCTCATCCATCCAGCGAAACTCCATTCTTTCAGGGATTGCATTTTGATCGTATTCATACTCATTTTGCCCGAACTCCCAAGGGTAGCCAGTGTCTTTATTTACCAGTGTAGTAACATTAGCTGCAATCTGTTCTGATACATAACTACCTCCATTCTCAAACCAATCTATATGCTCAATTCTAAACCTATTGGAAGCATCAATAAACCACTTACAACGCCAATCATTAAAGATTAAGTTTAAGAAGTCATCCAGCCTCACATCTGCTTTTCTAGCTGGTGTGTCATAGTCTCCGACCTTTACATCATTCTTTACTGAGATTATAGGTACTTGAGTAATTGTCCTTATTGGATTTGTACCGTACAGAAATTGAGAATGATCAGAATCAGCAAGAAATGTAATAGATGGGTTGAGCTGTTGTAGTATCGTTTGCAGTGCGCTTGCAAAAGTGTAGCTATTTCGGTTTGTAATAGTTTGGCTTGCATCATCTTGCAATGTTCGCAAAGTGGCATCCTTGACGAACCATAAGGAAAAAGGTTGCCAATCAGACGCACCAATTGGTTGAGGTTCTTCCGTTCCGACGTTGGCGGGTCGGACAAAGTATTCATTTGGGTACGGCTGTGCGTTCGAGCTATAGCGCCTGTATTCTGTTGCCGCTGTTTGGTGTAAGCTTGAGTATATGAGATTTGCGTCTGTGATTGTGAGAGGTAAAGCTCTGGTGTACGCTGAATTATTTGGATCAATGTCTGGGTCTGGTAAAGCGAGTGTTGGCGTTGCTTGTACCGTGGTAAGATTGGTTAGAAGTCTAGCGTATATTGGTACTGCATAAGCTCTGGTTTTGCTGTTTGCATCTGTTAATGATGTAAAAGTCGCTCTAGTTAAAACCCCATCTGTTAGAGGCTCCCAAGGATCGGGTAAGGAAAGATTTGTTCCGGTATCTGATCGGTAAACTACATTATTCGTTGCTACTTCTTTTATCTCATAATCTCCAACATTGACCACTATTTGATAAACTCCGTCACTACGCAATAATGTACCAGTATCATACAACCCACCAACTGAAGGACTTAATGTACCATCGTCTGGAATGTAATATTTATTAGTGTGGAATTTAAAGTGATAGGTGTTCTCTAGGATATTTCCACCCCCTGTAAAAACCGGAGCTGGTAAAGGGCTTTCATCGTATGCCCCATCTGTTAGATAGTTGCTGATAAAGTTTAGCCCTTCAACGTAGATTTGAATCAAGCCGTACCTTTCAAATGTCACATTCACCAAGTCGGGCGCTAATTCAACAAGGTTAAATCGCTTTGACTTCCCATCTATTACAAGCGTATAGCGGTCTACTGATTCAAATGAGATATTCACCGTATTGCTGTATTCTAACCACTTGCCTTTTATCCTAGTGGTTCGACCTCTCCAACGCTCAGAAAATGTACCTGTTCCATTGTCCTTATAAACGACAAAAAACCATTCATCAGCAATTGATAATGGTTGTACTAAGAAATAAGCTTTTCCGGTAAAACCTACCGTGGCGCTCATTGTTTCCCTATGGAAGTATTCGCTGTCCGGAGCTTCACCTTTTATTGCTACATCGTCACCAAATAGCATATCATCATAATCAAGCTCTGTAAGTGTTCCACTGATTTCAATGTAAAACTTATATAGTCTACTAATTGCCATATCCCGATATTATTTGAGTATGTGAGCCTTTTTTGATGATCGCTGTACCGTTAGCCGTCATAACTATTGTTTCGCGATTATTGGCCTTGTCTAAGCGGCTTTCAATGCCTTTTGTATCTACAATGGTAATAGATGGCTCACTAGTTGAATAAGCTGTGCTAAGGTCTACAACAGGGCTGCCAGATGAATTTATCATATCAACCATGTGGTCTAGCTTACTAGAACCAATTTTCCTTACTGCTTGAGCTGAAAAAATGGCAATCTTTTCGTTCCGTTCTGCATAGGTTCTTTTCCCTCCGTGGGTACCAATGTAAGTATCATTTCCACTGGCATGAGTTCCACCGCCTACATCAATTGTACCACCATCACCAAAGGATTGTCTAGTCAATGATGCAATTCTAAGTTTAGCCGCTACAAAAGCACCTAAAGCGGTACCTACCGCTGCAATATTTAATGGAAATGGAACGTCTCGTAATATTTTAGCCCCCATTGTGATTAATGAGCTGGTTTGTTGAAGCGTTTCAATATTCTGCTGTGCTTGTTGGGCCTTCCTTTGTTGCTCAAGTGCTTTCCTTTGGTTTTCTTCAGCCGCTTCTAATTCACGTTGGGCCAATTCTATGTTTGCAGTTTCACCGATTTGGGCTAATTCTAACTGAGTATTTAAGTTCTCCTGAGCATTGGCAACTTCACGATCTGAGTTAGCAACTCTTTGGTCTGCGATCTCTACTTGCTTTTTAAACAAAGAATCAATTTGACCCTTCACGAAATCAAAAGCTGATTTAAGCCCTTCTAGCGCCTTATCACTTAAACTGATGCCTAGCATCTCTAGCAATGACTTTGGCTTATCATCGGGCTGTATGCGCTTCCTAAAGGCCTTTAAGAAGGTCTCCAATTCCTCTGCATTCTCTTTAGCTGCTGCAATACCTAATTTTGACGTTTGACTGAATAAAGAGACTCTTTGCCTTAGTCCATCATTGCCAACGGTTACACTCTCAACAAATTTATCATCAGCTAAGGCGCTTAATTGCAACGCTTGAGTAAGTTTAGCTTGTGATTCTGCAAACTCCTGATTAATGTCCTTTCGATCTCTAACGGCTTCTAAAGCCCTTGTTTCTAAGATTTCGGATAATTCAAGCCCTCTAATCCTTTCAAATAAAACCGTAGCATCTGAGATTTTAACCAGTTCGTTTAAATCAACTCTCTGATCAGTGAACTTCTGAAAAGTTTCTTGCTGTTCTGCAAAGGATCTGTCGGCGATCTCTCTAGACTTCCTTAATATTTCAGCTCTACGGGCCAAAGTGAATTCTTCATTGTCGATTGAAGCCTTATTGATGGCTAACTGATTATTTAACCCGTCGATCAATACATCTAGTCTTATTTCTTCATCGTCTTGGATCAACTTTCTTCGCTTTTGGCCTTGATCCAAGATAGCTAAAGTTAATGCCCCTTCAGCGTCAACTAAAGAGGCTTGAGCTTCTAACTGTTGTTTGGTGAGTTCTAAAACGTCCTCACCGTTAGCCCTTCTTAAACTGATCTCTGCATTTAAAATCCTTAGCCTTGCAATTGCAATTCCCTTTTCTATCCTAGCGGCTTTAATAAGCGCCTCAGTTACTTGTTCGCTGGCTTCCCTTCTTTCTCTAAAACTCTTTGTGTCATCCTCTGCAATTTGGGCTAATCGTTGGGCTTCTACATTGGCCTTAGATAGTGCTATTGTTAATCTTCCCGTTTGCAGTTCAAGTTTTCTTTGTTCTACTCTCAAATCACCAAAAGCATCAGCCGTTTCAACTACTGTCTTGATTAAGTTTTGCCGCATCTCTTTATCTAGCCCTGTAATTGATTGTAAGGCGCCTCCAAAGGCTTCAGCGGCTTCTTTCCTAAATTCCTTGAAGTTACCCTTCACTAGATTGAATAAAGCTAATCCTAGGCTTGATACCGCCTCAATTACTCCATTTATCCTATTGACTAATTGGGCCTTTAAGAATGCTACAAAGTCATCAAAAGCTGCTCTAGGATCATTTACGGCTTTTATCAATCCATCTGCCAGCCGATCAGTAAGCCCTATAATGACAGAGAAAACACCCTCTAACAACCCACCAACTCTCGCTAATAATTCAGCTCCTTTTTCTGTTCGCTTGAAAGCCTGGAATAAGCCAACCAAAGCAGACACAATTAAGGTTATGACTCCAAGTAGTGGTGTTTTAGCAATTACACTTAATGCCTTTTCAAATGAAAACGACCCACTGATTGCATCTTTAATGGCTTCTGAGTAATTCCCTACGTTTAGAGATGTCTTACCTGTAGCGGCTTGTAGTCGCTTCATTTCATCAAAAATGGCCGCCGTTTGTTCTTCTAGCGCCTTAGCTTCTTTGTTGTTTGCTCGTTCCTCTGCCGTGAGCTTATTTAGAGCAATTTTGTTTAGTGAATACTCAGCCGACAAAGCATTGTATGATCCCTCTACGCTTGTGATTAATTTAGCTTGCAACTTAGCTATGTTATTGGCTTCCCTTGTGGATGCTCTAACTTTAGCTAGTTCAATCGCATTATCATCTAAAGCGGCATTGTATTTCAAATACTCCTTTTGTAGCTTACTGGCAGCCGTAGCCGTTCTTTCTATCTCTTTTCTACCTGATGAACTGGAAGGATTAAGGCCACTAAGACCATCTTTTAACTTTCCGGCATTCTGTTGCACATCAGCCAATAAAGCCCGATACGCCTTTTGGGCGTTTTCAAGATCGCTTTCTAGGCTCTTTAATTCTTGCCCATGCCTATATAGGTCACTGGTTTTTATTGGATTTGGCATTTGATCTGCTTTTGTTTCGCTCCTTGATTTCGTCAAGGGCTGTGAAAAATTGAATCGTAGGCATTAGCCTCGGATTACTGTGATAGTTGGCGTTTCTGATGTAGATACAAGTCCTTTCAAACGCCTTGATTGATAAAACTTCCTCGCCTTTTTCACCATCAAACTTTCTGGATTTAAAGGACAAGGCAAACAAATCATCTATGTGCTTAATCTTATCCTGTATTTCCTTGTCCACCATTGGCAAATCATCTAGCATCAATAAAGTCCTTTCTTTTAGTCTTCTAAATGCTGCCTCTGTTGAACCTCTGTTTGACCTATGCGGAAAAAAGAGCGAAAACTCTTCCTGGACTTTTTTTTTATAAACTCCAAAGCATCCCAAATCATACCCATTGGTATTTTCTTGATTTTAATCAATTCTATGATCTCATCAATACCGGATTCATTCAAATCACCTTCAGTTATCGCCTTGCCATTGATCGACTTAATAAAAGCACAAAAACACCTCATTTCTGGTGAGATGTTGTTTTCGATGTTACTTATAGCTGTTGACATGTTTAAAACCTCCTGCTTTGCGCCCTCTGGGTCTACGTCGATCTTCTGTAGAATAGTAGCCAATCTTCGCATAATGGCTGATGTGTCGCCCCCTATATCCGCATCTATCAGTAAATTCATAGTATACACATGAAATCTAAATGCTGATAAATCTTGTAGCGAATCATAAAGGGAAATAGTAGTGTGTCCGTACTTTATTTCCATCTTTTTAATTCTGGTTTTGTTCTCTTAATAGCTTGTTTTCTGTCCTTAATTGCTTGTTACGTTGTTGCACTTCATCATACATTTCAAGTAGTTCTTTGTAGCTTTCCTCTTTTAGCTGGTTCACTGCTTTGTTGATCTTAATAACGTGTCGAAATATCCTCCAACCGATTAAACCAAAAAGCATCAAAAAAGCAAAAGAAGTTTGCACCCATAATGGGACTAATTCAAGTAGTTTCTCAATGTTCATTTACTGGGATTATAATGCCAATTCCCCCCCTATGGAATTAGCTGTTAAGAAATACTGCCGCAGTCTTTCCCTTTCCCCAAACGGTAAAATTTGAAAGCTTAATCCTCATCTTTGAATTTACGCTATCCATTAATGCGGATGCAGTCGGTTCGATGTTCCTTGTAACGTTCTCGAAATCCTGCAATGTGTCTTCTGGTTCCACATTGTTTTCGAATAACTTATTACTTAGTACGGCAAAATCCTGGCCAATCACTTTTGATTCGTCAGTTTCTCCGATTAATTCCAAAAATTTAGCACTGCACCACTCGATTTTTCCAGTGCTATTAGCAACCAATGAAGGAAAGTCTTTGATTACTTCCGTGTAATTGGGTGTTAGTACTGTTTTGATTTTGTTAAACATCTTTAATTGTTTTTTGGCTGTAGAATCTTAGCAAATGAACTGTTAATAATCGCCGTGGCTTCTTGATCTGTCCAAGGCTTTTTTTTCTCTCCAAAGTACGGACGGGCAAATCCTATTTCTATCAAATGGTGATTTAGCAAAATCCCGTCTTTGTAAAGCTCTATTAAGTACCGACCGTATTTGTCTTTGTCATCCTTCAATGACATACTAATCAGGGCTTCATCTTTACACCATAGAGCAACATAATCTCTCACAATTTTAGCCGCCTGTTTAGTTAAAGGAGTACCGCCCCTTAATTCAGGCGTATCTAAGCCCTTTAGACGGACTTTCGATTTAAAGCTTACATTGTTTCCAAGATCATCAATAAGTGTCAAGCTATCCCCATCATACGCGCTATCAAATACGCTTTCAAATACATATTGTGTCCTCTCTTTCATTATTAAATTTTAATTTCGAAACGCTGTACATTATAAGGCATAGTTAACAGTAATTTTCATTATTGTATGTGATGTCAAAATCAATGCGAAATCCAATAAATGGACGCATTAAATATTGGCTATCAATTTCTTTGATGCTGTGTCCTTGATAGATGTTATTCCCTTCATACCAAAAAGCATTGAGTTGCAGACTCTGAATAGAAGTATAAGCGCCCGAATCAATTGCCGTTACTACTTCATCCCTTACATGCTCTCTGGTTCTTTGCTGCCAGTCGGCAGGATATATAGTTCTCAGGTCGCCCCAAAAAACCATACCTATTGTTTCATTGTAGTTGATGGTATTTCTACGTTGGTAATTCCAAAAGTTAGTTCTCTCTGTTCGTTCGAAGTAAATAAAGTTTCCTAAGTTCTCATTCGGGTAAAGTGGGAAATGATCAATTCCGTTTTCCTCGTATATGACTGGGTAAGTGCCATCTGGCTTTATAATCTTCTGAGCAAGTCCATAAGCACCATTTAACCAAGTTAATTTGGTTGACATGTTAGACGAAATTTGCCCCAAAGCTCTATCTAGCAAAGCAGGGGCAACAATTGTTTGAAATGTGGGTACTCTAGTGCTCATAAAATTATCGTTTCTCTAATCGCTTTAAAATGACCTCTTTTATTACCTCTAATAATGGGCCTTTTAGACTTTCTATGCTTTCCTGAGTCAATCCAAGTATTGCAGCTCCGTATTTATCCCTAAGCTTTTTCCTTTTAGAGTCGGTCGCTACAATCTCTATTTCATCATTCCGATAAATAACCTTGAATGACTTTTGAAACTTTCCGGTGTCTTTTAAAGTCACCCATCTAAACTCTTGCCCCTTTGAAATCTTGTACCTGATTGTCGTTTCTGTGTAGAGTGGGTCTATTGGATTACCATTTGCATCTATACCCGCGTCTAATTGGTTCTGGTTTGCCTCAATTATTAATTCTTCGATCTGAGCGTCTTTAAGCGCCTCAATGATCAATTCATTAGGGTTGCGGTTAATGTCCTTGACAACTGCTATAAGTGCTTCAAATGGCATTTTAATAGAATCTTCTATTGTGGCTTGATGATCCAATTACATTAAACCTCGGTTGCTGGTCATTACATGGTAAACAAGTATCATCAATTAAGCCTCTGTCAAACTGCAAAGCTTTCATTGCTTTGTCATAATCTCCTTTCAATGTAGCGTCTCTCTTTTCGTCCACATGGCCTACAATTTCGTTTTGCATCCAAGGAGCATTTTTTTGCACCTTGCTTTCCAGTTGGTTAATCTTTGCTGGTGGGTTTGTGATAAGTAACTTCATTAGATAAATAGTCACACCATAACAAAGCAAATCAACAAACTTCAATCGCTGACTGATTAAAAAGTTAGTGTAATCGCAAGTAAAATCAAGTTCCAAATTAATCCCGTAGTTGTCCGATACTGTATAGGAATTATCTGCAATATCCCACAGTGTAGCATTGTCAGCCGTGGTAACATGAAACGCCGTGGCTTTGTAATACCTCTCCGTTGGGAACATTAGCATACCACGTGCACCGTAATCGAACTGCTGCGCACCGTTTATAGCCTCACCAGCGACTTTTGAGCGATGATAACCTATATAGTATTGCTTTCCTCCTTCAAGCGTCCATGTGGCTGGCAAATCAAACCATTCTAAGCCATTTCCAGTGTGGTTTACTTGGGTCATTTGAAGTCTACCCAATGAATCAGAGCTATATAATTCTACATCTACCGTTTGAGCATTAGTCAAGTGCAGACCAATTCTTTTCGACCTCCCTGCAATGTTCTTAGAGGTATAAGGCACGATCTCCATACCAAAGAAATCCGTAGTATTTCTAAATGAAAAATGACTAATCGAACCAGCTTTGTCGAATAGTCTTTGGTCAGATAATAAATTCCCTGCTGTTCCTACCCCTATTTTCTCATTCAACCAAGCGTCAACAGTTTTTAAAATGGCCTGTTCTACGTGCCTTCTTAGCCATAGACTAAATGCGGTATCTCTGGCTGCTGCATTGGCTTCTATTTGGTCAAATCTTGGAGCCACAGAAATCAGATTCTCAATAGTGACAGAAGGATGAATAAAATCATAAAACCTCCCCGAATCAGATTGAAGTAAATCAGCGTCCGATATTTGCCACCCCGTAGCGTCTGCTTGCTGCCTGAATCCGATTAGCCTAATAAAATCGGCCAAAAGCGTAGTAGAATTATACATTTCTTGAATTTAAAAAGGGGCTTTCCCTCGAAAGAGAAAACCCCAAGGTTTGACCAATTTAAAAAACTGGAAAGAGTGCGGACACTTCTTTTATGTCGTAGCTATTTGGAACTTATACTGAGGGCTTGGAATAGCTGCCCGATCTGAGTTGTACGATACAACCAAAGCTACACGATTGTGAAAACCGTATGCCTGTTGCAAAGTAGCTGTCAAATGAGCAGTAGCCGCGCCACTT
This sequence comes from uncultured Flavobacteriaceae bacterium, assembly GCA_937136455.1. Taxonomy (GTDB): domain Bacteria; phylum Bacteroidota; class Bacteroidia; order Flavobacteriales; family Flavobacteriaceae; genus MAG-120531. Next base: position 23,318 of record CAKZOO010000075.1, on the reverse strand, counting down.
AAAGCCGTACCATTGGCAGCACCATCGTAGGTGTAAGTACCCATGTTAGCACCTAACCCTGGGATTGGCTCAATACCCCACTGGTGGTTGCTTGAAGAATTACCCATTACATTATCAGCTCCATATTGGAACAAAGCTCCAATTGTACCTTTTTGGATAGCGTACCCTGTGTAACGCTGACCAGCGGCATCAGTCACGTTGTTGCTAAACCTCCAAGTCTTATTCTGCCATTGCTGTGTTTTGTCACGTTGGTTGAACTCTCCAAGTTCCTTTAGATTGTTATTTACATGTGACTGCAAAGATCGTGCACCAATGATGTCATAAGGCCCAGTGAAATCTAAGGAGTTACCAAAGATGTCAATATCACCTACCATGTTATCAGCTTCAGCTAATGGCCCCTGAATAGTGTCACCAGCGAAAGTATAACGAGCACCAAGCAAGTTGGGAGCAACTTGGTTTTTGGCTGCTTCAATCGCTGTGATTGCTGCCTGATCCCATTCGTTAGCCAGCGCAACAACGTAGCGTCTCATTTGCTGGTTGAACTCACGTTGCATACTGATTTCATTATTGAAATGCTGTGCGGGGTGAATCAAGAACCCAAAATAATAATCTACAAAGGTAACGGCCAATAGTTGAGAGGTAGAAGGGCCACCAACAACAACAAGTGGTTGCGTTACATTCTGGATCGTAGTTGCTTCGAAATCAATTACGGGGATTTCCAATGTAGACCCAATAGCACGAATGGCTTTTTGTGTCAAGTCAGGGGTAATAATACCCATAGGGTCACGGGTTTGAGCCATAAAGGTTTCCCATGCACCGTTTTCTGAGTTACGGTATTCGAAGCGGTCAATTTGCGGATTGGCTGATCTAAAGTTTTGCAGCCGCGTATTAATTAAAGACATAATTCTTTATTAAAAAGGTAAAATAATATCAGGGAATTCGCTTTACCCTTTTTTGCTGTTGTTAGTCCTCAGTTGCTTTTAATGGCAAACTGAAAACGCCTGGATTCTCATCGTAAATGGCTGCCTGTTGTCCTGCGTAATCAGAAGTTGGGTCTGTTTTAGAAACTCCCTTCTCCTTTAGGTACTTAGCAACTAAATCCGATGCTTCCATTTGAGATTTAACCCCTGATAAATCCAAGATAGTAGGGCCGGAACCCCCACCGCCTGTTTTATCTTTTGGGTTGTTACCTCCACCCCCTTGAGCAGTCTTTTTCACATCTATAAGGCTGCTTAGTTGGCTTGTATAATAAGAAGCCAAAGTGTGAACTTTTCCACCATTGGCCATATCTCGTAATATTTCTCCGTTTGCGTCTCTCAACACCTTTACTTCACCCTCCGCACCTTTCATTGTGGACTGAGTAACACCAGAAAGAATTGCATTTCTTTTGGCTGCAATCATTTCCTTTCTCACATCTTCAGGGATAACATCGCTAAAGGTTAGCCCTATTTCCGCCTTATCAAGTTCTCGCAACATATCCGACTCTGTTGTTTTCTTTGTCAGATCTGCAATTTGCTTCTCGTAGGTTGTTTTTGATTCATCAACCTTGCCTTTCAGCAGCTTGATTTCGTCGTCCTTGTCTTTGATAGCTTGCTCTAGCTTCAGTTTTTCTGCTGGATCAAGTGCACCTCCCTCTTTTACCTTAGTCTTCAAAGTGGCAATTTCATCCTCTTTTGACTTTAGGGCTACTACCGCTTCTTTTCCTTCTTTAAGGAACCTTCTAAAGTTCTTGTAGGTCTGTTCAGTGCTTTGTTTTTCGTGGCCCCAAACCTCCTTAATATCCTTGTCGTAACCATCGTGAATTTCCTTTGTTCGTGCATCCATGATGGCTTTTAGCCGTGGTTGCTTGTTCGTTGTATCAAATTGTATATCCTCATCAGATTGTGAGGCGTTTACAATTGCCATCAATTGATCATTGTTTAGCCCTTCTAAGGCTTTGATTTTCTTTAAAATGTCCGCTGTTAAAGCCATAACCTCGCATTGTTAATTGTTGAAAAATAAATTGTCGTGTCTATTTATTCCGGTTATTTGGTCAAAACCGGAAACTACTGCTTTTTTTCCTTCATCGCCTGTAGTCTAGTTTGCCGCTTTGGCTTGCCATCTGATACAATAGTAGGCTTTGTAGGAAAAACATACAATGGCTCACCGTCTTCTTGTGGAGCCGTGTATGCTTTGAATGCGGTTTCTGTCATCTCCAAGCCTACGTCAGCATTTTTAGGAGCGTGAAGGATTCGCATATAAGAGTAGCCTTGGCCTAGCATGTGCTTTCTCATGAAAGACCACATTTCAGGCGGTGTTTTCACTACAATAGGTACTGATCGCTTGGAACCTGTTCGGCTGAAATTGACTTGATCCACTTCAACATGTACCAAGTGCTCCGTACCCTCTGGTACTTCATATTCTGGCACATCGCCGTGGCCACATCTTAGTAGTTTTAATGATGGACTACTTGAATTTAGATCAATCAAAACTGCCCCTTGTAGTGGGTTTTCAGTACTTGCGACTTTTGCCGCTTGTGCTTTTGCCATTTTTCTAAATTATGGTTAATTAATTCCTCCTTCACCTATTGGCTCAGGCTCCGGAGCTTCCTCTTTAAATTCCTCAACATACATCAAAAGGGCTTCCTTAATAACTTCAATCCTCCTTTTCATTGGTACCGAATCAGGGAATGAAGTAATAGGAAAGAACTCGTTTTCGAATCGTGCAACTAAGCTGGATAGATTCACTTTCAGCATGTAACTTTCTAGCCCGATCTTACCTGTAGTCAACAAAGCCGAAACCCCCTCATTTGACACATGTCTGAAGGGGTCTAATAGATCGAACATTTTTTGCCGTTCTTTCATCTGTGGATTGTGCCTATACTCACTATCGAAGTATCTATCCTGTAGCTGGTCTAATATATTATGAGATAGCCCAGCTTTTTTTGCTACTTCGTAGAGTTGTATCAGCTCTGATGAGTTCATGACAAAATGCTCAGTCCCCATTGAATACACAACACGTTGAAAAGATGAATATCTAAGCTTACACAAAACACTGTCAGCCCAAGATATTACAGCTTCTAAGTTCCTTTGAACATCAATTAAAGCCGCCTCTCTGCTTTCCATCATTGCGCCCACTTGTGATTCATTTACCGCCTGATCGTTGATAGGCGTGTCCCAGACACCAGTCAAAGCACCAAAGATTTTCTTCGCTCGTTCGCGTAGATCATCATTGTTGTAATCTAAGCTATCTCTAGGGATGACCGACTGAGTAAAAGGGTTTCTTTGATCGGCTTGATCATTTGCGGGGGATGGTGGTTTAACGCTAATGTGAGAGCCAGGGCCATTGAACCGCTTTTTGCTACACTCAGGACACGTGACTATTTCACGGTTATTGTACATATATCCACCGTCCTTGCTAACAATAAAACCAGATTTACAATAAACACCTGTAGTTTTATCCTCGAAGTGGCAAGGAACATCAAAAGATGATGAAACCGGATAACGGGCGTAGGCATTCAAATCCTCATTCGCAAATGAGTAGTAGGTAAAATCATCAAGGGAAGTCAACCACATTTGCAATAAATGCTTTTTGACCCCCTTGTTTTTTACGTTTACTGAGTCACTCCAAAAGTACCTAACAGGACAGATACTTAATTCGTGTTTGAACTCTGCCAGTAGCTTTTTAATGTGCTTCCCGTCTTCTACTTCATAAACCCTATAATACTCATCATCATAGACTGATATTTGATTCTCGCTTTGTCCAAATATGATCCAGTCTACTTGTAAGTAATCAGTCGTTCCAATATGTAGTATATCGTCAATGTCCACAAAATAAAGGTAAGGTTCCGGCCTATCTCCATTTTGTTCTTGTGGTAAATCAGCAACAACTACACTGGAAATCATTGTTCGCATCGCTTGGAGTCCTTTAACTCGCCACCATTCATCTAGATTTAATACTTCGCTTCTGTAGTTAATCCAGTCCTGGTGTTCTCTTTGTGATGCAAACTCATAGTGCTTAACAGGGTTTCGACCTTCAAAGACTTTTGAAATCTTCTTATAGATTTCGTCAACCAATGGAGCAGACAACAAAGGAAACCTAAAAGTTGCTAGAAAAGAGGCTAGTTTTTCGCTTACTAGTCTTTTTTCAACTACTTCTATAAAGTGCTTTGATAGCTCCCTAGCTTCTGAATCATCTATTACCGTAGCAGCGTGAAAGTTAGTTCTTAACTTTTGTTCCTTTGCCTTTGCTAACTGTCTTGTTGCTTGGTTTTTCGGTATTTCTTGATTCAGAATTGCCTGTATCTCCTGTTGATTCCTGAAGCCCATTTTTTAGTAGTTTGTCTTGGCCGTTATATCTAGCCCATCCACCCCCATTTGGATGCAATGCGAAGATATTATAGGCGTGTTCTGGATCAAAAGCTACCTTCTCTTCGGTCGCAATGTTCCACAAATAAACTTTACCATCTTTCATTGTACTATAACTCTAGTAACGGGCTAAAAACAGGGGTGACAACGTGCAAGAAATCCGACCATTCACCCAAGAACGACCAATTGATCATGTTATAATCAACTTGGTTTAATCCTCCGGTGAATTTTGGCCCAATGTATAGCGACTCTAAAGGAATACCTCTAAAGGTTGTAGCTACGGTAGCATCTTTCAAACCAATGATTTGATCGTTTTCGTTGACCAAAAACGCCGAAATACGTGGCTCACACTGATAAGCACGATAAGAACGGATTACATCTTGTTCGACTTGCTGGAATTGAGCAGAGTAGGAAGTTGGCAAAGCTCCTTTGTAAAGAGTTACACCGCCTGGACCCGTTCCTGCTTCACGTGGACCACCACCGTCCGGTGTTACCTCGGCCATTGTGGCCAAAGCAGCAATTTTGGTATTCCCCGCAGCGCCTTGTAAAGCTGTCCAAGTAGCCAATAATGTCGGATCGTCGGTTCCAATTACAATTGCATTGAGAGTTGTACCGTCTAAAGTACGTTGCAAAATGATACGTCGAATTTCTCCAATGTCCTCTTTACAGGTTGGAGCTGTTGGAGTGGCAATTGCAGCGCCTAGTGGGCAGGCACATTGCAAATCCATATTCATTAATGATAATGGGGAAAAACTATTCAAGTCCATAGAATGCCAGTTTAATTATTAGTTAATTAGGCTTTCGCATGGCCTTGTTTATTCGAAGTGTGCCACAAATATACATTATCTTAAATTAAGTATCAAATAATTGCCATCTAAGGCTATTTGTAGCACGTATATAAGACTTTTACGAGACAATGAGGGGTTTTGTTGTGTCTGGAATAAAAAAGCCTCTCATACAGCTAATGAGAGGCTTGTCACAAAATCCTTTTTCCTACGTAAATCCTAAACTATCCGTTGTAAAGATACTCTTTTTACTCTTTGTTGTCAATAGGCTACCCATGTAACCTATTCAAATGCATTCTAGTAAATATGTACCTCATTGCGTCCATTGCGTGATTATAGTCACCTGATGGCACTGAATCTTTGTTATCCATCCAGATATAATGCGCTAATTCAATTAGTACGTTTTTTGATCTCTGAGTGACAACTAAATCCATCTTCTTAATGTTCCTTATTCCTTGTACTACTGAGCCCTTTTTCTTTTTGGCTGGCATTACGTTAGTAAACTTCATGTTGATGTTGGCGGTCGTTCTCGGTTCGTTCGTATCACAGACTATAAAGTCACCTCTACTTATCCCCTCAGCTTCTAGTCTTGCCGCTACGTCATCTATTTCTGTTTCATAGATGATTTCATCAACATAGATAATTCCCCTCTTCCAATCTACTGCAATGCGTACACATGCTAAAGGGTCTGGATAGTAGCCATAATCTAATCCATACCCATAAGGCAAACTTTCGTCAAATTCTCCTATAGTCCAGTTTTTGTAAACTGCCCCTTGCAGGTACATTATCCATCCACCAATGTAGTTCGAATAATAATAGCAAGAGTGCAGGAAACCTCTCCTTGCTTCTTGTGGTAGCTGTTTAGCTGTCTCTATGGCCTTATTTAGCCATGTCTTAGCCTTTAGAATCCAATCTGAATCAAGATAACCCAAAGCCTCTGCAATATGGTAAGTCGTGTGAATGTGTTCTACTTGTGGGTGGTTTGACACAATAACATCAAAGCCTTTTACTTTTCTTATGGCTTGGTGTTCTTCTATGAATCTTTTATAAATCCAGTGCTCTTTAGTGGTTGGGTTAAGCACTAGTATTACCCTGTTTTTGTGGTTAGTTGTCCTTACTGAGTCGTCTATAATATCAAATAACTTTTCGTCTACAAAGTCTTCAGTTTCTTCGACAATCCAAGTGGTAATGCCTGGAATAGACTTTAAGCGAGCTGTGTTATCTGATGATCCAGCTTTAATGCCAGAAAACAAAATAAATGACCCCGACTTTTTGTTTGTAATCTTCCTGTTAGTTATTAGGAAGTCACTCTCTACCCCCAACCTAACTAAAGTCTCTCTAAATTCTGGGATAATGGACGTTTCAGCACTAACCATTGTCCATCTAGTAAACAAAATACCATGGCCTTTTTCGTATGTCAGCCTAGTTACAAAGTCATGTATAGATGAAGACTTTAGGGAACCCCGTCCACCCGTTAGAATGAAATACCTTTTATTTGAAGTGTATAGCGGCCTAAAGGCTTTGTTTATCCGTGGGCCTTCTTTTATTGCCTTAGTCGCTACTACCATCCCCTAGTAAGTTTTTGATTTCGCTTTCCTCTTCTTGTCCTGTTGTTTCGTCTACCCATTTTTGAATAGGAATACTAGTTCGCTGGCTTTCCGTTTGTACTGGTTGTGGGTTTCGTTCAAATTCCCCTTTTACTTGGTTATACAAAACAGCTAGTGTAGCGGAGGCATGAGGGGGCTTTTCTTGGTAGTGGTCTGTGATTTCTATATCGAATATCTCTCCGTCTGGCAAGTCCTGGCCTTTGTATAGTGTCATTAGTTGCTCCTTTGTGACACCAGACATAGAAAACCTTATTGTTCGAGTGTGGTAGGGTTTGGTGGAAAGCAATCTTTCTGCTGAGGTCATGGCCATATCTGTTAGACCAATCGAATAGAGCGTTTTCCTTTTTGTTGATGCTTCATTAAAAGCCTGTTCAAGTTGTGTAAAAGTATTTCGCCATGAATAGAATGTCGTCCTACATATTCCGGCCATCTGGCAAGCTCCATCAATGGATTGGAATTTATCACCGTATACCTTACAAACAAAAAGGCCTAATTCAATCTTTTCCTCTTCTGTTCCTGATACTGTGTTTATTACAGGTAGGCTATAGCTTTCCCCGTTGTATTGGACTTTCCTTTTTTTTAGTTTTCCCATAGGTTCGCATTTAATAGGAAAAAGAAAAGGGGACAAATAGCCCCCCTTCCTCAATCTGTAATCAAAATCAAAAATCAATCAATATGACTAGAAAAAAAGACAACATCTACTATTTAGTTTTTAATTCTCTCTTGATGGCAACTATCACAAATGAACCTCCTTGCGTTCGCGGTCTTAGTAATTACTGAACTACCTTCTGTTTTGACCTCTGCATTTAATAAACGATAAAAATGGATTGGAGTTTCGGCGGTCATTGGTGGTTCAATATCATGCCACTTTGTTTTGCAATCGTGGCAAGCACACCAACAATTCTTTCTTGGTAGTGCTGCTGATACTTCCCCGTATACCATGCTTTGTAATAGTTTCAGTGTCATTGGTCATTAGTTTAGAAAAAAGAGCGTGAAGGGGGACTAAACACGCTCTGAATGAAAAAACTCTATTGTGCCGATATGTAAAATTAGTCTTTTTTCAATACATAGTAACAAGTGGAGCCAAAATAGTGTTCATTGCCATCAAGCATTGATGCTCGAAACCACCTTCCTCTTCTGGCTTTAGGCGTAATTGCCATATTTGACAAAATCGGTTTAGGGCTGCCATTTCTGGATGAGTTAGATTGAACAACAATATATCTTCATCTACACATGCTCCCACACTTGGGATACATATAATTCTTGACAAAGAATTAGAAACACTCAACAGCAAGTTGAAAAATATAACCTCTTCTGTTGATCTCATTATGCTTTTTTCGCTATTGAATACTTCTCTTTTCTCATAGGAAATAAACTCAGATATAGATTCACATATCACCATTTTTAATCCTATTTGATGAACCCTTAGCCCTTGTTCATCATAACAAGTACCTACCAATAAATCTTTCGATACATCTACTAAATCCATCTTGATAGGCTCCTTTTCTACTTCCTCATAAGTGAAGTATTTCACCCCGTTTGGGTTTTCTTCATGTTCTGTGATTTTTACATCTTTCTCTTTTTCCATTTTTTTTTTAAATTATTGGTTATAAAAAAAAGCCCACCCCTTTGGCTAGAGGTGAGCTATTTACTTTATTATTTTGCCGCCTCTCTCAGTATTTCCCTAACTGTGTTATTTACTAAGTGAGCGTTTTCGTCAAGGTCTGAGCTAAGGGTCACCCCTTTTGCTATAACATTTTTCCCTTTAGTGGTAGCACCGAGCATTCTAACCTTACTACCGTCTTTACTTATCCACATTAACGACCAAGTGATTGTTTGACTCAATGTAGATGTGGCATTTGTTAGAGTCTGCACGTATTCATCTCGTTCTTTGGCTGGTATTTTGTACTCTCTCATTTGTCGTCTAGTTTTTTTAGATTTTCGATTAACAGATAATAATTTAAGCCTTTTTGCTCAAGCAGCATAACAAGTTCCTTGTATTCTGCCATCGCTTGATAGTTCAAATTAGCTTCTTCAGGTGTCATTGTCTTTTTTTCCACCTTCTTTTTATAGACAAAAAACTGCATTTTGTTTTCTCTTTTGCAGTATTCAAGCCTTTCCTTATTGGTTATGTGTGTCCGATTGGCCATGATTTATTGGTCTCAAATAGAGGTTTAAAACCCCGCACTTCAGTGCGGCCATTTCAATTTTATAAATTTATGCCAAAAGAGGCATGAGCAAATATCGTCGGGGCTCGCACACAACGACACGATTGACGTGCCATATAGTGTGGGTGACCAAGTATCGCTACCAAGTATTGCAAGGTGATATACAGGTTAGCTGTAGGAATCTATTGATCCAAGATTGCGACTCCTTAGAGATCGAGATATTGAAGGGAGTAGTAAGCAAGGACCATGTTCATATGCACATTGAGTATCCGGCCAAGTTATCGATTAGCGAGATACTCAAGCAACTCAAAGGCACAAGTTCCCGTCTGCTACAAAAGGAATTTCCTGCCTTAAAAAAGCGATACTGGGGCCAACACCTATGGGCTACTGGCTATGGAGCCTGGAGTACAGGAAACATCACAGACGAGATGGTTCAGGACTATCTAGAGCACCATAGAAGGCCCACGGATGATTCTCAAGACAACTTCTTGCTCGAGTAAGTTATACTATAGGACGACTTCTAGTCGTCAGTCAATCAACCCACCTACTTCAGTAGGTGGTCGTTTAGTTGATTATGGTTTGATGAAAACTTTATTTGATAAAAACTGAGCACTCCCATACTTGACAGACCCCAACTTTACTATATCACAACCTGGGTTGATAGTTAAATCGTAGTCTTGCCATGCGTATTCAGCTAGGCCGCTTTCAGTGAACTCACAATCTGACATTTCAACCGTTTTCGTGTTTCCTACTTGACATCCATCCCATAGGTTTTGCCTACAAACGGTTTGTAAAATTGTGACTCGCTCAATAACAGGCGGCTTTTCGTGCTCCAATTCATCCCCACTTAACGACTTCCCTATATAAATCCCCTCTTTTCGGTGGTGAGAAAATATACAATATTCTATGTACACATGGCCGTATTTTTCCGAACCATTATGTTGGCTCATTAGCAACCCGTGACCAGCTCCTAAAACGTGTAGGTTAGATAGTCGCAAACTCTCTATATCACCAGACACCTGAATACCTCCGATAAGCTTAGCGGGTTGCCCGTTTCCAATAATACTCAACCTCCCGCAGTTTTCAATAAGCACCCCCCGCATGGTGTTTACTGTACCAATTAGCTTAACACAGCAATTTCCATTGTTTGCGTTATAAGCGTTCCTTACATAAATTCTGTCATAATTTCCAGGCTCTATTGTGTACGTTAATACGTCTAATTGCTCAAAGTCAATTATTAGGTTTTCCATTGATTTTTTCTTTTGATAAATGGTTGTGCAAAGTCCGAACTATACCACCAACAATATTATACATGTTGGCTGTTTCTTGTGCCGTTGTAGGGTCTTTGTTCGTTACTTTGAACAATTGCCTAGCAATGGGCAAAAGCTTCGCATACTCACCCCATGTAATTCCTTCTTTACTCATTTTCAATTAATTTACGTTTATCAATTAGTAATTTCGACTCTTTTCTATAGTGCTTCGTTAGTTCCTGTATTTCTGGAATAGAAAGCTTCAAATCAGATTGGTAATTTTCTATCCTTTCAACTTCCTGTATTCCTATTCGTTTGATAAGTCGCTTCCTGTATTCGATCAAATTGCCGTGTTGATCTCTGTTGCAATGCACACACTGACCATGACAATTGTTTTCATCTACTCTCAAATGTGGCGAAGAGCCAACACTTCTGTAGTGCCCTGCATCGAACTTTTTTCCCAATAAACTAGTACCACAGCTTACACACCCTTTTCTTTCGTCTCTGTGGCGTATAAAGGTGTTAAAAGCAATTTGCAGTAGCTTTAAATAGTCCTTGTGGGTCATTGTCTCGAATCTGAGCTGTTTTTTTCGCTTCATCCATTCTCGCTGCTTCTTTTTTTCTTCCAACTCCTTAGCATGAGCAATAGCACATTTGTAAGAACAGGCCGACTGCAAAGGCTGTTGTTTTTGAAAGACTGTTTTACAATGGATGCACTTTCTTTTATTCAGTTTAGCCATATTGATTTGATTGATTACTAATTAAAATTCAACAAAAAAGCAAGGGCAACCAAGGCAACCAAAGACCAGAAAACAGTAATTGAAATCAATTCTCTATTTGTTTTACTACCTCCTTTGATGTGCATCCTGATTAACCCTTTGCATTCTCTTACTTGGCTATTTTTAAGCCTAAACCATTCAGTTTTACCACCTCCTTTTCCAGCTCTTTTGGGTATAAAGTTGTATAACTCAAAGTGTTTATGTAGGTACTTTTCTAGTTTTCTAGCATCTTCACATTTCCAAGTAGCTAGAATTACAACCTTGCCTGGGATTGAGTCATTTACCTGACCCGATCCATTTAGGCGGAGCTTTGGCTTATTAGATATTCCTATTTTTATCTCTCTGTCGCTCCATCTACTTTCTTCCTCCTTTTTGGTTTTGCGCTCCATCAAGTACAGTAGTTGAGCCATTTTCGATGTTTTTTACATGGTCGATAAGGTGGTATAAGTTTCGAGCTGATATCTTACCCAGAGCGTGAACGGTAAGCGAAGAAGGATAAACAAAGCCCTGATTCACGGTGAAAAGAAAACTAAAGCTATCACCCTCTGCTTTGAATGTTTTCCTGTTTTCCAGATACACAACTTTCAAACCTCCAAAACCAATACGCTCAAGTGAATCTTTTGCCTCATACAATGCTTTCTTTTTTTGGTTTGAATCTTGCTTTTGCGCATTGATTACACCTTCTATCTTTTCTTGGTACGCTCTTACTTTTTCAATAAGCTTTTCTGGATGATTCAAGGCTTTTAATACTCTAATCCTTTGCGACCTCACATTAGCAGAATAAGTACTGATCTTGTAGGACATATCATTTACGTCATCGCTATAGTTCCCATAGTGAATAGAGATGTAAACATCTTTAAAGCCAGCTAATACAGGAAAACGACCTTCCTTACTTTCGATGTCAAATACTTCCCCTAGTGCTTTTAAGGGGTCTGTTTTTACTAGTTCTAAATTGATTTGATTACTCATGATTTTGATTTTGATAACGGTTTGTAAATACATAACATAGAAGGAAACGGGGCTGGATTTTTACTTCCTCCAAACTTTAACCTACCCTTAATAAATCTTATCTCACACCGCCCTAAGACATACTCATGAAACCACTTTGTATCTGTTCTCGATGGAATTAACACGACAGTAGTTACACCATTACCTGTTTCCAATAGGGATTTATTTAACCAGTCGGCTATCCTATTCCCATACGGTGGATTACACCAGCAAACACCATCCCAAGGCATTAATAACCCATCGTCCTCAGCAGTATAATAACGTTCACATTTAGCATTATCAGGAGAGGCACAAACATCTAAATTAAATCTAAACTCCTTGCTTAACTCAATAAACAACCAATCAGGCGTACTCCATATACATGTTTGTGATGAAAAATGTACATTCATGATTTTAATTTTGATGGTTTATAAATAGCGGCTCTTTTTTCATCGTATACAGTGTGCGTATTCCAGTGCACAAGTTGCCCCTCTAGGAGTTTAACTTTTCGTTGTATCGCTACCCTCCAAAAATAAGCAAGCAAATCGGGGCCATTCCTAAACCCATCACTTAGAGCTACAGCCTCAAGTATATCTTCATTAATAATTAGCTCACCTATTCTAAAATGAGCTTCCAAGTTTTTCCGTGGATCAACAAACCGAATAGCAAAACTTTCAATAGCTGCTATTAGTGGATATTTATCAAAAGGTGAATCCTTTACAGGGCTTTTTGTCCAAAATTCAGCAAACTTATGCTGAATCGTAAATGGTGTTTTAGGTTGCCCGATTGCAAAATTATTGGTTTGCTGGAATTGAATGGGCTGCCCTGGCTTTCTTTTGTAGCTCATCCGAAAGGAATGCTTTTTTGCTCCTTGTTGGGTATATTCTTTAAACAAGGTTTGATCCTCATTTGGGAAAAACTGATTGAATGATAAGTCCATTTTTTGATTTTTATTGGTGAATTAAAGCAAATATTTTTTCTGAACTTTCTCTATTTTGTATTTAACACGGTCGTTTATTCTTTCTCGATCAAACAACATTTCTGCTTGGGCCATCAATATTTTAACGTCTGCTAGTTCATCGTATAAATTATACTCCATTTCTTTGGGGTCTTTAGTGGGGCAATTTATTTGATTTAACACTAAAGCAAGCTCGAGACATTCTTCCTGAATTTTATTAATTTGGGTTTCTCTGCCCCATTTAGCGATTATTGCCTCTAATACTGATTTGTACTTTTTCATTTTATTGATTTTGACTGGTTAATTATTTTCTAGCGTCTACAATCGTTGCCGTCTGCTTAACTGGATCAACTAAAAATGTATGCCCTTGAGCATTGGCAACGACCAAGTAAATAGGGGTAATGTTTTTCAAGGTATCTAATCCGTAGCTACTCGGCAAAGTAATGCACACCTGATTTAGTGTTTCAGGTTGCTCCTTTTCACTAATACTGCCAGTATCGGTTGTTAGAACTAAGAAAAGAAGCACTCCCAAAACAACTATAAAAGCTAAGTCACTTCTCATTTGATTGAATTTTAAGTAAAGAAATAGCCCCGTTAGTACTTACACTAAACGGGGCTTTATAATCATCAAAACATGAAAAACCTACTCCTGTGACGCCTGTGGGGCTTGTTCCTCTTCTTGGTCTAGTAACGACAATTGACTATTTGCGTTTTCGTCAAAATTGTTTTTCCACTCTCTGCCAGCTTCATGAGCTTTCATCTGTAGTGCAGCAAGTAACCCAAAAGTATGGGTATCTATACTTGCATCTCTGTAAAACTCGTATGACGTTTCGGTCTTTACGCTGTACGTACCCTTTTTGGGGTTTGTCGTTAGTACTGCTTTCAATGTCAAATCGACTCCCTCAAGGGAAACACCCCTTTCGAATGTTGTCGTTTGATTTCCTTCTTTCTCTTTGTAATCCCCATGATTTAATGCTGGGATAATTACTTTTTTGCTAGTCATATGTTGAATTTTGGTTGAAAAATCAATTCTAAGGCTATTTTAAGCCACGTGGTGGTGTTTTTATTCTTTTTCCAACACTTTACTTGTAAAACTTCATAACCTCATCAAATCGAAGCTCCCTGTTTTTGCGCTTCTCGTATCTTTCGGCTATATCCAGAACACTACCGGAGTAAGCGTGCCTTTCTTCCTCGCTTTGTTTTTGTGCTAGTTCTAGTTTTTTATCCTTGAAGGCTTTTACAAAATTTATAACCGTCTGAGAGTCTAGGTTTGATATTCGACTTGGGTTGTTCCTTATCATGTTAAGAGCTAGCTTAAACTCTGACAATGTTAGGTTTTTAATCTTATTCAATAATCTATTTGCAATAGCTAGAGACCTCTTAGGGTTTAAATCGCTTCGTCTGCCAAAATCATCACTAAGCTCTGCAAGCATTGCCACCATAAGCCGTTTTGCTGTTTCAGATCCGCGGTATTTGGAAAAAGTAGAAAATGTTGGAGATGGTAAATCACTAGCCTCTTTCCAGTCTTCTGGCTGAAACTCAGCCAACAGTGCCAACGGGGCATATTTAAGTACTTGTATTGCTTTTTCAACTTCAAACTCCCCTTGATTTATCAATTCTGTGAATCGTGGCAAATGTTCTGGCTTGATATATTCACCAAGCTCATGAAATGATTCTTTCGACAAATGCTTATTGAGTCGCTTTATCGGGGTGTCAATTTCTACAACTGTTGGATAAATACCAGGCACTCCTTTTTCATTAACCCTACTTTTCTCTACGATTTTTGTCATAGTACCCCAATCCCCTCTAAGTAAACTCAATACCTCATTCCCTGGCTCGGTTATATGAAAACCTGTTTTAGCTGGTTGTTGAGTCATTGCAAATAATTTTGATTAAAAAATAGTTTGATACATCGCATTGGCGAAGTCAGCGCCAAATTGAGAGTCGGCTACATTCCCTGACTGCCTGGCTTTTTCTTTCGCTTGATCAATCATTACCTTGATTTCTGGGTTATCCCTAGCTTCAACCGCTGACTGAACATAACCAAGAGATTTTTCACGCCCAAAAATTGTACTCGGCTGTAAATATTGCTTCATCACTGGGTCGCCCTTCCATTTGTAGCACATCAAAAGAACCATATCTTTTATGTCTTCAAAATTACCGACCTTTTTATACAATTTCAACACAAGCATTATATTGTTTGTTCCGTTAGCTGGGCCTGATCCATTTGGGTCTGATGGAAACCGTCTACCTGAATAATCATTTAGGGTTTTAATCACCTCTTTAGCCCCTTCCAACAGTTCATAATCAAAAGAACCTTTTTTTCGCGCAACTTTTTTTGGAGTTATTTCTTCTGGCTTGTTATTTACATGTGTATCTAAATACTGAATTTCTTTATTTGAAAAAAGAAGATTTTCAGAACCATCGGAGAGTAAATTTTTACTCGACATGTTAGTATATGTTCTTTTTTCTTTAGTTCTTAAATTCTTAGGTTCTTCAGTTCTTAAATTCTTTAGTTCTTTAGTTCTTCCTGTAAGGTGCTTCGTAAGTGGTTGATTATCTAAGACTTTCTCTGTGTGCACTCTTTTTACACTCCCCTGCGCACTCAAACTCCTAAGATGGTTAGATACTTGTTTTTTCAACCCCTGCAATGATGCTCCTTTTATACTAGCTGACAGTATTCTGATTGCATCAATAGACTCTACTTTTTTTAGTGAACTCATTATCCCCGCTATCGTTCTTGGGGATGAAGAAAAGTTTTCGCAAATCCAAGATGGCATGATATATTCCTTTGTTTCTTCATCAAGCCAAACTACACCAGGGAATTGCCTACAAAAAGACTTTAGTAAGTTTTCAAACCCTCTACTTGTGTGCCCTGTTTGCCTAGCCGCCTTGTCAATCGCAATAGGATGAATGCCACACATACGCGTATAGGGATTTGTATTTAAGTAGTCAAATAAATGCTGTTGCTCTGTGCTCATTGATAAGTGCAGGTTATCAGTCCATTTTTTGACGTTTGTTTTTCGATATTTCACTGTTCTTGATTTTTTTGTGTAAAAAGACTATAGTTTGTATAAAAAATCCACACTAAGGCCATTTAAAAGCCATTAGCGGCTTTTTGTTTATCTTTTGATGCAACACCCGTCTTTTTTTTGCTCATCTATGTCGGATTCTTTTTTACATTCTACTTTGAAAGCATTTAAAGCCATCATGCGATGTTTTTCAGTTAATTTGTTTTCATCGCAAAATTTAACGTAGTCTTTGATTGTCTTCTTCATGATTGATTTTGGTGGTATTTATCATTGATAGCATCAAGTAGTTTATCAATATGTTTTTCTAAATCTTCACCATTAATAGGGTTTTCAATGTATCTAGTTAACTCAATTGCACTAAAGTAAAAATGCCCACATCTTTTTAATTCAGTTAGTATGTCACGCGACTCTAGTAATAACGTATGAAGCTCGTCTTTACCGCTTGGTAAATATTCTACATAAGTCATGTTTTCATTGCCTATAGGATCACATGGATAGTACTTGAATCCTACATTGCATTCTGCTATCATCATAGGTGTGTCATTCCCTTCAGTGTAAAAATGAACCTCATCGCCCCCGTCTAGTATTCTGGTAACTCTACGGCCAATCATTGACAACCAATCCTCATCATTCCCCTTTATTACTTTAAAGATTTCCTTTTTACGCGACTCGAATCGTTCAGTCAATTGCTCAATTATTTGCTTATCCACTTCTTTCATCGTAGCCCTAGAACCTTCTTTTATTGCTTCACTATAACTTTGTTCTGATGCCAATTCATTCAAAGACTCAATGAATTTAATACATCTTTCATGACACACTTTATAAAGGTGGGTTTGTTCTTGGTAGGACTCATTGTCCTGACTTGCTAACCTAGCAGAAAGCAAATAAGAACCTTTAAGGCTTTCACTTACTGCTGATAGCTCTTTTACTAGTTCTTGTAATTGATTTTTATTCATGATTAATTGGTTGTTATTGCGAAACTTCCGTTTCGGTTAATGTTGATAATTTAGGATTAAAATCAATATCTATGCTATCCAGATATTCTTTGACTTTTAAGCTGCGCGAAAGTGTAGGGTTGTGATCTTGTTGCCCATCATCAAATGAAATATCTACACCTTCACTACTCCACCAAGAAAAATAAAATACATGAACACTTGTGTTCGAATCTAGCCTATAAGCTTCAGGTAGGATGGGAGAAGGTTCTGACATTGCCCATTTTCTTCTTTTGGTAAAAGATATTGGGCTTACGATCCTCGCGATGTGCTCGAATTCTTCTTTTGTTATTGTGCTTGGATGCCTCATTGATCGGTCGAATTTTCGAAAGATTATTTAATTAGTATTTTACTTCTATCTTAATTGGGCCAACTCCTTTCTTTAGCTGCATAACCACATATCCTTTTTCAATTCCGAATTGACCACCATGCAAAATGTAGCCTATTCTACGATAAAGAAACTGTCCAGTATATTCCCCCAATTGATTATCCCACTCCCTAAGCTTTAACCAATCGCCTTCTTTAAAATCTCGATCATTCTTCCGTACTTCAAAAGTCTTAAAGTCGTAAAGGACTTGAGAATAATACCCCCTCCATGTTTTAAGCTCATGAATCGTGTCATATCTTTCTTTGGGGTCGTGCAATGTTTTTATATCGCTCATTTGGTCAATTTTTCGAAATGATTAAATCTTTGTTTCGGTCGTAACATTCGACCATCGCAACGGCTACAGCCGCCACTTGAATTAGTTCTTTTCTATAGTCCTCTAGGTGCAGACTCTTTGATAGTTCTGTTTTAGCAGGGAACTCCCCGTGATTATAAGCATACCCAAAATGCGCCTCTAATGCTGCTTTGTTCACTTCTCCGACCTCTTCACCAAGAATAGCACAGTACTCAATTGGTAAATGGTTCTGAATACCCCATTTTTCATCTTGTCTCGATCTTTCTTTTGCAACTTCATCCAATACCTTGGAGGTGTCTAAATATTTGAATACTTCTTCCTTATCCATAATAAGTGTGGTTTATTCGAACTGACTAAACTTCGCAGATTGACAGTTCATTGTTAATTATTTTTTCTACTCTTTTATCCATAATATGGGCGAACTCAACTTGGCAAAACATCCCACAATTAGGGATAACAGGGCTGGGTGTTCGGCCTTCGCTGGGGTCCAGTTCATCTAAATACACACGACGAGAACCACCGCCCGAAATATCTTCCTTAATACATGTTGCCCCTACTTCTCTTTCTGCTATTGCCATCTCCGCAAATATTTCTGGAAAATCAACTCTTATTTTGTTCCAATACCCCTTTTTACCCTTCACGCAACCAATGCAGTTATTATTGTTGTACCCAAGCCTGTACATTGCTGGCAATTCAATCCCAGCATTAGTTACAATTCCCGCGCATTCTTCTTTTGTCAATCGTTGATCAATAAGCGGAAAAAACGGGTTGGTGTCTGGATGCTGCTCTTTAAATCTGATCGCTCGGTTGATTTCAGATTTGGAATACTCAAAGCCAAAAATCTGATTAGTTGGACTTAACTCGCTTTCCAAGTTCCTTCTCACTTGTTTTTTCAATTCCAAGGTACACCTTGCGCCATAAGCGCCATTGATATATTTTGTGTGCCTTATTACATCGAACTGATCACTGTAACCTTTGAGGTTGGTTACAACGTTTATTTTGCTGCCTATCCACGCTTCGCACTCTCGAATAAATCTTTCGTTATCCTTGTGTGCGCTTCCTATGTGTATATAATATAACTCTACGTCTTCATAGGCTTCTACCGCAAGCTTGCAAGCAACTGCGGACGTAATACCAGCACTAAACCATGCAACTTTCATCTTGGGGTGGTTTTAATAGTATTAGTAATTTTCTTCGTATTCAGCGATACACTCTTTTACTTTGCTAGGGTATTGATCCGCTATCTGGCATAGCATCTCTTCTGCTTCACTTGCACACATCGAAAAAGAATCCTCTGTATTCGTTTTTGCTTTCATCTCTTTGAAATGACGCAATGAAGCGTAAAGCGTATAAATTGCCGCGGGGGAAAATTCTAAGTCTAAAATGATTTTCATTGATTGGTGGTTTTTTAGAAAAGTGAATATTGTGGTCTGTAGTTGGTAATTAATATTTCATTACCTCGACCTTTCAGGTTTCGTCTATTCTTAATCGGAGTGATAGTAAACCCCCTGCTGCGAGCTTGCTCGATGACAAATGGATGGTCAAATTCACTCATTGCTGATGGTACACCCTCTTTATCCATTATCTCAAAACAATCAAGGGTGTCTTGTTCTGTCCAGCTAGGCACTTTGTAGCTATTGACTGTATCTAGGTAACACGGGTCTAAGTAAATAAATGAGTCTTCTTTTGCTGCTACTTTATGACTAAATGAAATCTTTGGTAAGACTTCTCTAAAATCTTCGCACATGATCCTAGAGTCACCTAGTCGCAACCTGCATTCATGTATTCTTTTGATCAACACTTGTTTTTCATTTCCAACACTGTATCTAATGCTATCCCCTCGGCCCATGTAAGTGAAGTTTGAAATCAATAAAAAGCTGGCAGCCTTCATAACAGGATCATCGGGTTGATTTGCACGCCATTTCTTTAGCAACGTGCCCGATATTGGCATTGATAGCAAAACTTCTATTAAATCATCTGGATGGTCACTGACTACAAGGAATAGATTTGTGATATTATCATCCAAGTCGTTGATCACATTATACTGAGCACGCGGGGTGTTGAACCAAAGTCCTCCAGCACCAAAGAATAAGGTAACTCGCATACGGTGAGGTCTGAAATACTTATATATTCCACCTGCCATTGATTTCTTGTTTCCTGGTCGCGTTAGGATCATTCGGTCTATTTTTTACTGTTCACAAATACATTCAAATCCACTTACATCTCCACACCTTGAACACCCACCTCCCATATCGATAGCTTCTCTAGTTTGGTCTTCAAATTCTTGGCGTTCTAGGTGTTCGAAGTAATACAGTGCTAATGTGAATGGTTCCCATTTCAATTCTTTACCCAGCTTTTCCCATATGTACTTCACATACTTAGCGTCTATCTCCCTGTTGCCAAACCTCTTTAATTCGGCCTCAATAACTCCTATGTGTCTTGCTGTTAGTCCAAACGTCATCTTTGCCATGATACCGTCTATTTTATGTGGTTAGTAATTCTTTGGTATTAATCAGTATTTCAGACTTCAATTGAGTATCAATTTTCAATACCTCCAAGTGAATTAAATCCAAATGCCCTTTTAGTTTTTGAATCAACTGCCTATGCCCCATTAATTCAATTAGCAGGTTTTTTATTTCGTCGTCGCTAGTTCTAGCTACGGCTTTTATTATATCCGAATTACTCATACGGTCAGTTTTTCGAAAAGTGAATAAATCCCCATTCTATAAAACAGCAATCAATAAAGCGATGAATTTAAAGTATTCTTTCGCAAATCACCGATCTACCTTTTTACAAAATGGGTTGGTTAAAAATCCTTAGCGCTTAAATGACCAAATGATTTTATTATCTGGTCTTTAGCTTGTCTATTTAAGGTGACAATATCACCTACACTTTCAGCATTTTTTTCAACCTCTTCCATGTATTTAACAAGGGCTAAACCTAGATTTCCGTAATGCCATTGGTTTCTACTTACGACAGGATTTCCTTTTAGGTTTAATTCCCCTGTTTTAGCCTCTTTTACTAAACTGACATTATCCCCTGTAACACTGATGTAAAAATTATTGTCGATTTTAATTGTACTTGCCATAATTAATAATTGATTTGATTAAAAAATAGCACTCCTACGCGGTATCGAACCGACTTCCAGCCCCGAACGGTTAGGAGTATTAATATGTGTCCGCATTTCAAAGAACTTACTTTATTGAATGATAAATAGTAGGCAAAAAAAAGACCGTAGAGGCTTGGCGGCCTACGGTCTTCAATTATAAAGTTTAAAACTTTCTCTCAAGAACTATTCTTCTGATCGCCGCCAAGAAATCTAAAGAATAGTATATTTTCTTAGTTCTTGACTCAAAGATAAGAAGATTTGCGCAAATTTGCAAATGAAATAAAAAACTAAGGCGTATTTGTTATAAAGAAGGGGGGAATATTACACACAAAAAACACCTTAGTCCTATTAAAAATGCAACTTAGAAGTAAGTCAAGGCTCGACGCTCAACCTACTTTAAAACGAAATGAAATAAGTGAACCCTAATAAAGCAAAATATTGATAATGATACAAATGTACAAAAACTAAGGTCTATGGTCAATACCTAATCCTATTAGTACTTTGTGCATCTCAAATTGAGCTATTCCCTCATCCTCTCCAAAGTGATCAATGTATTTCCCCTTTACCATATCTTCTAAGCTGTTTTCAGCCTCTATAATGAACTTTTCTGCTCTTTTTGGGCCAACCCCTTTCAGTCCTTTGATGTTGTCTGTGGCGTCACCTGTTAGCATTTGCTTCCAGAAAAATCTATTGGCTTCTGTTTCTGTAATGTAAGACAACCCACGGCAAGGGTTTTTCACTTTATCCCCATTATGATCTAATAAAGGTTTGCCGTTTTCATCTTTAGCGGTAGGTCGGTAGTAATCGAAATGAATGCCGTGGATTTGATGAAGGTCTTTGTCTATCGAACATATAATATATCCATCATCCCCAATTTCGACAGCCCTATCTTTTATCAAGTCATCTGCTTCCCATTGTGGATCGACAGCGGCAAAATTCATCGCTAAAACTTCCTTCCTAACAAGCTTGACCCACTTAGTAAGCCTATTTCCTTTTCTATTCGCTTTGTAAATAGGGCTAATTTCCTTTCTAACGCTTTTAGGGCAATCTGTAAGGAAGTATTCTACTGAATCAATCGGCACATCAGTTTCTTCAATATCTAACAGTATAGCGTCTGTCATGTTGGATAACCGATTTAAGGTCAATAACACGATCTCTTTACGCATCCATTCTTTTGTTCTTCCTTCTTTAAACCACTTTCTAATGTCTTGCAGTGTGGCGATATACCACACTGCTTTGTAGATCATAGAATCATAGTCGAAAAGAACTATATAGCCGTTATCCTTCATTTTCGAAGGATTTTCTTTTCGCTCCAACTGCTGATACTAACTGTATGTCCCTGGTTACTTCATGCTTGTATGAGTCAAGTAGCATATCTAATTCTTCATTCGATGTGGCATTGTTGATCATTTCCAGAATCTTTGTATTTGAAACATCTGGAATAGTGTTTCCGTTTCCGTCAATCATTCGTAACGGATTGTCGATGTATTCCGGCTCACCAAAGTTTCTTTGTACGCTTTGATCATATTCTAACGCCTTTTGCATCTCAACCGATAAAGGCCCGTACTTAGACAGAGAAGCCTTTAAAACTGTCTTTAGTGCCATGCCGTCAAAGTCCAACTTCCAGCGCCCCTTAGTATTAGAATACGATTTCGAATATTTTTGGCCGTGTACCTCTACTTTGCTTTTAGGCCAATAGAGGACTTTTTCAAACCCACTAAGCAAACGGAAATAAGAAACATAACCAACGGGTTCCCCTTTCCCCTCAATTTCAAAGTCTGCTATAAGTTGCTCTCTCAAACTATTCCAACTTGTGAACTGGTTTTCATAAACAGGCACAGCATTGATTTTGTGGTATTGGTTTGTTCTTAGTGCGAGTTGAATAACTCCTTTATATCCTATTTGGAACTGAGCCTCTGTTTTCTTCACCCATTGGCCATCTGGAAGCTTAACATTGTTGTTATACGGTACAATGTAAGCATGGCCTAAGTTATTATTGATCGGCAGTCCAATAGAAGCGGCTGTCATCGCTGCATTGATAACCGTAACGGGATCAGCTTGTTTTAGCATGTTATTCGAGCTAACACACTGCATAAGCGAAGTAACAAAAGCTGCTTTGTTGTCTCCTAGTAATTCCTGAATCTTAGTTGAAACTAAATCAGAAGCTACCAAGGCTTTTAAATCTTTTCTTTGTTGCATTTTTGATTGATTATTGATGAATTATTTTACTTAATATCTGGTAGCTCATTCATTGCCGCTATTAGCCCGACAACATGAGGCTTTCCATGTTCAAGCATTATTAGCAATACTTGTTGTTTTCCAACAGCTTTACCAAACTTCTTTCGGTGGGTTTGGTCGAATTCCATTAGTAAATCGTTCAATCTTCTATCCAAAGGCACACTACATTTGGCCACCTGGATGATCTCTTTAATTACTGGTAATTTGATTTCCATTCTTATTGTAATTGTATGTTAATGATTGAGGGGAATTTCACCCCTCTTTTGTTCTTAAAGCTTCTTAGCCCATTTTTTCATTTTCTTCTGAAACTTAGCCCGTTCTTTCTCTTCTTGGACTTGTAGGTCAGAATAAAGGCTATTATCATATATTTCATCGATGCTTTCCTGG
>CAKZOO010000074.1 GCA_937136455.1 uncultured Flavobacteriaceae bacterium | reverse complement strand
AAAAAACCGAAGTTATTAATAACTTCGGTTCTATATAATTTATTCAAAAACCTGTCAACCTATTTTAGGACGACTCATACATTTTCTAACTTCAATTAGAGTATATAATCCGTATTGATAAAATTAGAAGCTCTAGATTCAATTAAGTCATTGATAATTTTATTGTTAGCCTCAGAATCTTTAGAAGCTACAAAGGTTCTAATAGAGAAGGATCTCAATGCATCGTGTACACTAAGTGTTGCAACTGCAGAATCCTTTCTTCCAGTAAATGGATAAATGTCTGGTCCTCTCTGACAAGCAGAATTGAGGTTTACTCTACACACCAAATTGACAAAGGTATCTATCAGTGGTGCCAAGGTATTGATGTCAGTTCCAAAGAGACTTACTTGTTGACCGTAGTTCGATTCAGCCATATCGTTGAGAGGCGTTTCAATATCAGTGAAGGATAAGATTGGGACTACGGGTCCAAATTGTTCTTCTTGATAGACTCTCATGTCTTTAGTAACAGGATACAATACTGCAGGCCATATATAATTATCAGAGCGTTCTCCTCCCCTTTGATTTAATATTTTTGCACCTTTGGCAGTCGCATCATCGATGAGTTCTTGGATGTAATCTGGTTTGTCAGCTTCTGGAAGCGGTGTTAAAAAAGAACCACTTTCCCATGGATTACCAAATTTTAATTGATCTACAGCTTTAGTGTATTTGTCCAAGAAAGCATCTTTAATGTCTTGGTGCACATAAATAACTTTTAGAGCAGTACAACGCTGTCCATTAAACGATAGACTTCCGCTAATACATTCTTTAACCGTTAGATCTAAGTCAGCATCTGGCATGATCACAGCAGGGTTTTTAGCTTCTAATCCAAGAACTAATCTCAATCGATTCTTTTTAGGATGTGTTTCTTGCAGTGCATTGGCTGATTTTGAATTTCCAATAAGTGCTAGCACATCTACTTTTCCTGTTTCCATAATCGGACTAGCCAGTACTCTTCCCCTACCAAAAACAATATTTACAACACCTGCTGGAAACGAACTAGCAAAGGCTTCTAAAAGAGGTGTAATTAATAACACTCCTAGTTTAGCAGGTTTGTAAATCACGGTATTACCCATAAGGATTGCAGGTATAAGAAGTGCAAAAGCCTCATTTAATGGGTAATTATAAGGCCCTAAACAAAGTACAACTCCAAGAGGTCCACGTCTGATATGTGCATTAACCCCTTCGTGTTGCTCAAACTTTGCAGCATCTCTGTCTATATTTTTGTAATCTTCAATGGTATCATAAACGTATTGAACGGTACGATCAAACTCCTTTTCAGAATCAGGAAGCGTTTTACCGATTTCCCACATGAGTAATTTTACGATTTCATCACGCTTTGTTTGCATTTGAGAAGCAAACTGCTCCATACAAGCAATACGATCTTTAGTTCTCATAGTTGGCCACTCACCTTTTCCTTTATCATATGCTGCACATGCAGCATCCAAAGCCTCTAGTGCCTCGTTTTTTGAAAGTTCAGGATAAGAACCCAAGTATGTAGGTTTGTAGTCTTCTGTAGTCGATATGGTTGAATAAACCTCTTGTTGTGGTCCATCCCACTTTTTGATCTGACCCCCAATCAAATAGTTATTGTATTCTATCGGTTGTAGAACTAGATCTTTTGGTATCTTATTTTCGATCATTTGGTTTAATTAAATAATTGTATCAAATATACTCTTAAATATTGATAAGATGAATCGATGGATTTATAGAATTTTAACCAATAAGTATACAAAAAAGCCCTGAATGTAATTATTCAGGGCTTTGGAAGGTAAATTGTTATATTTTTTAAACAATAGGCTTCATCGCAGTCATTGATTCTCTCAAGAATTCACCTACAATTTCTACTGGGTGATTTCTGATAATATCATTGATCTCAACTAATTTTTGATTTGAAACCGCATTGTCTCTACCAGCACCATAAGCAGTTCCGATAACATCCGTTTCAACTCTAGTCATGAAATCAGCTAGTAAAGGCTTACAAGCGTGATCAAATAAATAACATCCGTATTCAGCTGTATCAGAAATAACTCTGTTCATTTCAAATAATTTCTTTCTAGCAATGGTGTTAGCGATAAGTGGAGTTTCGTGAAGTGACTCGTAATAAGCAGATTCATCGATAATTCCAGAAGCAGTCATCGCTTCAAAAGCTAATTCAACACCAGCTCTTACCATTGCAACCATTAGAACTCCATTGTCGTAGAATTCTTGCTCAGAAATTTCTACATCCCCTGCAGGAGTCTTTTCAAAAGCAGTTTCTCCTGTTGCAGCTCTCCACGAAAGAAGATTAGCATCATTATTATCCCAATCAGCCATCATAGTGGAAGAGAAAGTACCATCAATGATATCGTCCATATGCTTGTTAAAAAGTGGACGCATAATGTCTTTTAATTCTTCTGAAAGTTCAAAAGCTTTGATTTTAGCTGGGTTTGATAAACGATCCATCATATTGGTGATACCTCCGTATTTCAATCCTTCAGTAATGGTTTCCCATCCGTATTGAATTAATTTTGAAGCGTATCCAGCATCGATTCCTTTTTCAACCATTTTATCAAAACAGAGAATTGATCCTGTTTGTAACAATCCACAAAGAATGGTTTGTTCACCCATTAAATCTGATTTTACTTCAGCTACAAATGAAGACTCAAGAACACCTGCACGATCACCTCCTGTTGCAACAGCATAAGCTTTAGCCTGTGCTAAACCTTTTCCTTCAGGGTCATTTTCTGGATGAACAGCAATAAGTGTTGGTACACCAAAACCTCTTTTGTACTCTTCTCTTACTTCAGATCCTGGAGATTTAGGAGCTACCATGATAACGGTAAGATCCTCTCTGATCTGCATTCCCTCTTCTACAATATTAAAACCGTGAGAATAAGAAAGAGTTGCACCTTTTTTCATCAATGGCATTACTGTAGATACCACACTAGTGTGTTGTTTGTCTGGAGTCAAGTTAATTACCAAATCAGCAGTAGGAATCAAATCTTCATAAGTTCCAGCTGTAAATCCATTTTCAGTTGCATTCACGTAAGAAGCTCTCTTTTCATCGATAGCTGCTTGTCTTAATGCATAAGAGATATCCAAACCTGAATCTCTCATGTTTAATCCTTGGTTAAGCCCTTGAGCTCCACATCCTACAATAACAATTTTCTTTCCTTTTAAAGCTTCAACTCCATCTGAAAACTCTGAAGTCTCCATGAATCTACATTTTCCTAACTGATCGAGTTGTTCTCTTAAAGAAAGGGTGTTAAAATAATTCGCCATTTTTATAAATTTTAATTTAAATCTTCATATTTTTTTAATAGGTCCGTAATTGGCATTGCCTCCTTAGAAACAGCAATACGACCAGATCTTACAAACTGCAATATACCAAAAGGAGCTAATAAATCGTGTAATTCATCAACCTCGTGTCTTCTTCCTGCCTTCGCAATTACAAAGAATTCTCTTGAAACAGTGACGATTTGAGAATTACTCTCTTTGATAATATTTTGAATTTGACGTTCATCGAACAACAAATGTGATGCTATTTTGAATAGTGCTGTTTCTTGATAGATGATTTCATCATCTGTATGTGCAAAAGCCTTAATGACTTCTATTTGCTTTTCAATTTGTCCTACTATATTCTCAACCCATTTTTGAGTAGTAAAAACTACAATCGTAAATTTTGATACTGATGGAATTTCAGAAGCAGACACATTGAGAGATTCAATATTGATATGTCTTTTTAAAAAGATCCCTGAAATTCTATTGAGTAAACCTACGTGGTTTTCAGAATAGACCGAGATTGTATACCATTTTTTTTCCATTGTCGTTGTTTATGAAAGTCTAATATCTGAAACTGAACATCCTGAAGGAATCATTGGGAATACATTTTCTTCCTTGGTAACCTTAACCTCTAGAAGATAGGGTCCTTTGGTATCTAGCATTTCCTGTATAGAAGATTCAAGTTCAGATCGTTCCTTGACACATTTTGAAGGAATATCAAATCCTTGTGCAATCTTTACAAAATTAGGATTGTCCATTACTGTAGATGCATAGCGTCTGTCAAAGAACAGTTCTTGCCATTGACGCACCATCCCTAAGTGCTCATTGTTTAAAATCACAATTTTCACTCCTACTTTTGTTTGAAAGATGGTTCCTAATTCTTGAAGATTCATTTGAAATCCTCCATCTCCCATAATAGAGATCACTTCTCTTTCTTCAGCACCTAATTTGGCTCCAATAGAGGCTGGTAAACCAAACCCCATAGTTCCCAATCCTCCAGATGTGATATTCGATCTTTTGGTCGTGGATTCAGCATAGCGACACGTCATCATTTGGTGTTGACCCACATCGGTCACTATAACAGCTTCATTGTTCGTTGCTATATTTATTTTATGAACAACCTCAGCCATAGTTAAGGGCCCCTCGGTAGGTTGGATCACCTGATCTATGATTTGTTTTTGTTCAATCGCTTTTTTAGCTTTGAACACTTCCATCCATTGATCGTGATTTGTATCATTAAGCAATGGCAAAAGTGCTTCTATGGTTTCCTTGGCATCACCAAGTAATGCTACATCTGCGTGTACATTTTTATTTATTTCTGCTTTGTCAATATCGAAGTGAATGACTTTAGCTTGTTTTGCATAGGTTTTTAAATCACCTGTAACACGATCGTCAAAACGCATTCCAACAGCAATGAGTAAGTCACATTCGTTTGTTAGGAGATTTGGCGCGTAATTACCGTGCATTCCAACCATTCCAACATTGAGAGGATGATTGGTATTCAATGCTGATTTACCCAGAATAGTCCAAGCAGTTGGAATATTTGTCTTTTCAACCATTTGTTGAAATACGTCTTCTGCTTCACTAATCACGACTCCCTGCCCAACAACAATCATTGGTTTTTTGGATTCGTTCATCAATTTTGCAGCAGCTTGAAGTGATTCTTCAGTTGCAATTGGTTTTGGTGTGTAAGAGCGAACCACCTTACAAGGCTCATAAGAGAAGTCAAACTTATCAAATTGAGCATTTTTAGTAATATCGATTAGAACAGGGCCTGGACGTCCAGATTTAGCAATATAGAACGCTTTAGCCATAATCTCAGGGATTTCTTCTGCTCTGGTAATTTGGTAATTCCATTTGGTTACCGGAGTTGAAATTCCAACAATATCAGTCTCTTGAAAAGCATCAGATCCCAACAACTCTCTTGTGACCTGTCCTGTGATACAAACTAAAGGAGTGGAATCTATTTGTGCATCAGCAATTCCAGTCACCAAATTAGTAGCTCCAGGACCTGAAGTAGCAACACAAACTCCTACTCTACCATTCACTCTTGCATATCCTTGTGCAGCATGAGCAGCTCCTTGCTCATGTCTTGTTAAAACATGGTGTAACTGCTTTTGAAATTTGTACAATTCATCGTAAAAAGGCATGATTGCACCACCTGGATACCCAAATAGCATATCGACACCTTCCTCTAAAAGACAGTGAATAATTGCCTCTGCTCCACTTATATTATTGATCTGTTTAGCCATGATTGTTTTTTAAAACCTATCTGTCTTAAGTTTAATATCCTTAATATGTATCAAAAATACTCCTAATTCGATGTCTCGAGTTTGAATCTCAAAACAATCAATTACTTTCAAAAAAAAGCGATAATAATTATATCGCTGATTAACAGTTATTTAAGATGTAATTAATTCTTATATTCAAAGAACAAAAATCCATAAATATTTTTGAATAACCTTGATAAATATTCAAATAATTAAGGTTTTTTCTGACTTTTAAAGAATTCCATCAAAACACTATTAAATCTTCTTTTTTAACTGAAATAATTGGTGATTATTAAATCAACTAAAAAACTGTTCTAATTTTATTTGTTTTTGAAAATTAAGATTCCATTTGTATTATTTATAATTTCCTCTTTATCGATAAGCATGGGTCTAAATTTACCAGCTATATAGAGTTCTGCTTGATCGTCGTAATGTTTAGAAAATGGATTTCCTGATTGACCAGTAGGCAAAACACTTACACTGTGTTCAACGTCAGAAAAATCAATTATTCTACGAGTTGAAGGACCTCCATTAACTGGGAAGTAATTTTCACCTGTATATTTAAAATTAACTGCGTTGATAACCTCTCTTGCTCCAGAAATCGGCATGGGTCCTACATTAAAAAACGAACGTAAAGCTTTCACACTACCAAGGGCGTGTGGGCTTTCTAGTTGATGTAATTTACCCCATATCCAATCTTTGGGATTAGAGCCATAATCACTAACGAGTGATTCGTAGGCAGCTATGAACGAGCGAGTTACAATAGCAGTTTTATCTTCTACAGATTCAGTAGTGATATTGTCATACCAAACAGAAGCCTCTTTTTTCATCAGTGGTGCAACTAATTTCTTAGACAAATGTGAATTGATAAAATTCATCGTAGTTTCAGGCCCTATTTCATCCTCAAATGTAGCTTTTAAAAACTCGTATTCCCATCGGTGAAATAAAGAAGGGTTAGAAGTATTCTTGTCATAATCACCTTTCCACTTACTCAGTTCCTCAAGTGATTGAATCATGGAAGCACTTAACTTAGATCGATCCACACTTGGCAAAAGAGCTTTAATTTGCTCCGGTAATACAGCTGAAGTGTCATCGACAATCATTTCTTTAAAATCTTCTAAAGTCCAATCGTCTTTTTGATCCAACAATTCAACAATTCTCTTCGCTCTATTTTCTGGAGCATAGTATCCAGCAATACTATTGCCATCAATCGTTTTAGATGCATTATTTGCAGAGTAAACATAGCCCCAATCGGGATTGACAGCTTTTGGGTTTTGTGAAAAAGGAAGCATTTTTAGGTGTAAATCTTTATCAAAAACAC
This sequence comes from uncultured Flavobacteriaceae bacterium, assembly GCA_937136455.1. Lineage (GTDB taxonomy): Bacteria > Bacteroidota > Bacteroidia > Flavobacteriales > Flavobacteriaceae > MAG-120531. The sequence continues at coordinate 111,062 of CAKZOO010000074.1, read as the reverse complement.
CTTCCTTTATCATTTTGGGATGATTGGTATCCAAACGTTCGTAAAGTTGTGCACAAGCCCACCAACCTATATTTCCTTGAGCATCTCCATACATCACATTGAGTCCCGGTGCGTGTAATGAGGGTAAATGCGATTCAAAATCCTTTATGTTTTTTGCGTAATTAAAGTTATAGGTTGTTTCTACTAGGTTCTTGTCCAAAGCAGTATAAATCCAATAAAGCGATACTGGGCTTTGTGTTTCGATACTAGGCACCACGTTGTTTATGATAGGACCGTGATGTGTTTCATAAACAGAAAATGAAATAGGTTCTGAATCTTTGACATGAATTGTTTCTTCTCTTGTTGTAAAATTCTTCCATCCTGTATCAGTTTTGTATTGTAATTGATTTTCTGGATTGACTACTTCCATGTAAAAATCAGCATCATCATTTTCGAACATAGTTAAACCTGTAGCGTAATCTCTGTTATGAGATAGCAATGGAAAAGGGACTCCTCCTATGTGATATCCATAGCGCTCATACGTCGGTGTTGCGATATGAGCTTCGAACCAGACCGCAGGTTGTGAGTAGGCAATATGCGGATCATTTGCAAAGAGGACTTGTTTGCTCTTGGTTTTTTCTCCAGAGACAACCCATGAATTAGAACCACTAAAGACAGGGATTCCAACTTGATTAAATAAGCTGTTGATATGATTGCTAATCGCTGTATAATCTTCGTTCGTTTTAGTGTAATTTTCGATGTGAGACGCTGACTCAGGATAATCTAAAAATAAGTCCTTTATATATTCTGAACCGTATTTTGCTTTGATAGAACTCACAATAGGATCCGTTTTTTGTGCCATTACAAAACTAAAAGACATATAACCAATAGTGTTAAACACATCTTCAATAGAAAAAGGCGTTTTATCGATGCCGAGTAAATAATACTCAATGGGTGTTGGACCTTGCTCTACAAAGGAATTAACACCTTCTAGATAAGCCTCAGTTAATTTGTAATACGGTTGATTTTTATCTAATGTAGAAACTATTCTCTCGGTTTGTTTGTGAATCCCAACACTTAAAAAGAATTTGTCATTTTCAACAGTTAAATCTCCAAATAGCTCCGATAGCCTTCCTGTAGCAATTCTTCTGAGCAATTCCATTTGCCATAAACGATCTTGAGCGTGAACATATCCTAAAGCTTTATAAGCATCTTCCTCAGTTTCTCCGTAGATATGTGGAATTCCGTAAGAGTCGAAATGAACCTTAACTTGGGCGCTTAAACCTTCTAATTTCTTTTCGCCTTCATATTCTGGCTTAAGGTGTTGGATAAATAAAAAAAGGCTGATCGCTACTAGAATACTAAGAATTCCTAGTAGTTTGAGGGATTTTTTTAACAAATTCATGAGTATATAAATTTAATAAATATACTCATTTTTTTAATTACAACTTCAACTAACTTTTTTTGTCGTTGAAGCGTATCATGAGAATGGATTGGGTTTCTTTAGAAACTTTAAAACGTCGATCTGCTCGATGACCAATGAGCCATACAATCGCTCCTGAATGATCACAAAGCACCCATTGAGCTTCCTTTTTAAATTGGCTGAATTTGTCGTCTTTAAATAGTTTTGACACTTTTTTTGAACCTGAGACTCCATAGGGATTCAATCGATCTCCTTCTATAGGTTTTCGGATGTTGAGAGGGTACTGAAGCTTGTCTTTGTCGACAAATATGGTATTCAATGTAGTTTCTCCTAAAGTTTTTATCGAACTAAATGAAATTGAAATAGGCTCATTGATCTCTCTATCATCTTTTTCGATACTATAGACTTTAGCTTGTTCATTTTCAATTTCTTTTAAGAGTAAACAATCTCTGTCCTTTAACAATATATGGGTTTTAGAAAGTAATTTTTTCCCACTTAAAGCCTTTGTGAGTTCTATGACTTGAATGGAATCTTTAAAACCAAATGGAGAAAAGAATTTATATATAATCGTTTCTAATGGTTTTAAGGCCATCAGATCATTGATTTTGATGGAAATAACCTCATTATTCACAACAAACAATTTGTTCTTAAGAGGCTCTAATAAGGTTTCAATTAAAGCTTTATCACTCCTTAAATTCTTTTGTGTTTCAATTAAATTTAAAGCCGCAGTCGGGTGTAATTGATTAAACTCAGGTATGAGCTTATGGCGAACCTGATTTCTGAGGTACTTCGTCTCTTGATTCGAGCTATCCTCTCTCCATTTAATCTGATTTGCTATTGCGTAAGTTTCAATTTCTTTTCGAGTAAAGATCTGAAGCGGTCTTCTAAATACATCTCGTTTTGAAGGTATTCCAACTAAACCGTCAATACCAGTTCCTCTTGATAGATTGATGAAAAAGGTCTCTGCAGAATCGTCAGCCTGATGAGCAGTAAGTACCCATTTATTAACAGTACTTTGAATCAATTCATCAAACCATTGATACCGCAATTCACGAGCAGCAACTTGAGTAGTAAGACCCATTGATTCTTGATAGAATTTTGTATCAAAAGTAATTGTATGAAATTCAATTTGATGTTTCTGTGCGTAGGTACCCACAAATTCTTGATCGCGATCACTTTCCTCCCCTCTTAAATTAAAATTACAATGAGCAATTTCAACTTTCAATCCTAATTTTAAACAAAGATCAACGAGTACCATAGAATCAATTCCTCCACTACAAGCAATCAGAAGAGGATCCTGTAATAGCTCTGAGAATTGATCTTGAATATGTTCTTTAAATCGATTTAACACATCACAAAAATAAACAATAAAAAAAGGCTACAACTCAGTGTAGCCTTTAATCTATAATTCAAACATCTTTTAAGCGTGTAATGCGCGATCTTCTGTCGCAGCTAAAGCTGCTTCTTTAATCGCTTCAGAATAAGTTGGATGTGCATGAGACATTCTTGCAATATCTTCTGCAGAAGCTCTAAATTCCATAGCAGTAACAGCTTCAGAAATTAAATCAGCAGCTCTTGCTCCAACGATATGAACTCCTAATACTTCATCTGTGGTTTTATCAGCTAAAATTTTGACAAATCCATCGAGATCCATGCTCGCTCTAGCTCTACCCAAAGCTCTCATGGAGAAACTACCTGCTTTGTACGCAATCCCTGCTTCTTTTAATTGTTCTTCTGTTTTTCCAACTGCTGCAACCTCTGGCCAAGTGTAAACAACACCTGGTATTAGGTTGTAATTGATATGTGGCTTTTGACCAGCTATAAGTTCTGCAACCATAACACCCTCTTCTTCTGCTTTGTGAGCTAACATGGCACCTCTAACAACATCTCCAATTGCATAGATGTTAGAAGCTGTAGTCTGCAAGTGATCATTAACTACAACTCTACCTCTTTCATCTAACTGAACACCAGCAGCCTGAGTGTTTAATCCATCAGTGTAAGGTTTTCTTCCAACTGATACTAAACAGTAATCTCCTCTGAATTCAATTTCATTACCTTTTTTGTCAGTAGCTTTAACGATAACTTCATCACCATTTCTACTCACTTCTTTTAGTTGATGAGAAAGTGCGAACGAAACCTTTTGTTTTTTCAATACTTTTTGAAGTTCTTTTGAAACTGCCTTATCCATTCCAGGAACAATACTGTCCATATATTCTACAACAGTTACTTCAGCTCCGAGTCTTTTGTATACCTGTCCTAGCTCTAAACCAATCACACCACCTCCAATAACAATTAGGTGCTTTGGAATTTCTTTTAAAGACAAGGCTTCTGTCGAAGTGATAATACGTTCTTTATCGATTGTGATAAAAGGAAGTGTACTCGGCTTAGATCCAGTTGCAATTATAGACTTAGCAGCTGAAATTACCTCTGATCCATTATCTGATGAAATTTCTATTTCTGTAGCAGATTTATAAGATCCTACTCCCTGAAAAACTTCAATTTTATTTTTATCCATCAAAAATTGAATTCCTTTAGTAGTCATTTCAACCACCTGATCTTTTCTGGCAATCATCTTTTCGATATTCACCTTGATTTCTCCTGGAATTTCAATTCCGTGTTCTTCAAAATGTGCTATAGCATCATGGTAGTGATGCGATGAATCTAATAGTGCCTTTGATGGTATACAACCTACGTTGAGACAGGTTCCACCAAGTGTTGAATACTTTTCAATTAAAGCCGTTTTAAATCCTAATTGTGCAGATCGAATAGCTGCGACATAACCTCCAGGTCCTGATCCGATTACAGCAACGTCAAATGATTTCATAGAGTTAAATTTTGTAACAAAAATAGCACTATTTATAGATACTCAAAGGATTTTTTAATCTTTAATCGATTGGGATTTCAAGGGCGTCTTTCAGTTCGTTAATCACAAAAGCACTGTGAGTAGCTCCTATATGTTCTATGGCCGTTAATTTGTTGACCAAAAAATAATGATAAGCCTCCATGTCCTTAACAAGAATTTTAAGAATGTAATCGTGATCTCCTGAAGTGTGATAACAACCTACAACTTCACTAAAAGACGTAATAATTCGCTCAAATGATTCAATGTATTCTTTTTTGTGTTGAACTAAGGTTACTTGACAAAAAACAACAAAATTTCTATCGAGTGATTTTTTATCCAATACAGCGGCATAGTTTTTAATTACGCCTTCTTTTTCTAAACCTTGTCGTCTGAGTTGAACAGCTGAAGTCGATAGCCCTACTTCTATTCCTATTCGTTTGTTAGTGATCTCAGCATTATGCTGTAAGCGTTTTAGAATTTTTTTATCAATAGAATCCATATGGTAAAATCATTATAAGTTGAATAAAAAATAAATTACGAATTGTATTTTATTTAAATATTAACAAAATAAATGGTATTATACCTAAATATAAAATAAAATTCAATTAATATTTATATATCAACGTAAATTGTATAGCAAAATACAACTTATGAAAGCCACAAAAGATTTCAATTGCATTCAAAATTTTGGTGAATTTGGAGGTGTAAATCCCTCCATATCTGATTCATCAACCTACACATTCTTAGCCGCAAAAACAATGTTTGACACCTTTGAGGGTAACACCGAAGGTTGTTATTTATACACCAGACACTCTTCACCTTCAAATTTATACCTAGGTGAAGCGATGGCTGAACTCGAAGGAACTGAATTTGCGAATGTATATGCAAGTGGTATGGGAGCTATTAGCTCCGTTTTACTTCAATTGTGTAAAGCTGGAGATCACATTCTAAGCAGTAGAACCATATATGGTGGAACCTACGCATTTATGAAAAATTTCATCTCTAAATTCAATATTAAAACTGATTTTGTCGATATCACCAATTTAGAGCTCATTGAATCGTCAATTACTCCTAATACGAAATTGATCTATTGCGAAGCTTTAAGCAATCCCCTTTTGGAAGTTGCCGATATTCCCTCTCTATCTAAACTGGCTAAAAAATACAATATCCCTCTAGTTGTTGATAACACCTTTAGTCCCATACTCATTCCTGCAGCCTCTCTAGGGGCTGATATTGTTATCCATTCGCTTACTAAATTTATCAATGGAACCTCAGATTGTGTCGCAGGTGCTGTTTGTGCTTCTAAGGATTTTTGCCTGTCTCTAAAGGATGTAAATTCTGGAGCTGCTATGTTACTCGGAAGTACATTAGATAGCCTTAGAGCTTCTTCCATCTTAAAAAATATGAGAACCCTTCACCTTCGAATGAACAAGCATTCAGAGAATGCACTTTATTTAGCTCAATCTTTTGAATCAATTGGTATTAGAACAGTTTATCCCGGACTAGAATCACACCCACAACACCAATTGATGAATTCAATGATTGTTAAAGAGATTGGTTATGGAGGAATATTCACATTAGATTTAGGAACTTTAGATAAAGCTAATGACTATATGGAGCTTTTACAAAAGCATCAATTAGGTTACTTAGCAGTCAGTCTCGGATTTTACAAGACACTTTTTAGTGCCTCTGGAACTTCGACCTCTTCAGAAATTGAGATTGAAGAACAAGAAAAAATGGGTTTGTCTCCAGGACTCATACGATTCTCGGTAGGACTTGATGGAGATATTACAGCTACTTTTAAACGTATGAAGGAATGTTTGGATAAAGTTTTGTAATATTACCTACAAATATTAATAACAATTTATGAGTAATTCAACTTCCAAGACCGACATCAGTTTAATAGATGCCTTAATCCCTGTTTTTATTCTTATTGGACTTTTAGCATATAATGTTTTTGTTTTTGGAGACGACGCACTTAGCGGTTCAAATCAGTTCATGTTACTCATAGGTGGAGCAGTTGCTGCTGTCATTGGATTTAAAAATAAAATACCATTCAAAGAAATGATGGACCACGTACAACACAATGTGATGTCAACCACTGGAGCCATCTTAATTTTGTTAATGGTTGGTGCCTTATCTGGAACTTGGCTTGTCAGTGGAATTATTCCAGCAATGATCTATTACGGATTAGAAATTTTAAACCCAACGATATTTTTACCTGCTACTGTCCTTATTTCATCAATTATATCAATAGCTACAGGAAGTTCTTGGACGACTTCCGCTACGGTAGGGATTGCACTTATCGGTATTGGTAACGCACTTGGAATTCCAATGGGAATGACTGCTGGAGCTGTTTTATCTGGAGCATATTTTGGAGATAAGATGTCACCTTTATCCGATACGACCAACCTCGCTCCTGCCATGGCTGGTGGAGAATTGTTTTCACATATTCGTTATATGACCATAACAACAATTCCTACCTATGTCATATCTATTATTGTATTTGTTATTATGGGATTGACACTTGACATCAGTGGTCAAACCGATATCGGAAGTTTACAGAATGAAATACAAGCAACTTTTAATATCAATGGCTGGTTGTTTTTAGTTCCCCTTGCTGTTATTTTTATGATCGTAAAAAAAACACCACCTCTAGTTGCATTATTAATCGGTTCACTATTAGGAGCAGTTTTTGCTATAGTTTTTCAACCTTCCATTGTAGTTGGAGCTATGGATTTTAATTTTGTCAATGCCTACAAGGGTATTTTAAACGCAATCACTGTAAACACGAATATAGAAACTAACAATCCTATCCTCAACGAACTCTTTTCATCAAGTGGAATGTATGGAATGTTAGGGACGATATGGCTAATTCTTTGTGCTATGGTTTTTGGAGGATTTATGGACGGTATTGGTGCACTCAATAAATTGAGTACCTCTATGTTAAAAATTGCCAAAACAACCTTTGGACTCTTTGCGAGTACCGTGGGAAGTTGTGTTGCTTTAAACCTTACTGCATCAGATCAATACCTCGCTATTGTAGTTCCTGGAAAAATGTTTTCAAAGGCCTATCAAGAAAAAGGACTCGCTCCTGAGAATTTGAGTAGAACGCTAGAGGATTCTGGTACGGTAACTTCCGTCCTCATTCCTTGGAATACATGTGGAGCTTATCATTCAGGAGTTTTAGGTGTTCCAGTAGCTTCCTATTTTGTATACAGCATCTTCAATTGGCTTAGCCCTATTACCACTCTTGTTGTAGCTGCAATTGGCTATAAAATCAAAAAACTCCAATCATAAGTTTTTCTTATTATCGGATTGAATAATATGATAAATATCTTATAATAACCATTGTTCTGTTTGTATATTTGCGTCACTAACATTTAAAATTTAATACAATGTCATACGTAGGTAAACAATTTCCAAATTTAACAGTAAAAGCAATCGACGAATTAGGCGATACTTTTGAATTAAACGTATTGGAAAAAGCAAGAACTGAAAAGAAAAAAATATTGTTATTCTGGTACCCTAAAGATTTTACTTTTGTTTGTCCAACTGAATTACACGCTTTTCAAGAAGCTCTTGGTGAATTTGAAAAGAGAAACACTTTAGTGATTGGTGCTTCTTGTGATACAGCAGAAGTTCACTTTGCTTGGTTAAACACTGCAAAAGATAATGGAGGAATTGAAGGAGTTTCATACCCATTAATTTCTGATGCAAACAGAAACTTATCTTCTACTCTTGGAATTCTTGATGCTACAGAAGAGCGTTACAACGAAGAGACGAACGTAATTGAGCTTTCTGGTGACAACGTTACTTACAGAGCTACTTACCTAATCGATGAAGACGGAAAAGTATTCCACGAAAACATCAACGACATGCCTTTAGGAAGAGAAGTAAGTGATTTCATTAGATTAATCGATGCCTATACACACGTTCAAACACACGGTGAAGTATGTCCAGCAAACTGGGAAGAAGGTAAAGATGCAATGCAAGCAAATGCTAAAGGAGTTAAGGAATACTTATCAACTCACTAATCTTTAATTCGTCTAATCTTTAATACTTTATTATGATTGAATTAAGTCAAGATAATCTCTCAGAAGTAGTCGCAGAAAACGAAACGGTTTTCGTTCAGTACTCAGCTGGTTGGTGTGGTAATTGCAGAATTATGAAACCAAAATTCAAACGTGAAGCTTCAGAACATCAAAACGCTACTTTTGTAGTAGTTGATGCTGAAAAGTTTCCAAATTCTAGAGCCTTAGCCAATGTAGATAACTTACCTACTTTTGCAGCCTTTAGAAATGGTCAATTGGTGAATCAAATTCAAACCAATAAGTACGAAAATCTAAAAGAATTTATCAATGAGATTACCGCTAATTAAACATCTGGTACAGTTTATTGAAGAGAACGACGAGGATTTTGTAAACGAAACTTTAGAAACCTTAGAACACCTAACTGATTCTCCTGCTATAAAAGACGAAGAATTAGATGTATTAGGTGAGTTGATCTCTAATATGTACGGAGCTCTAGAGGTCTCTAAATCAATTAAATCGGGGACTGATAAAAAACAAGCCCTAAATGATTTTATGAAACGCGTATTAGGGTCGATTGATCAATAAAATTCTTTAAGTAGATTCAAAAATAAAAGCGAGGTTTTGCCTCGCTTTTTGTATTTTAGCATCCTAACTTAGCTTTATGGCAAAATTGAAATCTAAGACATCTACAAGGCAGCGCATGAAAACTTCTTTTCAACTTTCTAAGAAAAACACAGTTATACTAGGTGCTGCTCTATTCTTATTTGCTATAGTGCTTTCTGTTTCTTTTCTGTCGTATTTTTCAAATTGGCAAACCGATCAAAGTGTTGTAGACCAATTCTCATCTCGATCCGTAAAAGCATCAAATATATTTAATAAGGTTGGTGCTGGATTAGCACATTTCTTTGTCTACAAAGGATTTGGAATTGCATCCTTTATTATTAGTTTTTTTATAGGAACATGGGGATTCTTTCTTTTCTTCAGTTTAGGAACAAAAAAACTTGCACGCATTTTGTTTTGGTCCATGTATACCCTACTTTGGATATCGATGGCTATGGGATTCTTTTTTGAATCGTATCCAATTCTCGCTGGTGTTGTAGGATATGAAATGAATCTTTTTGCAAGTGATTTTATTGGGACTTCAGGTGTCTTAGTCCTTCTAATACTTGGACTTATTGTATTCGCAGTACGCGTCTTAAATTTTCAACCCTACACCCTTTTAAAGAAATGGACTAGTAAAAAAGATTCTCAATCAATTAAAACAAACGATTTATCAGGGGATGCGTTAGAAGATCAATCTATCGATCCTTACACCCATCGATCAGAAATTGAAAGAGAAGAACCAATAATTGAATCTATTAGTGAACCTGAAATCGCTTCAGTTGTTTTAGCTCCTACAGTGGATGAACCAAAAGTCGTTGATACAACTGATGAAGACGATTTAAAAGTTGAAGTAACTCAAACACATGAAGAAGATGAGATGGATCAACTCGCCAATAAAATTGTCGAAGATTTTGGCTCTTTTGATCCAACTCTTGAACTGTCAAAATACAAATTCCCTCCTATCAATCTTTTAGAAGAACACGGAGGAGGTGGTGGAATCACCATTAATGAAGAAGAATTAGAGGAAAACAAAGTAAAGATTGTTGAAACACTAAAGAACTACAATATTGGAATCTCAAATATCAAAGCGACTATTGGTCCTACTGTAACTCTTTATGAAATTGTACCTGATGCAGGAGTTCGTATCTCTAAAATTAAAAACTTAGAAGATGATATTGCGCTTTCTTTAGCGGCTCTTGGAATTCGCATTATTGCTCCTATTCCAGGAAAAGGTACGATTGGTATTGAAGTTCCCAATAAAAATGCGACTACCGTTTCTATGAGATCGGTAATTGCTTCAACTAAATTTCAAAAGGCTGAAATGGAATTACCAATTGCATTTGGTAAAACAATTTCAAACGAATCTTTTGTGGTCGATCTCGCGAAGATGCCTCACTTACTCATGGCAGGTGCTACAGGTCAAGGTAAATCGGTTGGTCTTAACGCCGTACTTACTTCTCTTTTATACAAAAAACACCCAGCTGAAGTTAAGTTTGTTTTAGTCGATCCTAAAAAAGTGGAATTGACTCTTTTCAACAAAATAGAACGCCATTTTTTAGCGAAGCTTCCAGATACAGACGAAGCAATTATTACAGACACTACAAAAGTAGTCAACACTTTAAATTCTCTGTGTATTGAAATGGACAACCGCTATGAACTCTTGAAAGTAGCGATGGTCAGAAATATTAAAGAGTACAATGCGAAATTTAAGGCGCGTAAACTCAATCCCAATGACGGTCATAAATACCTTCCATATATCGTTTTAGTGATTGATGAGTTTGCCGACTTAATTATGACAGCCGGAAAAGAAATTGAATCACCTATCGCCCGTCTTGCTCAATTAGCACGTGCAATTGGTATTCATTTAATTATTGCGACTCAACGTCCATCTGTCAATGTCATTACGGGTCTTATCAAAGCTAACTTCCCTGCGCGTATCGCCTTTAGAGTTACTTCAAAAATAGATTCTAGAACGATTTTAGACGCACAAGGAGCTGATCAGCTCATCGGTAGAGGTGATATGTTATACACTCAAGGAAACGATGTAACCCGTTTGCAATGTGCTTTTGTAGACACCCCTGAGGTTCAAAAAATCACAGAGTATATCGGATCTCAAAAAGCCTATCCAGATGCACATTTACTTCCAGAATACTTAGGCGAAGAAGCGACCTCTGTACTTGATATCGATGCTTCTGAAAGAGATGCTTTATTTAGAGAGGCAGCAGAAGTCATTGTTGTTGCACAACAGGGTTCTGCTTCCCTAATTCAAAGAAAATTAAAACTGGGATACAACAGAGCTGGCAGGATTATTGATCAGTTAGAAGCAGCGGGTATTGTAGGACCATTTGAAGGCTCTAAAGCACGCCAAGTAATGGTACCGGACCTGATGGCCTTAGACCAGTTGTTAAGTAATGAAAATAATGCCTAATGAAAAAAATAACACTACTATTGTTTGGATTGTTGATGATTCAAAACCTCAGTGCACAACAAGATCCTGAGGTTCTTTTAGAATCTGTCTACAACAAGATAAGATCCTATGAGAATATAAAATTGGATTTTGATTACAGTCTCTATAACGAAGTAGCAGACATTCGTCAAGATACTCAGGGTAGTATCACCTTAAAGGACAGTCTCTATTTTTTTGATTATATGGGCATCAAACAACTATTTAACGGGACAAAAGTTTTCACTATTGTCGATGAAAACGAAGAGGTGACCATAGTCGATAAGACAGACGACCAAGACAGTATCTCTCCTTCAAATTTATTCGATTTCTACAGAGATGGTTATACTTATGAAATGGATATTGAACAAAAAACACCACAAGGTATTGTTCAATATATCAAATTGATACCTATCGATAGTGATTCAGATATGGAACAATTACTTCTAGGAATTCTAAAAGAACAACTACAAATTTACAAGCTGATTCAAAAAGGAAATAATGGCACTGTTACCACCATCAGTGTTAAATCTTTTGTAACCAACATTGATCTAAACCCAAACACCTTTGAGTTTGACAGAGATCACTACCAACAACTAGGGTATTACATCATCGAAGATTGAAATTATTAGATCGCTATATATTTGGAAGTTTTATTCGCAAGTTCATCAGTTCTTTTGCGATACTGATGCTTATTTTCATCTTTCAGATGATATGGCTTTTTATCGATGATTTAGCTGGTAAGGGATTAGATATAAGTATCATCGCCAAGTTTGTATTCTATATGCTTCCCGATTTAACGGAAAAAGTACTTCCATTAACTGTACTCTTAGCTTCAATCCTAACCTTTGGTGAATTTGCAGAACACTATGAGTTTGCTGCTATGAAAGCTTCTGGAATCTCACTACAAAGAGCCATGCGATCATTGATTGTACTGGTTTCTATCTTAGGAGTAATTACTTTTTTCTTTGCCAATAACGTCATCCCTGTATCGAAACAAAAGTCCTATAGTCTGAGAAGGAATATCGCAAAGCTCAAGCCTTCAGTTGCATTAACGGAAGGTGTTTTTAGTGAATTTGCTGGAACTGGAATGACCATTTTAGTCGATGAAAAATACGGTGAAAACGATCGTTATCTCAAAAACGTAACCATTCACAAAAAAACGGCAAAGGAGATTAATTCCACTGTAATTAAAGCAGAATCAGGTGAATTTATATCGACTAAAAATTCCAACATCATCCAACTCGTACTCTACAACGGTAATTATTACGAAGATATTCAGGTTACTTCCAATAGTGATAAACGAAAAAGACCCTTTGCTTTTTCTGATTTTGAAACCTATGTAATCAATATAGATCTCAATGAAATTCAAGATGTTGACCTGAATGAAGACGTTAAAATAAATTCAGAACGCATTAAAAAGATCAGTCAATTAATTGTTGATATGGATTCAATTCAAACGAGTAATCGAATGGTTTTTCAAGCACTGTCAAAGAATGTTTTAACTCGAATGAATATCGATCTCATTGAGACTTCTTCAAGAGATTTTGTAGATAACAGCCCTGTTAAAAACATACCTAATAAATTTATTGGAACAGAGAAAGAATCTAAAATTGATTCCATAACAGCCTATATACCAGCTGAGAAGATTGATGATGTCGTTAATGATTTTACGGTTTTTGAGATGGCTCAGATCTTTTCTATTGCAAAAAACAAAGTCTTTAGTGCATTTAATACGGTAGAAGGTAAACAAAGGGAATTACTCATCAGAGAAAAAATGTACAATGTTCACGTCTTGGAAATTCACAAGAAATTTTCTTTAGCACTTTCCTGTATCATCCTCTTTTTTGTCGGAGCTCCTCTGGGTGCAATTATTAGAAAAGGTGGATTGGGATTGCCAATGATCATAGCTATTGTACTGTTCTTAACCTATTATTTCTTAGGTGTATTTTCATATAATTATGCAAAAGAAGGGAATATTAGTTCCTATCTAGGAGCCTGGATTCCAACATTTGTAATGCTCCCCTTAGGAATCTTTTTAACACTGAGAGCTACAAAAGACAAAGGGATCCTTCAGTTAAATTTTTCAATAAAACAACTACCGCATTTAATTCGTAAATTTGTCACGTCAAAAAACAAAACATGAGCACCCTATTAAACACTATAGAAGAAGCTGTTAAAGATTTAAAACAGGGAAAAGTAATCATTGTTGTCGATGATGAAAATAGAGAAAATGAAGGAGATTTCTTAGCCATTGCTGAACTAGCAACTCCTGAAATGATCAATTTTATGGCGACTCATGGTAGAGGATTAATATGTGCACCACTAACCGAAAGTCGATGTAAACAGTTGGGGTTAACCCGTATGGTGACCAACAATACAGACCCTATGGAAACGGCATTTACTGTTTCAGTAGATTTAAAAGGACACGGTGTTACTACTGGAATCTCTGCTTCCGATAGAGCAAAAACAGTTAAATCTCTTGTTGATGATCAAATCAAACCTCACGAATTATCGAGACCTGGACATATCTTTCCACTGATTGCCAAAGAAGGGGGTGTTCTTCGCAGAACAGGTCATACAGAGGCTGCTATAGACTTTGCTCGATTAGCAGGATACAAACCAGCTGGCGTAATCGTTGAAGTTATGAATGAAGACGGTAGTATGGCTCGATTACCACAACTATTAGAAGTGGCAAAACGCTTTGATCTAAAAATTGTTTCAATTGAAGATCTTGTAGCTTATCGTATGGAACACGACAGTCTTATTGAAAAGAAAGAAGATTTTCAAATTCAGACACGATTTGGTGAATACCGTATCAGAGCCTACAAACAAACTACCAACGAGCATTATCACCTGGCACTTACAAAAGGTACTTGGAAGAAAAATGAAGAAGTTCTTACCAGAATCAATTCAACACAATTAAACAACGATATACTAGGAGCTTTAACCTCAGGAACGGATCGAAAGTTAGATGAGATTTTTGATGCTATTAATAAAGCTGAAAAAGGAGCTGTTGTTTTTATAAATCAAGATCCAAATCCAGAAAATATGATCGTTCGTTTAAAAGCATTAAAAAGATTGCAATCAGAAGGAATTATCGACGCTCCTCCTATTGAAATGGACTCTAAAGATTTTGGAGTAGGTGCACAAATCCTACACGATCTCAACATCAATAAAATCAATTTATTGACCAATGCAGAACGCGTAAAACGTGTCGGAATTATTGGTTACGGTTTAGAAATCACCAATACAACCAACTATTAGTTTTCATTACTAGGAAATTTCAATACAGCTTTCATCAACTGGTTTTCGGACTTTGTTCATGGAAGCAAACATATCGTCCTCTGCTCTAAAACCAACAGGAAGCACTAATACAGATTTTAAGCCTTTCTCTTCAAGTTTTAACTCCTTGTCGTAAGCAGATGAAACAAATCCTTCCATGGGACAGGAATCAATTTCTTCGACAGCACATACAGCTAGTAAATTTCCTAATGCAATATAGGCTTGCTTACTCGCCCAAGTGAGAATTTCCTCTTGAGATTTATTCGAAAAATTAGTGATCAATGATGCTCTGAAAGATTCTAATACCTCGTCTGGAGTATTTCGAATCGCTTTAATTCGCTCAAAGTAATCACGAATGAATGATTCATCAATTGTTTTTTCAGCACAAATGACTAATAGAGCACTTGCCTGACCAATTTGTTGTTGGTTATAGGAATGAGCCACCAGTTTTTCTTGTAGAGCTTTATTTTGAATGACAACCAACTTCAAGGGTTGAAGTCCGTAAGAAGTTGCTGTCAAGTTAAATCCATTTTTTAATCGATCAATCTGTTCTGTAGTTAAAGTTTTTTCAGAATCAAATTTTTCACAAGCATAACGCCAATCTAATTGTTTTAGTATATCCATATTATTTTAAAAAAACCAAAGTTTAACAGCCATAATGAGTACCATTACAACTAAAAATATTTTTATAAATCCATCTCCTTTTTTTACAGAATAACGTGAAGCGATCCAGGCACCAGAAGCATTTCCAATTGCCAATATCAATCCTACAACCCAATCCACTTTACCGTTATAAGCGAAAACTGCTAGGGCTGCAATAGTGTAAATTAAGACAGTTACCACCTTTGTAGCATTCGTTTTGACTAGTGTCAAACGATTGAAATAATGCAAAAAGAATATAATGATAAATCCAATCCCAGCGTTTATAAAACCTCCGTAGATACCAATAAAGAAAAATCCAATAATAGAGATCCACAAATGCTTTCCTTCTAGTCGTTCTACCAGATCTGCAGCCTTCATCTTAGGCTTAAATGTAATCAGAAGTACAACAGCGATCATAATAATGGATAAAATCCTATTAAAGGTCTCCCCTTTAATATCTATGGCAATATTAGCACCAATAACAGCACCAATGGTGGCAGCAATCCCTAGATAAAGGGCGAATCGCATATTGGAAACTCCTTTGCTTTTAAAACCTAAAGCTGCTGTTGCAGTTTGAAAAACAATTGCAATCCTATTGGTTCCATTTGCAACTGCTGGCGGAAGTCCTAAGAAAATTAATACAGGCAATGATATTAAAGAAGCACCGCCTGCAATAGTGTTGATAAAACCCACTATAAATCCAACGACAATCAATAATAGGTAATGATACCAATGTTCCATAACTGCTTTATAAAGAGTTTGCTAAATTACTGAAAAGTATTTTGAAATATTTCAATAAAAAAAATTAAAAAAATAAATTAAAAAATAGTTGCCTTGAATTAAAAAAGGATGCTATATTTGCCACCGCAAAGGAGAAATGGCAGAGTGGTCGAATGCGGCAGTCTTGAAAACTGTTGAGGGTCACACCTCCGGGGGTTCGAATCCCTCTTTCTCCGCAAAACAAAAGCCCTTAACTAAAGTTAGGGGCTTTTTTAGTTTACATATCATTCCACTTAAAAAATATCTTTGTTAAAACGATTCGATCAATAAAAGAAGCGAGTAAAACCCCAAATGCATACATGAGGATATCTATAGGGTCAAATGTGACACCGAAAAAGTAAATATCAAAGTATTGTAGAACTTCACTAGTAGTCATCACAATAAAAGCAATTATTGCTTTTAGGTACCATTTATGTATAAAGTAAAACTGATGATCATTCATGCAAAGCATAAAATATGCTGCAATAGGCACTAAAATATCAGCCGCATAACTCTGGTAAAGAATGTACCATTGATCATCTAAGTAGCTACCTACCCTAAAAGTAAATACAAGAGCTATTAAAATCAATATAGCAATACTAATTCCAGTTCTTGTTTTGTTGCTGGTTTCCCTTATGATCATTTAATAATCACTCTGTGATTTAAAGGACTAATTTGTTTTCTCAACCACTAATACGTAATCTACTTTAGCAGTAGCTCCCATCATTTGAAAAGTTGGACGTACATTAGGAATAATTGAGATAACCTCTCCTTGAAGAGTATTTATAAAGTTCTCTAATTTGAACTGATATCGTGCCTATTGACATCTAATCGGTGTACTTTGTAAGCCATATCTCAATCTTTAAAGTGATCCTATTTATTCATTGATTCTATAGTCGTATTGTTGAGTACATCAAGTGTACAGTCTCTTACCTGTTCGAAAACTCCTTTTATTTTGCAGTTTCCCTCATCACAACCATCACAAGAAGCGTAATAATTTAATGATACACATGGCAGCAATGCAATGGGCCCATCGATGATTCTCATGACTTCAGTCAAGGTAATTTCATTTGGATCCTTTATTAATTTATAGCCACCATTACTTCCCCTCTTGCTTGTTAAAAATCGGTTGTTTTTTAATTCGTGAAGAATAGCTTCTAAGAATTTCTTCGGAATACCTTCTTTTTCAGCAATCTCTGAAGACATTATGGATCTATCTTCATTCTTTTTTTTTGCGAGGTATTGCAATGCTCTAATCGCATATTTGCATTTATTCGATATCATGCTTTAGGTTTTAATCAAATTTAAATGAAATTATTTAATTATCTATAATTCCTAGTAACTATATAGGATATGTAGATTAATTCTATATATTTGCACTGTTAAATAAAAGTAAATTATGATACTTGATCAGTTTATAAGCTCCAAAAGGAGATCAAAATCACTTTCCAGCACAAATGAACAACTGAGTAGATCTATACTAAAATCAGTCAGTTGGAGAGTTATTGGAACCTTAGACACCATTGCTATCTCGTGGTTTATCACTGGAACATTAGAGTTTGCGTTATCTATAGGATTTATTGAACTCATCACTAAAATGGTCCTTTACATCGTACATGAGCGTTTGTGGAATAAAATCACTTGGGGAAAGAAATTATGAGTATTTACGATAAAATAGAACACATTAACAAGAATCTAGATGGTTTGTCATTGCTAGAAGCATTTGAATATATCATCAAAGAGGTTGAGGGGGAAATAGCATTTTCTACTTCATTCGGACAAGAAGATCAGGTACTAACGGATGCTATATTTTCAAATGATTTAAATGTAGAAATCTTCACTCTTGATACCGGAAGATTATTTCCTGAAACCTATGAAGTGTTTCACAAAACACTTAACAAGTACAAAAAATCGATAAAGAGTTATGCTCCCGATACGCTTCAACTTGAACATTTAATAACAGAAAAAGGACCCAATAGTTTTTACAATTCATTTGAAGATCGCAAGGAGTGTTGTTACATTCGAAAAATTGAACCACTTAAAAGAGCCCTTAGGGGAAAGCGAATGTGGGTCACAGGTCTTAGAGCTGGTCAGAGTGAAAATAGATCAGCAACTCCACTGTTAGAATGGGATTCAAACTTTGAGATTTTAAAGTTTAATCCTTTAATCAATTGGAGTTTGGAAGCCGTAGAAGCTTATTTAGAAGAGCAGAATGTACCTCAGAACAGTCTTCACAAAAAAGGATTTGTATCCATTGGTTGCCAGCCTTGTACAAGAGCAATTGAAGCAGGAGAAGATTTAAGAGCTGGAAGATGGTGGTGGGAATCCAGTAAAAAAGAATGTGGGTTACACGCTTCCAACAAAAATTAAAAAAAATAAAAAATAGACTATAAAATACATCCTATGAGTGTGTTAAAACAATTAGAAGAAGAAGCGATTTACATCCTAAGAGAGGTTGCAGGACAGTTTAACAAACCTGCCTTACTTTTTTCAGGAGGAAAGGATTCCATCGTATTAGTTCAATTGGCAAAAAAGGCCTTTGCTCCAGCAAAAATACCTTTTCCACTTGTGCATATCGATACAGGACACAACTTTCCAGAAACTCTAACACAACGCGATGCCCTTGTAAAAGAGCTAGGTGTCGAATTAATCGTTCGTTATGTTCAAGATGATATCGATGCCGGTAATGTCATCGAAGAAACTGGAAAAAATGCCAGTAGAAATACCTTACAGACTACTACCCTCTTAGGAGCTATTGAAGAATTGAAATTTGATGCTTGTATCGGAGGTGCTAGACGCGATGAGGAAAAGGCTCGTGCAAAAGAGCGAATTTTTTCAGTTCGTGATGACTTTGGTCAGTGGAACGAAAAACTGCAACGCCCTGAACTCTTTGATATGCTCAACGGACATATCCACAATGGTGAAAACGTTCGCGTGTTTCCAATTAGTAACTGGACAGAACTCGATGTTTGGAATTACATCAAACAAGAAAATTTAGTCATTCCATCCATATACTACGCTCATAAGAGAGAGGTATTTGTTCGAAATGGCTTATTGATTCCAAATTCAGAATACATCACTTTATCAGAAGATGAAGAAGTATTCGAAGAAATGGTTCGCTTTAGAACTGTAGGAGATATGACTTGTACAGCAGCAGTTCCCTCCTATGCTACCGATCTCGATACCATTATCGGTGAGATCAGTGGATCAACCATATCGGAGCGAGGTGCAAGAATAGATGATCAACGATCAGAGGCTGCAATGGAAGAGCGAAAAAAAGTAGGATATTTTTAGAATTAGAAAGACATGGATATTATTAAAGTTGTAACCGCTGGAAGTGTAGATGACGGAAAAAGCACACTTATTGGCAGACTATTATACGAGACAAAATCATTAAAAGACGATCAAATCGCTCATATTGAAAACAAGAGTAAGAGTAAGGGATACGATTACTTAGATTTTTCATTGGCAACAGATGGACTTTTAACTGAGCGCGAACAAGGTATTACCATCGATGTTTCCAACATCTTTTTTTCGACAGATGTTAGACGCTTTATTGTAGCTGATTCTCCTGGACATGTTGAATACACAAGAAATATGATTACTGGTGCTTCTACAGCATCCGCTGCAATTGTTTTGCTTGACGCTAGAAAGGGAGTGATTGAACAAACCAAACGTCACTTTTACATCACCCAACTACTGGGAATCAATCAAGTGATCTTTGCCATCAATAAAATGGATTTGGTCGATTATAAAGAATCTGAATTTAATTCAATAGTAAGTAATTTAAATCTTTTAATTGAATCACAGGCCAATAAGGGATTGCATTCCTATTTCATTCCCTTATCTGCTCTAAAAGGAGACAATGTAATCGATACATCCTCAAATACATCCTGGTATACAGGTCCCTCTTTTTTGAGTTTGTTGGAATCGATTCCTATTGAAGAAGAACATCAAATTGAGGAACAATCCTTTCAAGTACAATATGTGATTCGCCCAAAAACTGAAGAGTATCACGATTATAGAGGGTTTGCCGGTAAGGTGAAGTCGGGTAGCTTTTCAGTGGGCGATCTTATTAAAGTACACCCTTCCAATCGCATTTCTAAAGTAAAACGATTGGAAAAATACGGTGAACCTGTCGATAAACTTCACCAAAACGAGAATGGGACCATTCTTCTTGAAGATGAGGTAGACGTGTCAAGAGGAAGCAGTATTGTGGCTCAAGATTTTGAAATAAACACCACTAAACAATTGACAGCAACAGTTAGTTGGCTTCAAGACACTCCATTAAATGCTTCAGGTATTTATTGGTTGCAACAAGGAGTTCAGAAGGTAAAGGCCAAAATCAAAGCAGTGCATAATACCATCGATTTAGAAACATTGACGATCAATCAAAACAATCAATTGAAATTAAACGATATAGGAGAAGTTAGTATTCAAACAGCGAGTCCAATCGTATCGAAAGCCTATAGCGATCACAAAGCCTTAGGGGCCTTTATTTTAATTGATTCTCAAACTAATAACACCGCCGGAGTAGGCTTTATAAAATAAGATGCAGAGTTTTAGAACAGAAATAGAAAACCCTATTGTCGAAAGGGATATCATAGAATTAGAGAAAAAGATATTTGAATTTAGAAACCTTCAGATAGACGAACAAAAGTTTAGAAGTTTAAGACTTGCTAGAGGAGTCTATGGACAACGTCAATTTGGAGTCCAGATGATTCGAATTAAATTGCCTTATGGTAAGGTATCTTCCAAGCAACTAAGAAGAATCGCTGGAGTATCTGATGAGTATTCTAATGGTAATTTACACATTACCACTCGTCAGGATATTCAAATTCACCACGTATCCTTGGATAGAACTCCTGAGTTATGGGCTGAATTAGAAAAAGATGAAATCACACTAAGAGAAGCTTGTGGTAACACCGTAAGAAATGTGACCGCATCTGATAAAGCAGGTATAGACATCGATGAGCATTTTGATGTCACTCCATATGCTCATGCCTTTTTTGAGTACTTTTTGAGAAATCCAATTTGTCAAGACATGGGTAGAAAGATCAAAGTGAGTTTTTCTTCATCAGAAAAAGATGACGCTTTGAGTTTTATTCACGATTTGGGTTTTATTCCTGTGCTAAAAGACGGTAAGCACGCTTTTAAGGTATTAATTGGTGGTGGAATTGGTTCTCAACCAAAAGCTGCTCATGTGGTGCACGAGGCTTTAGATGCTAATCTACTAATTCCATTTAGCGAAGCGGTTATCAGAGTATTTGATCGTAGAGGAGAACGCAACAAGAGAAATAAAGCTCGTTTAAAGTTTTTAATCGAAACAGAGGGCGTAGAACAGTTTTTACAATGGGTTGATGAAGAAACTATTGCACTACCCTACAAAACCTATCATATAGAATATAAAGAAGAAGAAATTCGCTCAACTGATCTTTATGATTCAGCAGTAGATATATCTAGTAAAAACTATCAAGATTGGTTTGAAACCAATGTATTTGAACAAAAACAAAAGGGCTTATACGCAGTGGGAATCCCCGTGGTTACTGGAGATTTTTCATCAGATACCGCAAGAAAATTAGCAGATATCATCGATGCCTTCTGTGGTTCTGATCTTCGATTGAGTATTGGTCAAAGTATCTTATTAAAATCGATACAAAAGGATAATTTACCAGCGCTCTATCAGGCTTTAAATGAACTTGGTTTTACCAGAATAGGTTTTCATAAGATTAATGATATAACAGCTTGTCCAGGAACTTCTACCTGCAATTTGGGGATTGGTTCAAGTATGGGATTGGCTAAGGAATTACAAACACTTATTGAAAACGATTACAGTCAATTAATTCAACAAAGAGCCCTGACTATTAAGATTAGTGGTTGTATGAACGGATGTGGACAACACACCATCGCAAATATTGGATTTCAGGGGATGACCCTAAAAGCTGGTGAGCGAATTGCTCCAGCTACACAAATTCTCTTAGGAGGAGGCGTTCTTAGCAATGGAAAGGGGCGTTTTGCTGATAAGGTTCTCAAAACACCCTCCAAACGTGTTCCTGAGGTCCTAAAGTGGATTTTAAATGACTTCACCCAAAATACTGACAAAAATACCCTGTTTACTGATTATTACGATCAACGAGGAACTGATTACTTCTATCAAAACTTAAAAGAATTCTCATCAACTGAGGATTTAGTGGACAGTGATTTTATCGATTGGGGTAATGACAAGTATTACAAGAAGGAAATTGGTATTGGAGAATGTGCTGGAGTAACTATTGATTTGGTTCAAACGCTGCTCTTTGATGCACAAGAAAGCTTTGAATTGGCTTTAGAAACACTTGAAAATAAGTCTTGGTCAGATAGTATCTACCACTCTTATGCAACACAGATAAGAGCAGCAAAAGCATTGCTAACGAAGTCTAATTCAAAGATCAACACTCACGAATCAATCATTGAATCATTCGATGAGGTCTATCCTGAATTTAAGAATGTGTTTCAATTTCAATTTAATGATCTTATCCGTTTAATCAACACCAACAAACCTACTGAGTTATTTGCAAAAGCCTACGCGGATCAAGCAAAGCTCGTATTGAGTTGGATCAAAGAACACACCAATGACAACTAAGGGTAAAATAAGTTTAATTGGCGCAGGACCAGGGGATATTGAACTCATTACGGTAAAAGGAGTCCGTATCCTCAAGGAAGCTGATGTGATTCTTTACGACGCCTTGGTCAATGAAGGTTTTTTGGATTACAATCCAACAGCTGAAAAAATCTATGTCGGGAAACGCTTAGGAAGACATTCAAAAAAGCAATTTGAAATCAATCAGCTTATTGTTCAGCTCGCTCAACAGGGAAAGAAGGTCGTTCGATTAAAAGGTGGTGATGTATCAGTATTCGCTAGGGCTAGTGAAGAGTTAGAGGCTGCACAACTCTTTGGAATTGAGACAGAACTCATTCCTGGAATATCATCTTATTCTGGAATCGCAGCCAAGCACCAAATACCACTTACTAAAAGGGGTGAAAGTGAAAGTTTTTGGGTGATCACTGGTCATACTGCAAAAGGGAATGCTTCTTCTGACATAGCTTTAGCAGCTCAATCAACGGCAACAATACTCATCCTAATGGGAATTAAAAATCTACCCTCTATTATCAATGAGTTTAAAAAACACAAGAGTGATTCTTATCCAATAGCTATTATTCAAAATGGAACCATGCCCAATGAAAAGGTTGTTTTAGCAGATATTGAGCATATAGAGCAAGCTGTTGAAGAAACTAGAATTAGCAATCCTGCTTTGATTGTTATTGGTCCA
The DNA here is from genome assembly GCA_937136455.1 of uncultured Flavobacteriaceae bacterium. Lineage (GTDB taxonomy): Bacteria > Bacteroidota > Bacteroidia > Flavobacteriales > Flavobacteriaceae > MAG-120531. The sequence continues at coordinate 87,742 of CAKZOO010000074.1, read as the reverse complement.
GCAGCATCCTATGCGAAAACGGAGCATTATTCTAGCTTTATCAACAAACAATTAGTATCGTGAATACCCTCTACCCTATTTTTTTAAAGACACAACAGTTGCAGATTCTCATTGTTGGAGGTGGTCATGTTGCATTGGAAAAACTTGAATTCTTATGGAAATCGAGTCCTGATGCTCATATAACAATGATAGCTCCTTTTTTTAGAGAAGTAACCTTGGACTTTGTAAAAGGGAAAGAAATAAAATTAATTGAAGATAAGTATCACAAACGATACCTTCAAGACAAACATATTGTCATCGCGACGACTGATAGTCCAATAGTTAATCAGCAGGTATACCGTGATTGTAGAGCACAAAACACCCTTTGTAATGTCGCAGACAATCCACCGCTTTGTGATTTTTATATGGGAAGTATTGTCACTAAGGGAAATCTTAAGATTGGAATTTCCACCAATGGCAAATCACCTACCCTTGCCAAGCGACTTCGACAGTGGTTAGAAGCTGTTTTACCTGAAGATATCGATAAACTATTGCATTACTTACAAGAGTATAGAGACAGCTTAAAAACAGATTTTGAAGGCAAAGTCAAAGCCTTAAATAAATTGACTAAAGATTTGATATCTTAAGCGAAAAGTTCTTTGTAGATAATATAAAGAGCCATTAAAAGCACGAACCATCCAAATGCTTTTTTAAGCTTATCTCCTGGAATTACCTTACTAAGTGCAACCCCAATAAAAATTCCAACTACAGACAATGCGGTAATCAGTCCAAGAAAAGACCAATCAATGGTTAAATTCTCTACATCACCAATAAAACCTATAAGCGATTTTATAGCAATGATCATCAGTGAGGTTGCTACTGCTTTTTTCATAGGGAGTTTGGCTAGCAATACTAGTGCAGGGATAATTAAGAATCCTCCTCCAGCTCCAACAACACCAGTTAAAACCCCTACTACTAATCCTTCTACAATAATTAGTGGATAGTTATACACAGGTATTTCTTGACCATCTTCACAATTATCTCCGATACATTTATTTCGAATCATTGCAAAAGCTGCTAAAAACATAATGATGGCAAAAAAGACCATGATGGCTATTGATTTTGTCAACACAAAATCTCCGATGGTAATAATATGATCAGGAATTGCTGGTACTATAAATTTACGAGTACTGTAAACAGCGATAAAAGCTGGTATCGCAAATACAATCCCCGTTTTGAGATCTACCATTCCCTGTCTCATATTTTTGATAGCTCCAATAAGTGAGGTAAATCCAACTATAAAAAGCGAATATGCAGTTCCCATTACCGGGCTTAATCCAAAGAGATAAACCAATACTGGCACTGTTAATATAGATCCACCACCCCCGATGAGTCCTAAAATAACACCAATAAGCACAGCTCCTATGTATCCGAAAATTGTAATGAGTTCCATAATTTATTTTAAAGTTAATGCAAATTTAGACTCTTTGTAAATTTCAGTAGGTAACTATTGTTACTTATTTAGTACATTTAATCCTCTTAAAAAAACAAATATTCAAATGAAATTAAAATTATTACTATTAAGCAATTTTATTCTTTTAACTGTTAGTGCTCAAGAATTGCAGTTAGAGACTAATAAAAAGCAAGCACAATTGTTTGCTAGTACCATTTCTCAGTATGACCTAAGCAATCATCTAACCATCTATGCTTCAGACGAATTTGAAGGAAGAGAAACAGGTGAAGAGGGTCAAAAGAAAGCCGTTCAATACCTCAGATCTCAATATCAGAGATTGGGAATTCCCGCTGCTCAACAGAGTGGAGATTATTTTCAAAAGTTTGATTTAACTATCAAGAAAATTCCAACAGGAAGTTTGACAATAGGTACTAAAACATATACGAATGGAGATGATTTTTTCGGTTTTTCAGGTGTAAATGCTTCAGCTAAACATTTTGTAAATGTTGGTTATGGTATAGATACCATGACCTATTCAGATTATGAAGGACTCAATGTGAAAGATGCCATAGTTGTCATTCAAGCTGGAGAACCAGATGGACAAAAAACAGACTGGGGAAAAATGTCTGAAGGTATTGAACTCAAGCAAAAGGCTGCTTTCAAAAACGGAGCAAAAGCTGTTATCTATATCGATCAAGCTTATTACGATCGTATGAAAAGAAGGTTTGATTATATGAAGCAAAACGACAGTGGTAGAATGTCTATTGACGCACTAGAAAGTACTGCGATTCCGACAATCTTCGCTAATGATGATTTGGCAAAAGTATTAATATCTGATGATCAAGATCAAAAAAAACAATCTATTAAGAAATCTGTTTCAATTGACCTTCAATCAAAGGATAGAAAAGTAGGAACAGAAAATGTTGTCGCTTATCTAAAAGGGTCAGAGTTTCCAGAGGAGTATATTGTGATCTCTTCACATCTAGATCATGTGGGTGTTAACGACAAAGGTGAAGTCTTTAACGGAGCTGATGACGATGGATCGGGTACGGTTGCCCTTCTTGAAATCGCTGAGGCTTTTAAAAAGGCGGCTGACAATGGAAATGGACCAAGACGATCTGTAGTGTTTTTACATGTAACAGGCGAAGAAAAAGGCTTGTTAGGTTCTAGATATTACACGGACGTAGATCCTGTTTTTAGTCTTGATAAAACCATTGCCAACCTCAACATTGACATGGTTGGAAGAATTGATCCTAAAAGAGAAGGAAACAGAGATTATGTTTACTTAATTGGATCTGATAAACTGAGTATGGAATTGCATCAAATTTCAGAGCTTGTAAACGATGAATTCATGGATATTGAACTCGATTACACTTATAACGATGAAAACGATCCTAATCGTTTCTACTATCGTTCTGATCACTACAACTTTGCTAAGAACAATATTCCAATTATCTTTTATTTTAATGGAACTCACGATGATTATCACAGGGAATCGGATACTGTTGATAAGATCAATTTCGACCTTTTAGAAAACAGAGCTCGTTTAGTATTCCATACAGCATGGGAAATAGCAAATAGAAACAAGGCTATCACCGTAGATAGAATATCTGAAAGTATAGAATAGACAGCTTACTAGTTGATCTAGTGGAAATAGAATAGTTGTCAACTAAGGATATTAGTTGATCAAAAGAACATCATTAAGGAGAACTCAGATTCTAATTAATGGTGTTTTTTTTCTAGATACCAAAACAGAATTGGCCAGGCAATTACTGATAGAATTGCAATTATATTCATTACTTCTTCACCTACCATTGATTTGAGTTTTGAAATTAATAATCCGTAAAAATCAACTAAAATTACATCATAAATTCTAATTGAAATATGACAAAAGTTTGGTTTTGAGTGAGATATAGAGAAAATTGATTAGATAAATCCACAAAAAAAGCCCCCAGTAAAGGAGGCTTTATTTTTGGGTGGAAGACCGGGTTCGAACCGGCGACCTCTGGAACCACAATCCAGCGCTCTAACCAGCTGAGCTACAACCACCATTTTAGCGATTGCAAATGTAATATGTTTTTAGTTTTAAACCCAAAAAAAAATTGAGGAAATTTAAATTAAATCGTCTAAAGATTTTACAGCGACATATCGCTCTGTTGTAAAACCTTCTGCTGCCTCTACTCCAATGAGCCTTCCTAAGTCTTTTGCTCTGTATTGTACAGAGTCTAAAAAGTTCTTACTACTGATAGGTGTGCTAGGTTCTTTGGTGTTGGGATTATAGATTTGGGATGCATAAGCTTTAATCGATTCCATCTTTTGGTCAATGGTATCACTGACATCAACCACAAAGTCAGGTTCTATGTTCTTCCATTGTATGTAGTGATATACTACTTGAGGTCTCCATTGTTGTTGTGGGCCATTTTCATCTTTAGTCTCAATTCTTTTTAATCCGCTCAAAAAACAAGAATCGCTCACCAAATCTGAACCTTTTGGATGATCGATATGACGATCATCAATAGCATTACAGAGTACAATTTTAGGTTGATATTTTCGAATCGCTTTTATAACTTTCAATTGGCTCTCCTTGTCGTTTTTAAAAAACCCATCTGCTAAATCTAAATTCTCTCTGTAAGATATCCCTAGAATTTTATTGGCAGCAGTGCTTTCTTGTTGACGAATTTCAACAGAACCTCTGGTTCCTAGTTCTCCTTGAGTTAAATCAACTATAGCTACTGTTTTACCCTCTTTTACTGCCTTTGCTATCGTTGCTCCAGCACCTAGTTCAACATCATCTGGATGAGCTCCAAAAGCTAAAATATCTACTTTCATCTTATTGTATTTTATTTAATGCTTGTTCGATATCCTCAATTAAATCTGAAACTTCTTCGATCCCTAATGAGAATCGAATTAATTCGTCTGCTATTCCAGCTTCTTTTCGCTCCTGTTCACTTAAAAGTGAATGTGAGGTCTTACTCGGTGCAAGCATTGTGCTTTCCACTCCAGCTAAACTGAGCGAAGGCTTTATGAGTTTTAAAGCCGAAAAGAATTCTGATGAATTGAGTTGTTCTTTGAGTTCAAAAGAAACAATGGCACCAAATTTAGTCATTTGTTCTTTGGCAAGCTCGTGCTCAGGATGACTTTCAAGACCAGGATAATAGACCTTTTCAACTAAAGGGTGTTCTTGGAGGTATAAAGCCATTGCCATCGCATTATCGCATTGTGCATTTACTCGAAGTGCCATCGTTTTCATAGAACGCTCTAAGAGCCATACGCTATAATCACTGAGACTTCCTCCAAAATTGATCGCAATAGACCATATTTTTTCAATATTTTCTTTTGATGCTGCTACAGCTCCTGCAGCAATATCAGAATGACCTCCCATATATTTTGTCGCAGAGTGAATCACTACATCGATTCCAAAATCATCTGGTACTTGAATAATAGGACTAGCAAAAGTATTATCGATAAGCGATATGAGTTTATTCTTTTTGGCAAACTCTCCTACCATTTTAAGATCTGTGATTTTTAAAAGTGGATTGGATGGAGTTTCTACATAGACCATTTTTGTATTGGGTCTCAGTTCTCTTTCAAAATCTTCTTTGTTTAAACCGTTTGTAAAACTGTACTCAATCCCAAAACGTGTAAATTCTTTATGAATAAAGTTAACTGTACCACCGTAAAGTGCATTTTGAAATATCACGTGATCTCCGTGCTTTAAAAAAGCTAGAACAGCAGTACTTATAGCTGCCATACCACTTCCAAAAATCATCCCTGCTTCTTTGTGTTCTAATGCTGCAACTTTTTTTGAAAGCCCTTCTTGATTAGGAGTGTTAAAATATCTAGGATAACGTTTTACGTCTACATTTTCATATGCGTAGGAAGAACTAACATATATTGGAGAAACAGCACCTTTATGCTGTTTGTCTTCAACTTCGCCTGTATGTACACAGGTGGAATTAATTCCCAAGGGTTCTTGTGCCATGATTATATTTTTAAATAAATATACAAACTTCGATTCAATCGAGTTTTTATGATTTTTTCTGAACAGAGCGGTATCTCAAATAACTTGTTACACCAAGTATTAAAACGACTCCTACCGTATACCAAATAAAATTTGGAGTAATCACCTGATCTCCACTCGCATAAGAATGCAATCCAGAAAGATAAAAGTTAACACCAAAATAAGTCATCATAATACTCGCATAAGCAATTACACTCATAAAGCTAAAGGTCCACTTCCCTCTAAGTCCTGGTATCAAACGAGCGTGTATCACAAAAGCATAAATCATAATTGAAATTAATGCCCAAGTTTCTTTTGGATCCCAACCCCAATAGCGACCCCAGGATTCATTCGCCCACATTCCACCAAGGAAGTTTCCAATAGTTAACATTACGAGTCCAACGGTAAGTGATAATTCGTTTAAAACAGTCAACTCTTTTATATTGAGTTCCATTTTCTTTTGGTTGTTCTTATTGATTAACAACATCAAGATCATGGTAACAAATCCAATTATCATTCCAACACTAAGTGGGCCATAACTACCAACGATGATCGCCACGTGTATCATCAGCCAATAACTATCGAGTACTGGTTGCAAGTTTGCTATAGAAGGGTCAACCCAGCTTTGATGTGCGATCCACAGTAGCATAGAAGCTACAAAGGTTGCAGAAGCGAGGCTTAAAGGACTTTTTCTCCCCAAATACAATCCCATTCCAAGAGTCGCCCAAGAAACGTACAAAACACTCTCGTAGGCATCACTCCATGGAGCGTGACCTGAAATATACCAACGAACTCCTAAACCAAGGGTGTGAATTAAAAAAGAAATTCCAATGAGAAATGCAAATCCTTTTATAGCGTAATGGTATAGTTTTCTGTCTTTAAAAATTTGAAAGATCAACACTAAAAACATCAATACCCCAAACATAATATTGTAGTGATACAATCTGTTAAAAGGATCAGCTTTATTGTATCTGATTTCAACATCAACTTTTTGATCAGAAGGCATCACTTCTGCTCCATTTTGCTTTTGGTTGATTTTAAGAGCTTCGAGTACTTTAGTTGACTCTTGGTAATCAGAGGTATTTAAAGCGTTGTAAAGCGTTGATTTGTAATAACGAAAACCGTTCTTTACAAAATTAGCATATAGTGAATCTCTAACTTCATAGCCATCTCTTTGATACTCAACATCTGAAATCCATTTGTTATTCTCATCGTTGACTAGCGGAAATACTTTAACTATTTCTCCAGACAAGGCTCTGTTTAAGAGTCCAAGTTTTAGGTCTATTTCTCTAAAATCTTTCTGAAATTGATTCGGTGTATTAGTCGCATAGGCTTCTTGAAGATAAGGTGCTAATTTATACCTTCCCTCTGCATCGAAGAAATCAACCGCCTTAACTAATTTCTTACCCTTTGGAATCCCTATAATTTTGCGAAGACTATCGTTCTTTCCTTGTTTATCTAATGTGATAAACTCAACATTATACCACATTTCAGGGTTGAGTTGCATGGATAAGAAGACCTGATTGGCATCATAACCTTCGAAATGATCCTTACGACTCAATTTTCTGAGTAATTCAGAAGCATAGGTGTTGATGGGCTTCATACGACCATTATCATCTTGGATGACCAGATAACCAAACTGGTTGGCCTGTTCCTTATCGACCATATAATCTTTCACCCATTTTAAGGGATCAGCAGTGTTTTCTGTTTGGTGCCTATGATTGTCATCTGTAGATTGAGCCTGAAGACCCATACTCATCAAGATGATCAAAACTGTTAAAGCAGTTTTTTTACTTTTAATTTCATCGATTGATTTTGATAGCTTTTTAAAACGAGTCTCTCCAAAAAAGAAAATTGCAATCATTCCAATATAAAGCAGAATGTATCCTAAATAAGTGATATTGGTTCCCCACCAATCGTGATTTACAGATAGTACCGTTCCTTTTTCATCAGGATCAAAGCTCGATTGAAAAAAGCGATAACCCTTGTGATCTAAAACGTGATTCATATAGATGTCGTAATCAAATGATGGCTCATCTTCTACAGTAATCTTACTCATAAATGAAGAGTATCCTCTCTCAGTACCAGGATACTTTTCTGCTATAAAATCTTTGAGGTGAATTGCAAATGGCAATTCGTAAACTTTAGACCCATAGCCAACTGTGAATTTTAGTCCACCTAACTCTAAAGGTTCTGAAAAGGAGCTCATACCCTTTTGTCCAAGGACCGTAATTTCTTCTGTTTGATCACCAACAGTAATCTTAAATCGCACAGCATCCTTTGCATCTGCAGCTCCCATTTCAGCTTTAACGATACCTTTTTTACCGAAAATAATCGGTTCTGGAACCACAAATTGAAATTCAGAGAAATTATAAAGTGAACGCAACTGTAAATCAGAAGTCTGATCTGCTAAAACACGATCTGTGAACTGATCTGCCATTCTCAGAAAACTTCCCTCAAAAGGAGAATTTATCGAGTAATTACCGTCTTTTAAACTAATATTAATGGCCCCATCAGTGGGAGAATTAAATGCAAATAATACGTTGTGAATGTTTTCAACAGTTCCTTCTTTGATATAGTGCTCATCTCTTGATCCTGTTGAAGAAGTGACAATTTTTAAAAATGCCTCTCCTTTATCATCTGCAATGATTCCAGTTGTCATTCCTGCTCTAAAATCAACAAACTCCATCTTAAAGTCTGTTTGATTAAAATTATTGGCCCAAGGAAGTGACGATTTGATAGCCTCAGGTGTAACTAAGATTTCATCTTGAAAATTCCTTCTAAGTATCTGACCGTCCATTTCACCATCAACCATTAGAGTCAAATAGGTTTTATCAGAATAAAATACATTTTCTGAAACCCCTTCTCTTATAGGCATCATCCCTTCAAAACTGATATAACGTGTAACAAATGCACCTAGTATTATGAAAATCCATGCTAAGTGTAAAACAAGTACAGCTAATTTTTCCTTTCTAAGCAAACGATACTTAGCGATATTTCCAATGAAATTAATCATAAAAAAGAGCATGATTGCTTCAAACCAACTGGTGTTGTAAATCCAGATTCTTGCTGTTTCTGTACTGTACCAACTCTCAATAAAAGTTCCTAATCCCATTGCAACAGCAAAAACAATAAACAATACCGCCATTAAACGGGTTGAAAACAAATAATTTTTGATTAAATCCATAGTAAAATAAATAGCAAAACAAAAGTAAGTACTTCTTACCTACTAAATAAATTTTACCTTAAAATTTAAGATGCATTTAAGGAAATTGATTTGCCTTTTTGTATTTTCGCTCATATGATTGAAGTAACAATTATAGGAACTGGAGCTCTTGCCAGAAATTTATATCACACTTTTTTAGAAAGTGATCAGATCCATCTTCAAATCATAGGAAGATCTAAGGAAGCACTTCAGTATTTCACAAAATCAAGTACCAGCACTGACTTTAAAAAAGCCAAAAAATCTGATGTGATACTATTAGCAGTATCAGATTCAGCCGTTGAGGAATGTGAAGCGGCAGTTGGCAAACATAAATCGGTGATTGCCCATTGTGCAGGATCACTTTCTCTAACTAGTCTAACTTCCGAGAATGCAGGAGTCTTTTATCCTCTGCAAACCTACAATACCAAAAGCTTTGTCAACTTTAAATGTGTTCCAATATTGATAGAAGCTAAAAACAAAAAGACATGCGAAGTATTAAAGAAATTGGCTAATATCCTATCAATTGATGTTCGAGAGATCGATTCAAACAAACGTAAAGAAGCTCATTTAGCTGCGGTATTTGCCAATAATTTCAGTAATTATTTGTTTGGGATAAGCAAAGAACTATTGTCCGATTTTGAGCTTCCTGATGATTTATTAAATGAATTAATTCTTCAAACTGCTAAAAATGCTGTAGCTTTTGATCCCAAAAGCATTCAATCTGGTCCCGCTAGACGAAATGATTTCAAGACAATTGAACAACATTTAAACATGATCAAAGATCCAAATCACAAAAATAGATACGAGCAGTTAAGTAATGCTATTAAAGACCAATACAATGAGTTATAAAGAATACTTGCATAAAATTGACACCTTTATATTTGATGTGGATGGTGTGTTTACCGATGGAACCGTTCAAATTAGTGAACAAGGACAATTACTTCGAACTGTCAGTGTCAAAGATGGTTATGCAGTAAAGCAAGCCCTCAATTTAGGATATACGATTTGTTTAATTTCTGGGGGAACAGATCCTGGAGTTCAAAAGAGATTTGCCGCTCTAGGGGTTGAACATATTTATTTAGGCGCTTCTTATAAGATGGAGGCTTTTGAAGATTTTATTCAAAAAACTGGCACTAAACCAGAAAACATCCTCTATATGGGAGATGATATTCCAGATATTCCACCTTTAAAAGCAGTAGGATTAGCAACCTGTCCACAAGATGCTGTTCCTGAAGTAAAGGAACTATCCCATTATATTTCTCATCGAATTGGAGGTGATGAGTGCGTTAGAGATGTGATTGAACAAGTACTTAAAGTAAGAGGTGATTGGCCTCCTGCTTATGATGCTAAAAATGACTAGTTCATGGATTTGAATTGTAAGGTAGTATTGGGATCTTCTTCTCCTAGAAGGAAAAACTTTTTTAAGGATATGGGAATTGATGTTGAAATCAGGACCCAAGAAGTTGCAGAAGAGTATCCCTCTTATTTAGTAAAAGAAGAAATCACTGACTATCTATCGATTTTAAAAGCAGAACCTTTAAAAAAGGGACTTGCAACAGATGAGGTTCTCATTACTTCAGATACCATTGTATGGTTTAAAAACAAAGCACTTGGAAAACCCAATGATAAGATTCAGGCTTTAGAAATGTTAGAAGAACTCTCTGGAAATTGGCATGAGGTATACACTTCTGTATGTTTTACTTCTACTCAAAAACAAGTAGTAGTAAATGCGATAACAAAGGTTAAATTCAATGTGATTTCCAAAAAAGACATCGAATATTATATTGAACTATACCAACCTTTTGACAAGGCAGGTTCCTATGGAATTCAAGAGTGGATTGGCTTAATTGCTGTTGAAAAAATCGAGGGTTCCTACAATAATGTAGTAGGTTTACCTACAGCTCTAGTCTACCAAACATTAACAAAATTTTGTAATTCCTAAGAACTAAAATATTGTATTTTGGTTCAAAAGGGAATTCATGAACACACGCTCTATACTATTAAGCTTACTTTTTTTTTGCAATCTTCACCTGTTTGCACAACAACCTCGCACTAAATCATCATCTGAACTACATTTAGACTTACAAAAGCTCAACTTCCTAGGTAGAGTAATGTTTGTAGCTGCTCACCCTGATGACGAAAACACACGATTAATAGCATATTTAACCCATCAAATACACGCTAAAACGGCTTATTTGGCAATGACAAGGGGTGATGGTGGTCAAAACCTTATAGGTACTGAAATACGAGAATTATTAGGTGTTTTAAGAACTGAAGAACTCAAAAAAGCGCGTTCTATTGACGGTGGAGAGCAGTATTTTACAAGAGCAATCGATTTTGGTTATTCAAAGCATCCAGACGAAACCTTAAGAATATGGGATAAACAAGAACTATTAACTGATATCATCGATCGGATTCGCTTGTTTAAACCAGACGTGATCATCAATCGATTTGATCATCGAAGTCCAGGAAGCACTCATGGACACCACACAACATCCGCTATACTATCTGTTGAAGCCTTCGATTTGATCGACAATACAGAATTATTCCCACTCAGAACAGCAACTGAGAGTTGGAAACCCAAACGCTTGTTCTTTAATACCTCTTGGTGGTTTTATGGATCTGCTGAAAAATTTGAAGAAGCTAACCAGGATAACCTTTTAAAATACGATGTCGGAGTTTACTATCCTTCACTTGGAATCTCCAACAATGAGATTGCTTCAATAGCTAGCAGTCAACACCTCTGTCAAGGATTTGGACGACGTTTACAAAGAGGGTCAGAAAACGAATACCTAGAACTCATCAAGGGCAGTAAACTCTCAACAGGAGATCTCTTTGAAGGAATTGACACCTCTTGGAATCGAATCAAAGGTGGGCATGCAATTGAAAAGCTTCTCAAGCCTCTTGAAAAAAATTTCAACTATGCCGATCCTTCAACACATACTCCAGTTTTACTCGAAGCTTATACCCTACTCAACAAGTTGGAAGACAGTTTTTGGAAACGAGAGAAAACAAAAGAATTGGTTGATTTTATATTGGCAATAAATGGAATTTTTATTGAAGCGAATGCGACCAAAGCCTACACAAACCCTGGAAGTGATGTTGAGTTTATTCTTGAAGCCATCAATCGATCAAACAATCTTGTAAGCATTCAAAAAGTCGAATCTAATTATCAAACAGCAAGTTCTATCAAAGGATTTTCTCTAGAAAACAATCAAAAGACAAGCACAAAACTAAGTATACATATTGACAAAGAGACTCCTTACAACACTCCCTATTGGCTCGATAAATCCACCGATGATATTGGAATTTACTCCACTAATAATACCGACTTTATAGGTCTTCCAAATACTCCAAATCGCATAAGGTTTAAAATCCTTTTAAGTATAAATGGAGTTGCAATTCCAATAGAAAGGGCTGCTGTATACCGCACTTCCAAACCAGATAAGGGAGAACTACTGAATAATTTTAGCATCCTTCCTAAGATTAGCTTAGAGTTCAAAGATCAGGTAAGTCTCTTTACAAATTTACAACCTAAAACTGTTCAAGTAGAAGTTAAAGCACTCAGTGATTCCATCGAAGGTGAAGTCTATTTAGAGATTCCAAACTCTTGGAATATCGAACCTAAAAAACACCTATTTGATTTTGATAGTCAAGGAGAGTCGCAATTATTTTCATTTCAATTAACTCCCTCCAATAAAGAAGGAAGCTATACTATAAATGCTAAAGCGAAAATTGAAAATGAGCTTTACGACAAACACCACATTGAGATTGATTACGATCATATACCCAAACAAGATGTTTTAGTGCCCGCTTCTTTTAAAGCCGTAAAACTCTCCATTGAAAAAAGAGGAGAACGAATCGCATATATCATGGGAGCTGGAGATCAAGTACCTGAGAGTTTAGAACAAATTGGATATCAAGTAGACTTAATTTCAATAGAATCGATAACATCAGAACTTTTAGAAGCCTATGATGCTGTAGTATTAGGAGTAAGAGTTTACAATGTCTATCCTGAATTGAGAACGAAAAAAGAATTATTACTCGATTATGTATATAAAGGTGGAACCATGATTACCCAATACAACACCAGTGGAAGATCTGGAATGGATCTATCAGAGGCATCTCCCTATTCGCTTCAATTGTCAAGAGATCGTGTTGCTGAAGAAAATGCAGAAGTGAGATTTTTACTTCCTGAACATCCCGTTTTAAATGATCCCAATAAAATTACTGAGAAAGATTTTGACAATTGGGTTCAAGAGCGAGGCTTGTATTTTCCAAATCAATGGGATTCAAATTTTGCTGCACCACTAGAAATGAACGACATAGGTGAAACTCCAAAACAAGGTAGTTTATTGATTGCTCCCTATGGAAAAGGAACCTATATCTATACAGGTATCAGCTTCTTTAGAGAACTACCTGCTGGAGTTGCGGGTGCTTATAAACTATTTGCAAACCTATTATCACAAAACAACAATTAATATGAAGTGGAATTCTTGGTATGGACTAGTACTGGCTGCAAATGCGATCTATATTCTTTTGTTTTACCTCTTAATGACCAACTATTGATATGAGCACTATTGATTGGATGATCCTTATAGGTACCCTATTGTTTATTATCGGTTACGGTTATTGGAAAACAAGAGGAGCTCAAAATGTAGAAGATTACGTGCTTGCTGGCAATAACACCCCTTGGTGGACTATTGGTTTGTCGGTCATGGCTACACAAGCATCTGCGATTACATTCTTATCCACTCCTGGACAGGCCTTTCACGATGGAATGGGATTTGTGCAGTTCTACTTTGGTCTTCCATTAGCTATGATTGTTATTTGTGTGGTATTTATTCCACTTTATTACAAACTAAAGGTCAGAACAGCCTATGAGTTTTTAGAAAATCGTTTTGGAGTTCAAACAAGAACGCTTACCGCCCTACTCTTTTTAGTTCAAAGAGGTCTTGCAGCTGGGATTACCATCTTTGCACCAGCTATAATCCTCTCAGCAATTTTAGGTTGGCCACTTCGAATTCTAGTTATCATTATTGGAATATCGGTAATGATCTATACCGTAAGTGGTGGAACAAAAGCTGTGAATGTCACACAAAAACAGCAGATGTTTATCATGTTTTCTGGAATGACACTCGCTTTTTTCTACATCTTAAAGAGTTTTCCATCTGAGATCGACTTTAACAATGCGCTTTCACTTGCAGCTGTTCACGATAAACTCAACATCTTAGATTTTAGTTTTGACACAAGCAGTAGGTATACCCTCTGGAGTGGACTCACAGGAGGATTCTTCCTAGCCTTGTCTTATTTTGGAACCGATCAAAGCCAGGTTCAACGCTATTTAACAGGAAAATCCATCAGAGAAAGCCGACTTGGACTCATCTTTAATGGACTTTTAAAAGTACCTATGCAGTTTTTTATCCTACTCACAGGAGTCATGGTTTTTGTATTTTATCAAATTAATCCGAGCCCCATTCACTTTAATCCCTTGACTAAAGAACGATTGATCGATTCAAATTATCGAGAAAATTTTAAAGCATTAGAGGGTAAATATCAAAATTTGGAAAAGGATAAAAAAGAAGCTCAATTGAATTATATCGATGCTCTAAATTCTGAGGATGAAGCACGAATATACAGCAGCAAAAAAGTTTTAAAATCCATCGATTCAGATGAAAAATATTATAGAAAAGCAGCAAAGGAACTACTTGAAAAAGCCGCTCCAGAATTAGAATCAAACGACAAGGATTATGTGTTTATCCATTACATTCTCAACAATTTACCTATTGGACTCATCGGATTACTCCTCGCTGTGATTATGTCTGCAGCGATGTCTTCTTCTGCTTCAGAACTCAATGCCCTTGGAACTATTACGGCAATAGATCTCTATCAGAGACATCACAAGAAAAAAGAAAACGCAGAACACTATCTCAAAGCTTCCAAACTATTTACTCTAGCTTGGGGATTAATAGCAATTGGAATTGCTTCAATTGCAAACCTTTTTGACAATCTAATTCAATTGGTTAATATCATAGGGTCAATCTTTTACGGAAATATTTTAGGGATCTTTTTAATTGCCTTTTTTATAAAATTAATTCAAGGAAAAGCTGTCTTTAAAGCAGCTATAATTACTCAGATCGTAGTTCTTTTAGTTTATTATTTAGATTGGATGTCCTATTTATGGCTTAACCTATTAGGATGTATTTTAGTAGTTCTAATCAGCTTTGTAATTCAAAAATTTACGATTAAATCAAGTGCCTAATTATCCGTTAAATCACAGCTGGCTATTGTAAAGAGGTAGAATTTTAATTAGTAAATAAAAAACATTTACTATATTTAATTTCTTTAACTCTCAATTTTATGAAAAAATCCCTTCTTCTACTGATTCTATTTAGTTTTAGTACTCATTTTTATGCTCAAAAGATGAGCAAACAAAAGAAAGAAATAGTCGCTTCCATTGAACGTCATCAAGACAAATTAATAGAAATTAGTGATTCCATATGGGCTCTTGCTGAAACAGCCTTTAACGAAACTAAATCTGCTGAACTTTTAGCCACCTATGCTGAAGAAAATGGAATGAAAGTGGAACGTGGCGTTGCTGGAATTCCAACAGCTTTTACAGCGACCTATGGCTCTGGCAAGCCAGTTATTAGTATTTTAGGGGAATTTGATGCATTACCTGGTATATCACAAAAATCACAACCGACAAAAGAACCACTAGTCGAAGGAGCTCCTGGTCACGGTTGTGGTCACAATATGTTTGGTACTGCTTCATTAGGAGCTGCCATTGCAATCAAAGAACAAATCGAAGCTGGTAAACTTCAAGGTACAGTTAAGTTTCTTGGAACTCCTGCAGAAGAAAAGTTTTTTGCCAAAGTATGGATGGTAAAAGAAGGTTTGTGGGATGATGTTGATGTCAATGTGAGTTGGCATCCTGGATCAAATATTGAAGCAGATGCACAGAGTTCACTTGCTTTAGTTGATTTTAAAGTTGAATTTTTCGGACAGGCAGCACATGCCTCAGCAGATCCTTGGAATGGTAGATCTGCTTCTGATGCTCTAGAATTATACACTACGGGTATCAATTACTACCGCGAACACATTCGTCCAACAGTACGCATACACTATCATATTCAAGACGGAGGTCAGGTTGTAAATGTTGTGCCTGATTACTCAAGACTTTGGGTTCGTGTTCGAGACACTAAGCGCAAAGGCATGAATGTCGTTTACGAACGAATTAAAGAAATGGCTGAAGGTGCTGCAATCATGGCTGATGTCGATTATAAAATTTCACTGATTTCAGGGATTTATGAAGTATTGGTCAACAGAACTGGTGAAGAAGCCATGCAACAAAATTTAGAACTATTAGGTCCAATCACTTATACCGATGAAGAAATAACTTATGGTAAAAAAATCCAAGAAGCTACCGGAAAACCTCAGGTAGGATTTGATTCTAATATTAACCCCCTACTCGAAACTCAAGAACACCCTATGGGAGGTTCGACAGATGTAGGAGATGTGAGTTGGGTCGTTCCAAATATCAACCTTTCTGTTACTGTTGCTCCTAAAGATACTCCTTGGCACTCCTGGGCAGTTATCGCATGTGGATCAATGAGTATCGGACATAAAGGAATGCTCTACGCCTCAAAAGCGATGGGAATGACCATGGTGGATTTGTTTAATAATCCTAAACTGGTATCCGACATGAAAAAAGAATTTAAAGAGCGAAAAGGAAACGAAATTTACGAGCCAATGATTGATGGCCCACCACCATTAAAATATGAATAAAACATTCCTATCGGATCTATGAAGTTAAATTTTAAACAACTGGCTATTATATACTTTGTATTGTTGTATCTCCATATAACAGTAGTTGTTTATTTTCCAGAATTAGAGTCTTTTACTAAACCATTCCTAATATTATTATTGGGCTATTGGCTCTTTACTCATAAAAGTAGGTTTACAACTAAAGGGGTCTTTTATGCAACAGTTGCTGCACTTGTTTTCGCTTTAATTGGGGATCAATTTATGGTATATGAAGAAGGGCAACCTCTTGTTTTTCTTGGAGGAATTATGAGTTTTTTAATCACTCATCTCTTTTATATCAAAGCCTTCTCCCTTCAAAGAAATAAAAAACAACCAATTTTAAATCCTTTCTTTTATATTATTGTTGTTCAAGGAATCTTTATTTTGAGCATTTTTTATGAGTACGTTCAAGATGAACTTAAAGTTCCTGTAATTCTATACGTATTGGTAATCTTAGCAATGGCTAATTTTGCTTCCTTAAGAAAACACAGTGTTGATGATTGGAATTGGAAACTGGGTATCATAGGAGCATTTTCCTTTATTTTCTCTGATATCATTATCGCCTATACTCACTTTATTGGCCCCATCTACGGTTCAACAGTTATCGTTTTAACTCTATATGGTGCTGCTCAATTTCTAATGGTTAAAAGTATCATCTATTCCTTCGAAACTCCAAAGGAATAAACTATATTAAATCTATTCTTTATGAGGTTAAATTTTAAACAACTCGCAATCATCTATTTTATAATGTTATATCTACATATAACAGCAGTTGTCTATTTTCCATCAGCTGAGCCATTTACCAAACCTTTTCTTATGCTTATACTTCTTTATTGGTTGTATACACATAAGAGCAGAATTACCAACAAAGGTGTTTTTAATGCTACAGCACTCGCTTTAGTATTTTCTCTGATTGGAGATGAATTCATGGTTTTTGAGGTTGGTAGGCCACTGGTATTTTTAGGTGGGCTTTCAAGTTTTTTAATCGCTCATTTATTTTTTATTAGAGCTTTTTCTTTTCAAAGAAATAAGAAGCTAAAAATCAACAATAGTTTTTTATACAGTTTGATATTTCAAACAGTGATTATCTTTTTGATTTTTGATAAGCATTTAGATAATCAACTTAAAATTCCCATGTATATCTACTGTCTAGTGATATTGTCTATGGTGAATTTTGCTTATTTGAGAAAAAATTCTATTGATCGTTGGAATTGGAATTTAGGAGTAATCGGTGCATTTAGTTTTGTGATTTCAGATTTGCTTTTAGCCTATAATGCTTTTGTAACTCCCTTTAAATTTGCTCCTTTTGTCGTATTGACTCACTATGGAATTGCTCAGTTTTTGATCGTAAACAGTATTATCTATTCTTTTGAAGCTCCAAAGAATTAATCACCTCCAGACCTATCCAATACGTCACTCTGTAATGTGGCCAGATAAACCTATAGACTATATTAAAATTAGTGGGGATGAATCTGCATTGCATTTTGGTATAGAAGTAGATAAAACAATCTGTTCGGTTGTTTCTCTTTTTATTGAAAAGGATCAAGCCCAAATACGAAAGCTAGCTACATTGGTCGATTATCAAAACAGATCTTATGCAACTAATTTAATGACACATTGTATAGAACACTCCAAAAAGCTTCAGCTAAAAAGAATATGGCTTAATGCACGAGCTGATAAAATTGGCTTTTACAAGCGTTTTGGATTTACATCAACCAATACAACCTTTGAAAAAGGAGGTATCAATTATGTTGTGATGTCTCTTAAACTTCTTTAATTCGTTCGATTTTCGCACCTAAAGACTGAAGTCTTGGAACAATGTTTTCGTACCCTCTGTCGATTTGCTCAACATTGTGAATAATCGATGTTCCCTTAGCAGAAAGAGCTGCAATCAAGAGTGATACTCCTGCTCTAATATCTGGAGAAGTCATCACTGTAGCCTTGATTTGGTGTTTGAAATTATGACCAATCACCGTAGCCCTATGAGGATCACAGAGAATGATTTTAGCTCCCATGTCGATCAATTTATCAACAAAGAACAATCTACTTTCAAACATCTTTTGATGAATAAGCACTTCTCCTTCAGCCTGAATAGAAGTCACTAATAAGACAGATAATAAATCAGGAGTTAAGCCAGGCCAAGGAGCATCGGCAAGGGTTAAGATAGAACCATCGATAAAGGATTGAATTTTATATCCATCTTTATGAGCGGGTATAAAAATATCATCTCCCCTCTTTTCTATAGTAATTCCTAACCTTCTAAATGCTTCTGGTATTTGTCCAAGATGCTTCCAAGAAACATCTTTGATCGTAATTTCAGATCGAGTCATTGCAGCTAGTCCAATCCAAGAACCTATTTCAATCATATCGGGAAGCATTCTATGCGAAGCACCTTCTAAACGATCAACTCCTTCTATTGTTAAGAGATTCGATCCTATTCCACTGATTTTTGCTCCCATTTTATTTAACAACTCACAAAGTTGTTGAAGATAGGGTTCGCAAGCAGCGTTGTATATAGTAGTGGTACCTTCTGCTAGTACAGCAGCCATCACTATGTTTGCTGTTCCTGTTACTGAGGCTTCATCTAGTAAGATATAACATCCTTTAAGACGTTCAGCTTCTACTCCGTAAAAGTGTTCTTCTCTTATGTATCTAAAGCTAGCTCCAAGCTTAATAAAGCCTTCAAAATGTGTATCGAGTCTTCTTCTACCAATTTTATCACCTCCAGGCTTTGGAATATATCCTTTGCCAAATCGAGCTAATAGAGGACCTACTAACATAATGGATCCTCTTAATCCACCACCGTCTTTTTTAAACTGTTCAGAGGTGAGGTACTCCATATTTATAGCATCTGCTTTAAAGGAAAAAGTTCCTTTTGAAAGCTGATGAACTTTAACCCCTAAATCTTTGAGTAAGTCTATTAATTTGTTGACATCAACAATATCTGGAATATTTTCTACTACGACTTCCTGATCTGTCAGCAATACAGCACATAGAATTTGAAGGGCTTCATTCTTTGCTCCTTGTGGGGTAATCTCACCAGAGAGCTGATGCCCTCCCTCGATCTTAAATATTCCCATATCTAAATGAGTTTAAAACCTCTTTTTTCGGTTTTGGTTATTATTGCGTTGATGTTTTTTGTTTTGAGGGCGTTGCTGATTGTTGTATTTTAAAATTTGTTCACTTGATGTGAGCTCATCTTTATTATCAGCTAAATTAATTTGACCATCGGAGAGTTCCAATAAATGATTGTAAATGACAGAATCGTCAACCGTATCCTTATTCCAGTTTAGATAACACTTTTTCATATGATTGGCGATCACGAGTTCCAATCCATCTCTCTTATCTCCTTTTTCCCAAGATATAGCAACATCGATCATTCTTTTGATATTGTTTCCGTAAAAACGATACTTAGGAGCGTTTTGTGGATAATCTAAAGGATCTGGCTTTTGAGACAAAGTTTCCTGAGGAGTAATAGGAAATGGTGAATCCACATCCAATTGAAAATTCGACATAATAAAGAGCTGATCCCATAATTTATGCTGAAATTCAGGAACATCTCTCAAATGCGGTTGAAGGTTTCCCATTACCGAAATAATGGCTTGAGCAGTTTTATTGCGCTCATCGCGATCAGCAATACTCACTGCATGGTCAACCATTTTTTGAAAATGTCTACCGTATTCAGGAATGTGTAATGCAGAACGTTCTGTATTGTACTCTAGGTGTTCTAATTGGTCCAAATTATTGGGGTTTAATTCATGAAGAAAGTGGTAAAAATACAAATAATTACACTCAATTGCTAGTTAAAGAGAAATTACTCCCTCAACTACGCTTACCTCTTTGTATTTTACAACAACATCCTCAGCACATTCGAGTCTCATTTTAACACTTACACTAGTGTAAGTTCCTTTAGAAGACTGTCTGTGGTTGATTTGAGCATGTGGTTCGTTAAAGATGCTATTAATCGCTTCTATTTTTTCCTCCGTAGAAGGAACAATAAATTTAAACAAATATTCTGCCGGCCATGAAGTTGTTTCCTTGAGTTGGCCGATTAATTTTGAATAAAATTCTTCTGTTTTGTTTTCTTTCATAATCTTTTACTTTGCAAATATAGTGATGTTCTTCATATGTTAAAGTCAAAATCAATTTCATTAACTTGCACCTTTATTTAGACACCAAAAACATGCCAAAAAAAATAGTGATTAGTGGAGGGCCTTCTTCGGGTAAAACAAGTCTTATTGCAGCTCTTGAAAATATGGGATATTCCTGTATACACGAGGTTTCTAGAGAAATAACACTACAAGCACGACAAAAAGGCATAGAACACCTCTTTAAAACAGATCCGCTGTTGTTTTCACAAATGTTACTCGAAGCTAGAGTTGAGCAATTTAAAGAGGCAGATCAATTTGACAGCCATTTTGTCTTTCTAGATCGTGGAATTCCAGATGTGATAGCCTATTTGGATCGCAATGGCATTGACTACCCAAATCCTTTTATAGAAGCTTGTAAAACACATCAATACGACGCAGTATATATTCTACCTCCATGGAAGGACATTCACATCACAGATAACGAGCGTTATGAGGATTATTCGGAAGCAAAAATTTTATTTGAATACCTTCACAAGTCTTATGAAACCTATGATTACAATCATGTCTTTGTACCCAAAGGAACTATTGAGGAGCGAATTGAGTTTATTTTAACTCATTTAAAGACCCTATAGGTGACAAAAGAAGAAGTATTATACCGCTATTGGGGATTTAAAGAATTTCGATTCCAGCAAGCTAACATTATCGATACGGTATTGGATGGGAAAGATTTGATTGCATTACTTCCTACAGGGGGAGGTAAATCGGTTTGTTATCAAATCCCATCACTAATGATGGAAGGCATCTGCATTGTTGTTTCTCCCTTAGTATCACTCATAGAAGATCAAGTTGAATCCCTCAATTCAAAAGGCATAAAAGCTCTAGGACTCAGTGGAGGAATTCCCTATCAAGAACTCGAGCGTTTACTGGATAATTGTGTATACGGAAATTTTAAATTCTTGTACTTGTCTCCTGAACGACTCGCTCAACCACTGGTTTGGGAACGACTTTTAAAAATGAACATCAATCTAATTGCCATTGATGAAGCACATTGTATTTCTCAGTGGGGACATGATTTTAGACCTTCCTATCTCAACTGCTCTAAACTCAAAGAAGAATTTAAGGTGCCTGTGATTGCTCTAACAGCAACGGCCACCAAAAAAGTTGAAAATGAAATAAGTGAGCTACTGCTTCTGGAAAATCCACAAATTTATAGACAGTCGTTTAACAGAAATAATCTTTCCTATCAACTCATTCAAACAGCTGATAAATCGAATTACCTCTTCCAAATTTGTAAAAAACACAACGGCAGTGGTATTGTTTATGCAAACAACAGAGGATTGTGCAAACAACTCTCTGAATTACTCAATCAACAAGGAATAGCAGCTGCAGCATATCACGGAGGAATGAGCAAGGATGAAAAATCAAAGGTTCTTCAATCCTGGAAAAAAGACATCACTAAAATTGTTGTAGCTACATCCGCATTTGGTATGGGAGTCGACAAGGCAGATGTCCAATTCATTGTTCATTTTCAGCTGACTGAAAGCATGGAGCAATACGTTCAAGAAACAGGACGTGCTGGTCGAAATTCACAAGAAGCCTCAATCTACTTGCTTTACCATCCTTCCGACGAACAAAAACTCAAAGATCAGTATCTCAATAGCTATCCGACTATTGAAGACCTTAAGGAAGTGTACAAACATTTGAATAATTTTTTTTCTATCGCCTATGGAGAGCTTCCTAAACAGAAATTTTACATCGATCTAAACACTTTTTGTCATCGTTATCAATTAAATACTAACAAGACTTATACAGCTTTAAAAATTTTTGATAAATACGAAATTATCGAATTGGAACACTCCAATACAATTTTAACCAAAATTCAATTTACTGCAGCTAAGTCAGCCTTCGAGAACCTGATTAGCAGCAATAAAACTCATGCAAGCATATTAACAAGCATCCTAAGAACCTATGGAGGGGTCTTTGAGCTTCCTACAGCTGTCAATTTAGATTTGATAGCATCTACTTCTAACACTTCAAAAGAAGTGCTTATAAAGGCTTTAAATTACTACAAACAATTAAACCTTTTAAGTATGTTAGAACTGTCATCTGATTTGAGTTTTTATTACACCAAACCCAGAGAAGATCATTACACCATTAATCAATTTAGTAAGCTACACCAACAATCAATAGCGCACAAAAACAATCAGCTTCAAGCCTGTATTGAATACACCCAATTAAAACAGGGATGCAGAATGGTGTATTTGCTCAATTATTTTGGAGAAAAGGCTGAAGCTTGTGGAAAATGTGATCTCTGTAAATCAACGAATAATTCAATCACTATTGAGGAACTAAAAGCTAGAATACTCGATCTTTTGAGTGTAAAACCACACAGTTCAAAAGAACTGGTTGTTGCTATAGATTACCCAGAGAATAGTATCTTTGAAGCCTTAAAAGATTTATTAGCGACACAAAATATCCGTATTGATGCAATCAACAACTACCACAGAACAGGGAACTAAGTTAAAAGTAGTATTTATGGGCACTCCTGATTTTGCTGCTCATATCCTTGAACACCTCATTGAGAACCATTACGATATTGCTGCAGTAGTAACGGTTGCAGACAAACCAGCTGGTAGAGGAAAAAAACTCAGGTATTCTGCTGTTAAGGAAGTTGCTATAAAAGCTAATCTTCCACTACTTCAACCTACTAATTTAAAAGAGGCAACTTTTTTAAATGAACTCAACTCCTATAATGCTGATGTATTTGTGGTTGTTGCTTTTAGAATGCTTCCAAAAGAAGTATGGACAATGCCCAAAAAAGGATGTTTTAATTTACACGCTTCTCTTTTACCTGACTACAGAGGTGCAGCTCCGATTAATTGGGCGATCATCAATAACGAAAAGACTACTGGAGTAACAACCTTCTTTATCGATGAAAAAATTGATACAGGAGCCATTATCGATCAACGAGAAATCCCAATCGATGAAAATGACAATGCCGGTAGCCTACATGACAAGCTTATGATACTAGGAGCAGAATTAGTAGCAGAAACTTTGGATCAAATTGGATTAGGCTCTGCTTCCACTAAAGCACAACAAGCAACTAATCCTAAAGAAGCCCCTAAACTATTTAAAGATAACTGTCAAATTGATTGGAATCAACCTACATTGAGAATTCACAACAAAATTAGAGGACTCAGTCCCTATCCGTCTGCTTGGACATTTGTAAAAGATCAAGACCAATTAATCACAGTAAAACTATACGAATCATGTGCTCATGTAGAAGAGCACACTTTTGAGGTTGGTACTTTAATTAGAACCAAAAAAGAACTCAAGGTAGCCACTGCTGATGGTTTTATAGAACTGATTTCAATTCAACTTCCAGCAAAAAAAAGAATGGCGGTAAGAGATCTTCTCAATGGCTTAAATTGGACTTCAGAGGCACATATGCTCTAAAGGCCTATAAACACTGATATTTGTGAAAATTTACAAATATCAAGTCTTCTTATTAACATTTGCTTCAACTTATTAACAAAAATGTGCATTTTCCGCTCTAATCCTTGTGTTTGTGCATAATCCGTATAAATTTGTTTAAACAATTAGTTAAATAATAATTTTTTAATTTAATCATCATGAACAAAACTGAATTAATTGACGCAATGGCGGCAGACGCTGGAATCACAAAAGCAGCTGCAAAGAAAGCATTAGAATCATTTTTAGGAAACGTTGAAGGCGCTCTTAAAAAAGGTGGAAGAGTATCTTTAGTTGGATTCGGATCTTGGTCTGTTTCTAAAAGAAACGCTAGAGAAGGAAGAAACCCACAAACTGGTGCTACTATCAAAATCGCTGCTAAAAACGTGGTTAAGTTTAAAGCTGGAGCTGAATTAAGCGGTGCAGTAAACTAATCCAATCTTACTACAACTTATTAAAGCACCTTTTTAAGGTGCTTTTTTTTTACAGTTAACTGATTTTTTTATTATATTAATTGTATCAAAATCAATAAAATGCCTTTTCAAAATCTAAATAAAGGAAACCTTTTAATTGCGGAACCCTCACTTATGGGTGATAGTTCATTTAGCAAGTCTGTTGTTTTATTAGCAGATTTAAATGAAAACGGATCAGTTGGTTTTATACTTAACAAGCCCTTAAAATTATTTCTAAACGATTTGGTGGAAGAGATTGATATGCCACTTCCAATCTATAAAGGAGGACCAGTTGAACAAGACAGTTTGTATTTTGTACATAAGGTTCCTGAAATAATCAGCAATAGTATCCAAATTGATGATGATTTATACTGGGGTGGAGATTACAACGATTTAGTTGAGGGAATTAATTCTCAAACTATTAAAGCAAAAGACATCCGTTTCTTTTTGGGCTATTCTGGATGGACCAAAGATCAACTCTACAATGAAATTGATGAACGATCGTGGATCGTATCACTCAATGAACATTCAGATCGAATCATCAATCCCGAAATCAACCAACTTTGGAAAAAGAAAATGGTTCAATTAGGAGGTGATTACGCTATTTGGTCCAATGCACCTGAAGATCCACATCTTAATTAGCGGTATTTTTCGAAGCTAATTCTTCAAAATAAGCACACAACTCTACTTGATAGGTTTTTTTTCGGTATTGAATTACTGGTACAACACCTTTTTCAAAACTGTATAAAAACACTGCATCTTGTTTTTGTAATGCAAATGGAGTTGTATCTTCTTCAACTAGATTAAATTTCTGATCGGATTTAATCCACTCCATCATCTTAGATCTCGATACCAAATCTCTAGTTCCAGAAGCTAAACTTGGTGTAAAAACACTTTGGTCTTTCACACAAAAAATAGTCCCTATATTACTATCTGTTAAATGCTTAGAGTTATTCAAAATAAAACATCCATCGACTTCTTGTTCTTGTGCATACCTAGATGACAATTCGTATAAACGATCAAAATAAGTGTTTACAAATCGATGAACACCCTCTTGAATATAATAGTCGTTATAGAGATCCATATGAGCAGTTTTTGACTCAGGAGCTTTAAACGATTCTATTGAATAAGCAATTTCATTGACACTGTCCAACTCAAAAAAACTGAGTTTTAAAACACCTTCACTAAAATCAAGTTTTTTACAATACTTCAGCAAGACCCCCTGAAACAATTCAGGTGTATAGGTCATTGGAATTTTCATTCTCAGAATTCGCATTTGAGCCATAATCTTGAGATAGTGTTCTTCTACAAAAAGGGGTCTTGAATTTTTCATCAACAAATAAGAGCTGACAACGTATCCTCTTTTAGAAATACTGTTATTCCAGGGGAGAAAAAAATCCTCATTTTTGTAATAAGTTCCGTTAAAATCAATCATAAAAAAAGCCTTGTAAATACAAGGCCAAAGATAGTAGTAAAAAATGGTTTCTTAAACAGATCCCACTACGTGTTTTAAAGAGTCTATTTGATTTTCCCATAACATTTTAGATTCTTCTAAATCATCTTCATCTGCAAAATCAGTTATGAATAAAGAAACGTCTTTTGTAATCTCATCTACGATGATTCTCATTTCAAAAAAGGTATTATCATCTGCTTCATCCCAAACAAAGCGAACAAAAGATTCGGTTGAATGTTTTTTTAAATGAGCTATTTCTTCAGTTCCATCCCATATAAATGTAAACTTCTCTCCTCTGGAATTAACATTATCAGCAAACCATTCTGAAAGCCCATCAGGACTAGATATATATTGATACAACATCTTAGGAGATACGTGTATTACAAACTCCATTTGAAATTTAACTTTTTCGCTCATAGAAATAAAATAATTTTAGCCAATATAAATATTTATAGAAGATTAAAAAATATTTAATTAGTAATAATTTTTGTCTTCGGAAATTTTGAAATGATTTAATTTAAAGTTTATATTTGCACCCATCAAAATGGCGAGGTAGCTCAGCTGGTTAGAGCGTCGGATTCATAACCCGGAGGCCGAGGGTTCAAGTCCCTCTCTCGCTACAAGACTAAAAGCTAGGACATTAGTTCTAGCTTTTTTTGTTTGTTTATCTATTCAAAGCACTTTTATAAGTTTCTAAACATCGCTCTCTAGCTATTTTGTGTTCAACTAGTTCTTGTGGATAGTCAAAACTCTGATACTCAGAAACCCATTTTTGAACGTATTTTAGAGAAGGATCAAACTTTTTTAATTGGGTATGGGGATTAAATATTCTAAAATAGGGAGCAGCATCTACTCCAGATCCACTCGCCCATTGCCAATTTCCAATATTACTCGCTAGTTCATAATCCATTAATTTTTGGGCAAAATAAGCCTCACCCCATCTCCAGTCAATTAACAAATGCTTACAGAGAAAACTTGCACAGATCATTCGGACACGATTGTGCATATAACCAGTCTGATTGAGTTCTCTCATGCCGGCATCTACTATTGGATAACCAGTGGTTCCATTCTTCCATCGGTCAAATTCATCTCTATTATTTCTCCACTGTATACGATCGTATTGTGGTTTAAATGACTGATGAACTGTATGAGGATAATGCCAAAGAATTTGCATGAAGAATTCTCTCCAAATCAACTCACTTAGAAAAGTATGATGGTTTTTGGTGGTTTGAATATCAAGAATGAGTTGTCGAATTGAAATCGTTCCAAATCGAAGATGCACCCCTAAATGGGAGGTGCCATTCTCATTCGAAGGAATATCTCTTGTGTTTTGGTAATTATCAACAACCGAAAGTTGAAGTTCCGAACTTGGAAATTTTCGATTGGACCTTTCAAATCCTAAATCGATTAAACTGATCATTGGTTTGGGAGGCTCCTTTAAAAATACATTGTAATCTAATGTGTTATGCACCTTTATATCAAGTTGTTCAAAAGCAGACAACCATTGATTTTTATAGGGCGTATAGACAACATAAGGAGATCCATCTGCCTTTACTATCTCGTCTTTGTGAAAAATAACCTGATCTTTAAAGGAGTGAAAAAACAAATGATTCTTCTCACAAAGGACTTTTATCGATTGATCTCTTTCTCTTGCATAGGGCTCGTAATCTTCATTGCAAAAAACAGCATCAATTGAATAGGATTTAAAAAGTTCAGTAAAAACTAAAATTGGAGTCCCTTGAAAGGTGCGTAAGTTTGATTCCTGATCTTGAAGTTTTTGATTGATACTCTCATTCGCAGCGTAAATAAAACTCAAACGGTGGTCATCTTTATCCAATTCTGACAGAATTTCTGAGTCAAAGATAAATAGTGGCATTAATACAGAACCATTAGCCTTACAATGCTTTACTGCCTCGTTCAAAGCAGTATTGTCACTCAAGCGTAGATCCCTTCTAAACCAAAATAATGTGATTTTTTTCAACTTCAATAGATTTTATTAAACATACTAATTATTTGACATATGTTGCTTCCAAGCATTGGTTTCAATGACAACTCCTAGATCGTATAACAAATTATACAAACCAAAAAAGGTTCTATTGACGTATAAAAAATGTTTAGAACCACGATTACCATCCATTTTTCGAATGGTTTTATCTTGAGATAATACTTCAGTAATAGAGGCTATTTCATTCCAAAAGGCAGGATTTGAAAAATCAAATGAGGCTTCTAAAAAAGGTTTGGTAAAAATCGAGAGTAATTGATGAAACAATCGCTTCACAAAATCGACCGTTTCTTTTGAATCCGTCGATTTTAGTATTTCAAGTTTGTATAAATGTTTTTCAAATTCAATTGAATCATTGAGTACTTCCTTAGTAGCTAATGAGAAATAGGGTTTGTAAAAATCCTCAGGTATTTCTTTCATACATCCAAAATCGATTGGAACTAATTGATTGGAATCCGTTACTAAGAAATTTCCAGGATGTGGATCCGCATGAACCTTTTTTAAATTGTGAATTTGAAACATATAAAAATCCCATAAGGCTTGACCTATTTGTTGTCGATCCTTATTGGAATTCGATTCTTTAGAAAATTCACTCAAATGGATTCCCTCGATCCAATCCATCGTTAGTATTTTATCAGATGATAATTCTGGATAGTAACTGGGAAACTTTAAATTGGGTAATTCTTTACAGCTATCGACGATTTCAAGTGATTGCTCTAATTCTAAGGTATAATTGGTTTCTTCAAGTAATTTTGACTCAACTTCTTTAAAATAGGGCTCTGTTTCATTGGCTTTGATATTAAACATCTTTAAAGCAAATGGTTTGACTAATTTTAAATCAGAACTGATACTCTCTGCAACTCCTGGATATTGAATTTTTACTGCATAAGCTTTGTTGTCTTTAGTCGCATAGTGCACTTGACCTATCGTAGCAGCAGCTCTTGCTTCTTTTTCAAAACTGTCAAAAAATTCTTGAGGAAGCTTCTTTAAATTAGTTAAAAAAGCTTTACGAACCAATGGATAAGATAAGGATGGAACTGAAAATTGAGCTAAAGAAAAGGTTTCATAATAGGATTGAGGTAAGAGATTTTTTTCCATGCTAAGCATTTGAATCACTTTTAAGGCACTTCCTTTGAGATCCTTCAATCCATCGTAAATAGTCGTTGCATTGTCTTGATCTAGTTCTGACTTGTCAGTATCTACGAATAATTTCTTAGAGTAATATTTGGTATAGTTACCACCTACTTTAATTCCTGTTGTAAGTAATTTCGAAGCTCGAGCAATTTTTGATGTTGGTATATAATCAATTGTTTTCATATTAAAGAACAAATTCTTTGCCGATAAATTTTCCGAGATCTACCAAGTTATTCAAAGGGTTCACTTGAGTAAGATCATTGAAAACTGCTGATGATTTTTCGATAAGTACATCAGTTTTTTCAAATGATGGAGAACGATCTTGTGTCCAATACTTTAGAATAGAAAGAAATTGGATCCAAAACAACTCAGCAATTGAATTGGAACGAATCATTTGCATCTTGTCCTTATTTTCAGTTTCCATTTCAGATTTAATAAAGTCTCTCAAATGAGTTCTGAGTTCTTTAAATTCTTTAAGCTTCTTTAAATCTTTTTCCCCCAAAGACCAAAGTACATAGCTTCTGTTTGATTTCATTAATTCAAACATGGTATACAACAAACCGACTGCCTTTTCCTGAATAGGTGAATCAGCATAGTGCTCATCCTTGTTTAAAAGTTTTATTGATTCTGTATAGAAGGCATTCCATACACTTCCTCTAAGGTGATCTAAATCACTGAAGTGATTGTAAAATGCACTTTCTTCAATGGAATTTAATTTACAAAAATGATAAATCGAATGCTCTTTAACGGGTACTTCCAATGCATAGCTCATAAATAATTCAATAAGCTGTTCACGGGAAATTTGTTTTGTGTTGTGTTCCATAGTATTAAATACGTTTACTTATTTTATTTGATGATATGTGTTTTTGACGACTACATTTAAATCGACCTAATTCAAAATCTCTTTTGGCACTGTGTTTTGTTGCTCTGTTTTGAACTCTTTTACGCCAGCGTTTAAAACTACTCGGTTTTAATTCTCTTCGCATCAATTTGATTACTTCTTGTTCACTTAGACTGTATTGGGCAAGAATAGCGTCAAAAGGTGTGCGGTCTTCCCAAGCCATTTCAATGATACGGTCAATTTGATCTACAGTTAGCTCCATAGTGATAAAGAAGTTTGTAGCCATAAATTTTGATATGATTTTGATGAATCATAACGCTCTGCTTGGAGTTGGGTATTAAATATTCTACTTCTTGGGTCATTTCCAACACCTGCAACATACATCCAATTGCCGTAATTGGAATGAAGATCATAATCTAGTAACATTGATTCAAAATAAGCAGCTCCTATTCTCCAATCTTGTTGCAGTTGATGAACTAAATAGGAGGCTACATTTTGTCTGCCTCGATTACTCATCCAACCCGTGTGTTTTAACTCTAACATATTAGCATTTACAAAATCATCATTTGTAGCTCCATGAATCCATTTCGTTATTTTGTCAAAATCGTGAATATAGGAATAGGGACTGTTTTTTAGTCCTCCGATTTTAAAGAAATTATCAGCGTATTTAATTGCTGTATACTTGAAAAAATCCCTCCATAATAATTCAAAAAAAACCCAATAGGTACTTTCATTTTTTACAATTCTACTTTCATAAATTTGTAATTCTTTAGCGATTGTTTTGGCAGAAATCGCTCCTAGTGAAAGAAATGGAGAAAACTTAGTGCTGTAAGATGATCCTATCAGTTGATTTCTTGTTTTTTTATAAAATGAAACCTTATTAGTTTTCCAAAAATAATCCTCCAACCTCAATAGGGCTTGCGCGCTACCGCCTTTGTATTTGAATGCACTTCGATGATCCGTTTCTATTGCATCGTAGCCTAATTCCTTTAAACTTGGTAGCTCCGAATGCACTTGAAAGTTTGAATGAATTTTGTAAGGTTTCGGTTCTAAGGCGATCTGAATAGTTTTGGATTCAATTTTTTTACGAAATGCTGTAAATTGAAATGGAATCTCATTTACAGAATGAAATGGAGACTGCTCTGGTGTAATCAAAAACTGATCGAATTGAAAGTGCCATTGGACCTCTGAGGGACATGAACCTATACAATCACTGTAGGTTGAAATTTCATCTGAGGTAAATTCCTTTTGAGCAAACACATCAGAGATTTGATATTGGTTGATCATATGGGGAAGATAGTCTCGGGGACTTCCCTTCTGAATGATAAATGAAATTCCAAGTTCCTTTAATTGACTTTTTAGATCTTTTAGAGTTTCTAATAAAAACTGAACTCTAAAAACACTCTGTCTTTTAAAACCATATGAGGTCTCTTTAAAATGAAGCGGATCGATAAAATACACAGCAATCAAATCACTGCAGATCGACTGAGCTTTTGTCAAACTAGCTAAATCCTTCGTTCTTAAATTTGTAGTAAACCAAATCAGGCCTACTTTTTCTTGTTTCTTCTGCATCGCTCGCTACAATATTTTACTTCTTCCCAATTAGCACTCCATTTTTTTCTCCATTGAAACGGTCGATTACATATAACACATTGTTTCGTAGGAAGGTGTTCTTTGAACATTAATCTTTGATTAACTGGTGTAATTGTTGAATTATTTCAGGTTCATTGAACTTTCCATTGTAAAAAACAGTAATGGTCTCTGACTGATCATCTTGAACGCCTCTTGAAGAAACACATAAATGTTTTGCTTCAATGATAACTGCAACGTCCTCTGTTTGAAGGGATTCCATTAGATCACGTCCAATCTGATGTGTTAATCGCTCTTGTACTTGAGGACGTTTCGCATAGTATTGAACCAAACGATTCAATTTAGAAAGTCCCACAACTTTTCCTGAAGAGATATAAGCTACATGTGCCTTTCCTATAATAGGCACAAAATGGTGTTCGCAGTTGGAGTAAAAAGTAATGTTCTTTTCAACCAGCATTTGATTGTACTGGTATTTATTTTCAAAAAGAGCCATTTTTGGCTTGTTCTTCGGATCTAAACCAGAGAATATTTCATCGATATACATTTTTGCAACCCTAGAAGGGGTACCTTGTAAAGAATCATCCGATAAATCCAATCCCAATGTTTTCATGATTTCTGAAAAGTGAAATTGAATACGATCCTTTTTCTCTTCATCTGAAATATCAAACGCCGATTCAACCATAGGTGTATTTAAAGAAGTGAATAAGTGATTATCTCCAATTTCTTCAGCTGTAATCTGATCGATTAGTAGTTCTTTATCCTGCATAAGTGACATAGTTTCTAGGTGTTTCGTAAAGTGTTATAAATAATTCTTTTGATGAATCAATGTGAGGTCTGAGTTTATTATAGATAACAACTGCTATATTTTCTGCAGTTGGAATAAGTGTTTTAAAATCGTCAACTTGTTCATTCAAATTTTTGTGATCAAAAGGATCCAGCACATGGGTTTTGATTAAATCGGAAAGAATTTTCATATCGATAACATAACCCGTCACAGGATCATTTTCTCCCCTAACTCCAACTTCTAGTTCATAGTTGTGACCGTGATAAAACTCATTATTACATTTTCCATAAATTTTAGTGTTTTCATCATCACTGAGATTGGGATTGTGTAATCGATGAGCGGCATTAAAGTGTTCTTTTCGGAAAACTGTGATCATTTTTTATTATTTTTGTTCAACAAATCTACAAAATAGTTAAACAATAAAAAGTATTTAATTTATATTTAACAAAAATTGAATGAAAAAATTACGCTTAATACTTGGGGATCAGCTTAATACAAAACACAGTTGGTTTGAAAAAAAAAATGAAGATACCTGGTATTGTATGTTTGAAACTCGGGATGAAGCATCCTATGTGACCCATCATATTCAAAAATTAGTTGGATTTTTTCTAGCAATGCGATCTTTTAAGGATGAATTAGAGGCACAAGGACATCAAGTAATCTATTATCGAATAGATAACCCTGCTAACAAGCAAAATTTTCAAGAAAATATTCAACATCTAATAGCGTCTTTATCAATTGAAAAGTTTGAATATCAGGCTCCTGATGAATACCGATTGGATATCGAATTAAAGCAATTATGTGATCAACTTTCAATAAAATCTGCTATTTGTTCAACCGAACATTTTTACACGAATCGCAACGAATTATCTAAGTTTTTCAAGGGTAAAAAGCAGCAAACCATGGAACTTTTTTACCGTTATATGCGTAAAAAGCACCAAGTTCTTCTTGTTGAGGATCAGCCTCTTGGAGGTAAGTGGAATCTGGATCATATGAATCGAAATAAATGGAATGAAAAAGATCCCTATCCCAAACAACTACAATTTAAGAATGATTATCAACATTTGCTTACTGCTATTGAAGAATTAAAAATAGAGTATATGGGAAAAATTTCAGTTCCCTATTTTGAATATCCGATCAATCGATCACAAAGCTTAGAATTGTTGCAGTTTTTTTTGGAGCATCAATTAAAATATTTTGGAACCTTTCAAGATGCCATGCACGATGAAGAACCCTACCTATTTCATTCTAAGCTATCCTTTTCTCTTAATCTAAAAATGATTAGCCCCAAAGAAGTGATTGATGCGGCAGTTTCTTATTACTACAACCATCAAGATAATATAGAACTCTCTCAAATTGAAGGATTTGTCAGACAAATATTAGGATGGAGGGAATACATGCGTGGAATGTATTGGTCCCAAATGCCGAAGTACAAAACTCTGAATCACCTAAAGCATCACAGAAAACTACCCAAGTTCTTTTGGGATGGCGAGACTAAGATGAACTGTTTAAAAAAGTCACTTCACCAGTCTTTGGACCTCGCCTATGCACACCACATCCAACGACTTATGGTCATCGGTAATTTTTCACTTTTAGCCGAATTGGATCCAGATCAAATTGACCAATGGTATTTAGGGGTATACATTGACGCTATTGAATGGGTACAGCTTCCAAATACACGTGGAATGAGTCAATTTGCAGATGGAGGACTCATAGCCACCAAACCTTATATTTCATCCGCTAATTACATTCATAAAATGAGTAATTATTGTTCTAATTGTCATTACAATCAAAAAGAACGAGTAACCAAAAATGCTTGTCCTATGAATAGTCTTTATTGGAATTTCTTGATCAAAAATGAGTCTAAATTTGAATCGAATTTTCGAATGAAAATGATGTATCGACAGTTGGATAAACTTCAAAATGAAGATAAAATTGCACTCATCAATAAAGCAGAATCCTTGTTAAGTTCAATTGAAAATTTGTAATGGATATCAATGTTTTTTGGTTCAAAAGAGACTTGAGACTTCAAGACAATGAAGCCCTAGCCATGGCTTTAAAATCTTCGGAACCATTACTGTTATTGTATGTTTTTGAATCAGATCTATTGTATTCTTCTCATTACAGTGAACGGCATCGCAATTTCATTAAAGAATCGATATCTGATATAAATAGGAATCTCATCCCCTTCCATACAAAAGTCTTGAGTGTAAGGGGTACCATTCCAGAGGTTTTTGAACGATTTGATCACAGTGAATTCTATATAAAAAAGGTCTTCTCTTCTCAAGAGACAGGCGTCGAAATTAGTTTTAAAAGAGATATTCGCTTCAAGAAATGGTGTCTGAAAAAAAACATCCAATGGATCGAACTGCCAAATGGTCCTATTTTGAGAGGATTACAACGCAAAAAATCATGGGATCAGCACTTTAAAAATTACGTACTTCAAAACCCCTATGATTTTAACCCTAATAACCATCAGTTATTAAGTCATGAAAATATTCAACATCTCGAAAAACAATTTGAATTAGTCAACCTAGAAACTCCAAAGCAGCATAACTTTCAAAGAGGTGGTACCACTACAGCCCTTCGTTATGCCAATAGTTTTTTTTCAAAACGATTTCAATCCTATCAAAAAAACATCTCTAAGCCTCTAGCCTCAAGAAAATCGTGTAGTCGATTATCACCCTACCTTGCCTGGGGTAATCTATCCATTCGTGAAGTTTATCAATTGGCACTTTCGACTGCAAAACAAAAAAATTATAACCTCAATGCCTTTATTTCAAGGATCCATTGGCAATCGCATTTTATTCAAAAGTTTGAAATGGATTGTTCAATTGAACACGCCAACATCAACAAGGGTTATCATTGCTTAGAAAAACCATTAAACACAAAATTTCACAAAGCCTGGATTGAAGGACAAACTGGTATTCCAATAGTAGATGCTTGTATTCGTTGTTTAAAAGAGACCGGCTATCTCAACTTTAGAATGAGAGCAATGGTGACTTCATTTTACACCCATCTGCTATGGCAACCATGGCAAAATGCTTCTCCCTTTTTGGCTCAAAATTTTTTAGATTTTGAACCGGGTATTCACTTTTCACAATTGCAAATGCAAGCTGGAGTTACCGGTGTGAATACGATTCGAATCTACAACCCAATTGAAAACAGCAAAAAACATGATGCTGATGGTGAATTTATCAAAGCCTGGGTTCCTGAGTTAAAAAATTTACCAGTAAGCCTGATACACGAACCTAGTCAAATGACTCCATTGGAATGTTTGTATTACAACTTTGAATTGGGAAGGGATTACCCCTATCCGATTATTGATATAAGATCCGCTCGCAAATACGCAAGTGATCAGCTTTGGAATTTTAAAAAAGTTTCTTCAGTGCGACAGCATTCCAAAATAATCATTGATAAATTCTTTAAGTGAAGTATTTTTTGTAATTTTGTTCAACTTTTTAATTAATTTGTTAAACAATGTATCAATTATATCGAAAGCAATTTTTAAAATGTGATATAAATCACGCTTGGGAATTCTTTTCAAATCCAAGAAATCTTCAAAAGATTACTCCCGATTATATGGGATTTAAAATTAAATCAGGTGCAGATAAGAAAGCTTTTGCAGGCCAAGTCATTTGTTACACTGTCTCACCATTGTTTAACATTCCAATGGAGTGGGTCACCGAACTAACTCAGGTAAAAGATCATCACTACTTTATAGATGAACAGCGCTTTGGTCCTTATAAATTTTGGCATCACAAACATTTCTTTACCGAGACAGAAGATGGGGTATTAATGGAAGATGTTTTAGATTACAAGCTTCCTTTCGGAATCCTAGGAAAGCTAGTACACGCACTTTATGTTAAAAACAAACTCAAAGATATATTCGATTACAGAACTGAAGTACTCGAAGAACTTTTTAATAAAAACTAATGATGAAAAATACTGTAATTATAGGTGGTAGTAAAGGAATTGGATTGGAAATCACAAAACAACTTTACCAAAAAAATAAAGTATATGTACTTTCGAGATCGGCTGAAGATCTTTCTGATTTAGATGTTGTTCACATTCCTTTTGATGTTACATCGGATCAACTTAATGGAGCACTTCTACCAGAAGTGATTGATCAATTTGTGTACTGTCCAGGTTCTATTAATCTAAAACCTATTTCCAATCTAAAACAAGAGAGTTTTCAGACTGACATGCAAATCAATTTCTTTGCCTTAACAGATCTTTTTCAAGCGATCTTACCAAGATTAAAAAAATCAAGTCAGGCAAGTGTTTTATTCTTCAGTACTGTAGCGGTAAGTGTTGGAATGCCATTTCATGCCTCGATTGCTGCTGCAAAAGGAGCCGTCGAAGGGTTTACCAGATCTATAGCAGCTGAACTTGCTCCTGGAATTCGTGTCAATGCCATTGCTCCTTCGCTAACAAATACCTCACTTGCGGACAAGTTCCTCAATAATGAACGCAAATTAGAGGCTGCTAAAAGCAGAAATCCACTTCAAGAAATTGGTGATCCCAAGAAAATTGCTGCAACTGCGGTACATTTACTATCGGATGATGCTTCTTGGATTACGGGACAAATCATCCATATTGATGGTGGAATGTCAACTTTAAAAACATCATAATGAAATTGAAATACGCTGCATTAGCAACTGTTTTAATTGCTAGTCTTTTTTCTTTTGCATACGGTCAAAATAACGGAAGACTTAGTGGCTATGTTAAGGATGTATTTGGCGATGCCTTACAAGGAGCATCTGTTGTATTGATCAATACCGAATACGGAACGACAACTAATCAAGATGGCTATTTTGTATTCGAAGCCATACCTCCTAACAACTATAGCTTGGAAGTTCGATTTTTAGGTTACTCGACCTTTACGCGTTACAATATACAAGTCCAGTCTGCAGGGACCCAAGAACTCATTATAGAACTCTTACCACAAGAGAACCAACTTGACAATGTGGTGGTCATGGATTATTTTTCATACCGCAAAAAAGAAACACCACTTTCGACACAAACACTCTCGGCTGTAGAAATTGCCAATTATCCTGGAGGTAACAATGATGTGGTTCGTGTTGCTCAATCCCTACCTGGAGTAGCCCCTTCCATTGGTGGATTCAGAAATGATCTCATCATTCGTGGAGGAGCACCAAATGAGGTAGTTTATTTCATGGATGGCATCGAACTTACTGCTATCAATCATTTCAGTACTCAAGGAAGCTCTGGTGGGCCTGCAGGAATGCTCAACGTTTC
Organism: uncultured Flavobacteriaceae bacterium; assembly: GCA_937136455.1. Lineage (GTDB taxonomy): Bacteria > Bacteroidota > Bacteroidia > Flavobacteriales > Flavobacteriaceae > MAG-120531. Next base: position 50,219 of record CAKZOO010000074.1, on the reverse strand, counting down.
ATTTATAGATGAAGTAACACTAAATACTTCATCCTTTCTATCCTCAACAGACAATGCCTTGTCAGGAGTTTTAAATTTCAAACAACGTCAAGCACCCACTGACAAAAAACACTACAATATCCGTGTCGGTGCTAGTGAAACGGCACTGACATTTATGGGACCCCTAACTGACAAATCAAAAGAGCGACCCATAACAGCCATTGCTTCGATTCGCAGAAGTTATTTGCAGTTTTTATTTGAAATCATCGGTTTACCCATACGTCCTGATTATTGGGATTATCAATTTAAATTATCTAAATCAATTGATCGTCAAAATGAACTCACCATCATTGGTCTAGGATCTATCGATGAATTTAGTGTTGTTGCTCCACAAAGTGACATGATTGATCAAATTGCCACTGCTCAACAAGTTCCTTTTATCGAACAAAACACCAATAATATAGGTGTCAATTGGAAACGTCAGTTTACAAAGCTGAAAGGCAATAGTGTATTATCTGCTAGTTTTAATAACAAAATCAACAATTTTTCAAGATACAGTGACAATGTCAATCAAAAGGGGCTGCTATACAGTAATCTCTTTGACGAGCGTTATTTGCAATTGCGATACAATGCAACCTTTTATTTGAACGACTATAAACTGAGTCTTGGTGGAAACTTAAAAAACATTGTCAACCATCACGAATTAGAAACGAGTACTGACTTGATATCTTTTAATTCTTTAAACTTTTTTCAAAACGGTCTTTTTTCTCAAGTATCTAAAAGCTACTTCGACAATAAACTGGAGTTATCTACTGGTTTTAGACTCGACTACACCAACTATCAACAAAGTCACAAAACAGCATTTTCACCACGCATATCGATGAGTTACGCTATCGGTGAAAAATCTAAAATTAACAGTACACTAGGAAGGTACTTCAAGCTGCCTCCTTTAACAGTATTAGGGTATCAGGAAAGTGGGCAGTTTATAAATGCTTCAAACTTTGAGTTTACTCAAAGTAACCACTTCGTACTAGGTTACGAAAGCTTTATCGATACAGCGCTTTTATTCTCACTTGAAGGCTTTTATAAGCAATACAATAATTACCCTGTATCCGTTAATGACAACGTCTCTCTGGCTAACAAAGGCGGTGATTTTGAAATTCTTGGAAATGAAGCTGTTACCTATAATGGTAAAGGGAAATCATACGGTGTAGAACTGATGCTCCAGCAAAAGTTTATTGACAATGGATATGGAATTTTATCTTACACTTACTTCCATTCGCTTTTTGACAATGGAACGTCCGTTTACCTACCATCTGCTTGGGATAGCCGACATCTTGTTTCGTTTACTGGCGGGTATGGATTCAAAAAGAATTGGAACCTAAGTATGCGTTATAGATATGCCGGTAAAACACCCTTTGCTCAGGTAGACATCCCTAGAACCATTGCGAGCTATCCGTTAATTCAATACGACTACCAAAGTCTTGCTAACAATCGCTTAAATAGTTTTAGTCAGATGGATATCCGTATTGATAAGAAATGGAATCACAAGCGAAATACGGTAGATTTTTATGTAGAACTACAAAATGCTTTAAAAAATGAAATACCGCAAGCACCTCAATATGCATTGATTTTTGAGGATGATCAAAATCCACAATTAATAAATGCCCAATCACAGTCCAACCAATTAGTACCAACTATTGGATTTGTAATAGATTTTTAAAATGAAAAAAGAATTTACAAAACAGCTATTATCCATTCAGGAACTTTCGAACTTGTCAGAAATTGAGAAGGGAACGATTCGTGTATGGGAAAAAAGATACCACATCTTAGAACCCCAACGAACGGACACCAACATACGTTTGTACACCTTAGATGATTTAAAATTTTTACTCAATATCAAGTTATTGATTGATAAAAATTACAAAATTTCCAAAATTGCTGCGATGTCGAATCGTGAAATTGAGGAATTAATTGCTGACAATTACGAAAATGATTTTAGCGTTTCGACTCATGTAAAACGAATGCTATTAGATGTTTTAGTCTTTGATAAAGAATCGTTTGAATCGCATTACAATCAGGTTTCAAAAACGAATGACTTTAAGATCATCTATATGGATTACATTGTACCGCTACTTTATTATGTAGGAGTGCTGTGGCAAACCAATAATTTAGATATCAGTCATGAGCATTTTCTTGTGGAGATCATCAAACAGAAATTGTATTCGGAAATCAACAAGGAATCGATCAATTTTAAATCAAGAGAAACCTTTATCCTCTTTCTTCCTGAAAACGAAATACACGATGTAGGCTTGTTGTTTTTTCATTATTTATTGATTGTAAATCAAATCAATTGCATCATGTTAGGGGCTACCATTCCCCTCGATGCTCTCGATAAATTTATCAACAGTGAAGAACCTATTTATTTTGTATCCCACCTCTCAACCAACTTTAGAATTGAAGAAATCACTAAATTTTTACAAGAACTGATCCTACAAATCGATAACAAGAGTGATAAAAAATTGTGGATTACAGGAAGTGCGATACACGATCTTAAAAACAATATCAAATCAGCAAACTGTAGATTTATAGAAAGTATTGATGATTTAGAATATCAATTAAAAAAAATAAGCCATGCTAAAGAAAAAATGGAGTCTCGCTGATATTGAAGTACTCGAAAAAAAGAAACGACTTCATTTAATCAATTCCTGTACTGGATATAAATCTGCTAATTTAGTTGGAACTATTTCTTCAGACGGTATTGAAAACTTAGCTGTTTTTAGTTCTATTGTTCATTTGGGTAGTGATCCTGCTTATTTGGGATTTATTCTTCGACCTACTACAGTACCTAGGCACACTTTTTCAAACCTATTGGAAACTGGATATTTCACAGTGAATCACGTGAATGACTCCATTTATAAACGAGGACACGATACGAGCTTAAACTATCCCAAAGAATTTTCTGAATTTGAAATAGTGGGCTTAACTCCCGAATATCAAAATGACATCATTGCTCCTTTTGTTCAGGAAGCATCAGTAAAAATTGGATGTAAGTATTCCTCACATTACGATATTAAAGAAAATGGCACCATATTAGTAACTGCAAAAATCATTAGCATCGAAGCCCCTAAAGAGGCCGTAGATCATGATTTGTTTATCGATTTAAGTAGAGCTAATACGCTCACCATCAATGGTCTAGATGGATATGCAAAAACCCAAACCATTGAACGCATACCCTATAAGAAACTCTAAGTACGCTGGAGTATTAATAGACTAAAAAAAGCTAGAACTTTCGATTCTAGCTTTTTTTGTTCTTAGTTAATTTTAAATCTTTCCTTTGATAATTTCATCAACAATTTCTGGATTCAGTAATGTTGAAATATCACCGAGATTTTCAGTTTCATTCGAAGCAATTTTTCGAAGGATTCTTCTCATTATCTTTCCAGATCTTGTTTTTGGAAGTCCAGTGGTAAATTGAATTTTATCCAATTTAGCGATTGGTCCAATGTGTTCAGTAATGACCTGATTAATTTCTTTCTTTAAATTGTCGCGATCCCTGTTCTCCCCAGTTTCTTTGAGAATCACATAACCGTACAAAGCATTCCCTTTGATATCATGGGGATATCCAACAATAGCAGATTCAGCGACTGCATTGTGTTCGTTGATAGCATCTTCTATTGGAGCTGTACCTAGGTTATGACCCGATACAATAATTACATCGTCCACCCTTCCAGTAATTCTATAATAACCTACTTCATCTCTTAAGGCTCCGTCTCCAGTAAAGTACATTCCTTGAAATGCAGAAAAATACGTTTCGGCATAACGCTGGTGATTGCCCCAAATAGTTCGAGCGATCGAAGGCCATGGAAATTGAACACAGAGTCTTCCATCGACTTGATTTCCAAAGATTTCATTTCCGTTTTCATCCATAAGTACAGGTTGAATTCCTGGAAGTGGCAAAGTAGCATAGGTCGGTTTAGTCGGTGTAATAAATGGAATTGGAGAGATCATGATTCCTCCTGTTTCAGTTTGCCACCAGGTATCTACAATAGGTGATTTCTTATCTCCAATGTGATCGTTATACCAATGCCACGCTTCCTCGTTGATCGGTTCTCCCACTGTGCCAAGGACTTTAAGAGAAGATAAATCGCTTCCAGTCACATAGTCTAAATTTTCTTTAGCAAGGGCTCTAATTGCAGTTGGAGCTGTATAGAATTGATTGACTTTGTGTTTTTCGATAATCTCCCAGAATCGACTAAAATCAGGATAAGAAGGAACTCCTTCAAACATTACTGTGGTTGCTCCGTTTGCAAGAGGTCCGTATACGATATAAGAATGTCCCGTAATCCACCCAATATCTGCTGTACACCAGTAAACATCTTCGTCTTGGTATTGAAATACGTTTTTAAAGGTATAGGCCGTGTAAACCATATAACCTGCCGTGGTGTGTAACATTCCTTTAGGCTTTCCAGTAGAACCAGAGGTATACAGTATAAAGAGAGGATCTTCTGCATCCATAATTTCAGCATCACAATAGGATTCTGCTTCATCTAAAAGCGGTTCAAGCCAGTGATCTCTATCTGCTTGCATTTGAACATCTTCTCCGGTTCTATTGACAACTAAAACGGTTTCAATTGTTGTACAATTCTTGAGTGCTTCATCGACAATCGATTTAATGGCAATCGTCTTAGCTCCTCTGTAGGAACCGTCAGAGGTCATTACTGCTTTTGCTTCACAATCGTTGATACGAGCCGCCAAGGCTGTTGAAGAGAATCCTGCAAAAACAACTGAATGTACAGCTCCAATTCGAGCACAGGCTAATAAGGAAACTGCCAGTTCAGGAATCATCGGCATGTAGATGACAACTCGATCCCCTTTTTCTATCCCTTTTGACTTAAGTACATTGGCCATTTTACACACGCGTTCATGAAGCTGTCTATAAGTGATGGAAACGGCATCTTCGTCAGGATTGTTAGGTTCAAAAAGAATCGCTGTTTGATCCGCCTTTGTTACTAAATGACGATCGATACAATTCTCTGTAATGTTGAGCTTGGCTCCTTTGAACCATTCAATTTTAGGTTCTTTGAAGTCCCATTCGAGAACTTTGTCCCATTTTTTTCTCCACAGAAAGTGCTCTTCTGCAACTTCAGCCCAAAATGTTTCAGGATTTCTGATGGATCTTCGATAAACATTGAAATACTCTTCAAGAGATTTAATGTGATAATTACTCATAGTAAATTAAAATAATTAGTGGTTAGAGGGTTTGTTAACGCCAGAGGGAATTCGAATGGTTTCAACAAGCTGTTGAATCTCTTCAGGAGCAGGTTTTTTTACAATCCAATGAACTCCAATAGCAACTATAAAGTTAACAAGCATTGCGACACTACCAAATCCTTCAGGAGAAATATCAAACCACCAGTCAGAAGTTAAACCTGCAACAGCCTCTAAGCCACCGTCAAAGAAGCCAAATTTAAATTTGAGTATGTAATAGCACATTAGTAAAATACCGACGACCATCCCACTTATAGCCCCTTCTTTGCTCATTTTTTTGTAGAAAACACCCAGTACTATTGCTGGAAAAAAAGAGGAGGCTGCAAGACCAAAGGCCAAGGCGACTACTGCAGCTACAAAACCTGGTGGATTGATACCAAAATAGGCAGCAACCACCACCGCAAATACAGATGCAATTCGTGCATACCACAATTCCTCTTTTTCACTTAGATTAGGCTTTACAACTTTCTTGATCAAATCGTGTGATACAGCTGAAGAGATTACCAATAACAATCCAGCAGCTGTAGAAAGTGCTGCAGCAAGACCACCAGCTGCTACAAGAGCAATTACCCAAGCAGGAAGATTCGCAATTTCAGGGTTGGCAAGTACCATAATATCTCGATCCACAGTGAGTTCGTTAATCTGAGCATCACCGACATATTGAATCAGTCCATCCTGGTTTTTATCATCAAATTTTAAAAGACCTGTATCTTCCCAATTACGAAACCAGGAAGGCATTTCTCTATAGGGTTGTTCACTTACAGTGTTTATTAAATTGATTCTTGAAAAGACTGCAACGGCTGGAGCTGTTGTATATAAAATGGCTATTAATAAAAGGGCGATTCCAGCTGATTTTCTAGCGTCTTTGACACGCTTTACGGTAAAGAATCGAACAATGACGTGAGGTAATCCTGCCGTTCCAACCATCAACGCTAAACTAATGGCAAAGACATCGATCATCGATTTACTCCCTGAGGTGTACTGGTGAAATCCAAGCTCCGTTGAAAGACCGTCTAAAGCATCTAAAAGATAGGTTCCATTGTCTAAAGTACCTCCCATACCCAACTGAGGAATTACATTCCCTGTCATTTGAAAAGAGATGAAAATAGCTGGAACCATAAAGGCGAAAATAAGTACACAGTATTGAGCTACTTGTGTATAGGTAATCCCCTTCATTCCACCCATCACGGCATAAAACAAAACGATAATCATTCCAATGATCACCCCTGTGGTAATATCTACCTGTAGAAATCTTGAGAAAACGACTCCTACTCCTCTCATTTGTCCAGAAACATACGTAAAGGAAACGAGTAAGGTACACACTACTGCAACAATCCTAGCCGTCTTTGAATAATAGCGATCTCCGATAAAATCAGGAACAGTGAATTTGCCAAATTTTCTAAGGTAAGGTGCTAAGAGTAAAGCGAGTAAGACATAACCTCCAGTCCAACCCATGAGATAAACCGAACCGTCGTATCCCATAAATGAAATCAATCCTGCCATCGAAATAAAGGAGGCAGCTGACATCCAATCGGCTGCTGTTGCCATTCCATTAGCCCAAGGTGAAACTCCTCCCCCTGCGACATAAAATTCTTTTGTTGATTTTGCCTTAGACCAGATAGCAATTCCTATATAAATCGAAAAGGTTAAACCCACCATGATATAAGTCCATACTTGTACACTCATAATTTGTTGTTTGATTGTTGTGATTATTGACTTTAGTTGGTTTTTTCTAGATCCTCGTATCCGAACTTGTGATCCAAGCGATTCATCAGTCTCATATAAACAAAGATGAGAATCACAAAGGCATAGATAGACCCTTGCTGAGCAAACCAGAATCCAAGTTTAAAGCCCATGATTTGGAATTGATCCAGCTCTTCTTTGAGCAAAATTCCAAAACCAAAGGAAACTACAAACCAAATTGAGAGTAATACAAAGAGATACTTAAGGTTTTGTTTCCAGTATAAAATGTGTTGTTCCTGTTTCATTGTTTGATGATTTGAACAACAAGATAACAAAAAAAATCCCCAATAATGGGGATCTTAATTTAGAGTGTTTTTAGATAATTTAGAACGTTTGTTTCAATCCGTTCATTGATGTTAGTCAGATCTGCACGTTCAAAATGTTCTCCTGTGATATTCTCATAGAGTTCAATATAGCGCTCAGAGACTGTTTCTATATACGCATCACTCATAAGTGGAAGCACCTGTCCTTCAAGACCTTGAAATCCATTTGAGATCAACCATTGACGCACAAACTCCTTGGAGAGTTGCTTTTGAGCTTCTCCTCTATCCTGACGCTCCTGATATCCTTCAGCATAAAAATACCTCGAAGAATCTGGAGTGTGAATTTCATCGATCAGCACAATTTCACCTGATTTTGTCTTTCCAAATTCGTATTTGGTATCCACTAAAATTAAACCGCGTTCTGCAGCTAATTCGGTACCTCTTTTAAATAAAGCTCGGGTGTATTTTTCAAGAACCTCATAATCTTCTTTGGATACAATTCTTCTAGCAAGTATATCTTCTCTTGAGATATCCTCATCGTGATCTCCCATTTCAGCTTTAGTCGCTGGAGTGATAATTGGTTCTGGAAAAGCGTCGTTTTCTTTCATTCCTTCAGGCATGGGAACTCCACACAACAATCTCCTACCAGCCTTGTATTCACGTGCAGCATGTCCTGATAGATAGCCTCTAATGACCATTTCAACCTTAAAAGGCTCACAGGCATGCCCTATGGCCACATTGGGGTCTGGTGTAGCAATCAACCAATTGGGTACTAAATCCTCGGTCTGAGCCATCATTTTAGTAGCGATCTGATTGAGAATTTGCCCTTTGTAAGGAATCCCCTTGGGCATCACTACATCAAATGCAGAGAGACGATCAGTTGCAATCATCACTAGTAAATCATTTTGAAGTGTATACACCTCTCTAACCTTTCCCTTGTAAACGGACTTTTGTCCAGGGAACTCAAAATTCGTGTCTGTAATTGTATGACTCATTAAAAATTGTTTTGATGTTCTATTTGAGAGTAGGCATCGATGATTTTCTTCACTAATTTGTGACGAATCACGTCTCTGTCATCTAAATGAACAATTGATATTCCTTTTACATTCCCCAAAATTAATAAGACTTCCTTTAAACCTGAAATAACTCTTCTAGGTAAATCAATTTGTCCTGGATCTCCAGTGAGAATAAACTTAGCATTTTTACCCATACGAGTTAAAAACATCTTCATTTGAGCATGAGTTGTATTTTGAGCCTCATCTAAAATCACAAAAGCGTTGTCTAGGGTTCTTCCTCTCATAAAGGCTAGAGGTGCAATTTGAACAGTACCATTCTCAATATAACCCTCTAATTTTTCATGTGGAATCATATCGCGAAGTGCATCGTACAAGGGCTGCATATAGGGATCGAGTTTCTCCTTTAAATCTCCAGGTAAAAAACCGAGATTTTCACCAGCTTCTACAGCCGGTCTAGTGAGAATAATTCTCTTCACTTGTTTTTCTTTTAAAGCCTTTACTGCTAATGCGACTGAAGTATAGGTTTTACCAGTTCCCGCTGGTCCTATTGCAAAAATTAAGTCACTGTGTTTAGAAGCTTCTACAATTTTTCGCTGATTTGGAGTTTTAGCTTTAATAACTCTTCCACTGATACCATGAACGATAGTCTCCCCCATATTTTCAAAAGAATCGACATTTAAATCAATATCATCACCCTTGAGGATATAATCGATAGCCTGATCATCAATGCGATTGTATTTTGCTAAATATGAAGTGAATTGTTCAATGATTTTTTCAAACAACAACAGTTGATCATCATCTCCATAGGCTTTGATATTAGTTCCTCTAGCGACAATTTTAAGCTTGGGAAAATGATTTTTCAAATGCGTCACCAACGCATTTTTCTCTCCAAAAAAATCTCTGGGATTGATATCGGTAAGTTCTATACTTAGTTCGTTCAAATAAAAGAGTTTTAAATTGTTATTTCACAAAAGTGAAAATGCTAATAATTTAGTTAATTTTGTCTATAACAAACTTAATTAAAATTCTAATCAACCCCTTATAAATCTATTAACACTATTGATGCCAATCATAACACTAACTACCGATTTTGGACTTAAAGATCACTTTGTTGGTGCACTAAAAGGGGCTATTTACTCTGAATTAGAAAGCATTCATATTGTTGATATCTCGCATCAAATAACTCAGTTTAATATTCAAGAGTGTGCTTATATTCTAAAAAATGCCTATAAACACTTTCCAAAAGGAAGTATTCATATTGTTGGTGTAGACTCGGAACTTACTCTTACAAATAAACATCTCGTTATTAAAATTGATGATCATTATTTCGTTACGGCCAATAATGGGGTTATGAGTTTGATCTGTGATGAGATCAAAGCTGAAAAAGTATATGAATTACAACTTCCCAATGCAGTAAACAACAGTTTTCCGAGTTTAAACATCTTTGTCAAAGCTGCTTGTCACATCGCAAGAGGTGGTACTCTTGAAGTCATAGGTAAACCGTTTAACGAACTCAAAGAACTTGTAGATTACAAAGCAAGAATCTCTGACGATGGAAAAACGATTGAAGCACACGTGATTTACATCGATAGTTATGGAAATATTGTAACCAATATCAAAAAACACTTATTTGAATCCTATAGAAACGGAAGGTCTTTTACAATTAATGCACGACATGCCAAAATCAATAAAATCAATCAAAATTACAGTGATTCAACTAGTCAAGATGGTAAACTCCTAAGTTTGTTTAACGATTCTGATTATTTGGAGTTGGCTATTTACAAAAGCGATCGTCAGTCTGGAGGTGCCTCTTCACTACTAGGGTTGGATTACAGAGACCGAATTAGCGTTGTGTTTGATTGAAGCCAACTGCTCTAACTTATAAACAATGTAGCTTCTAAGTAAGTGATACCTCTAAATGAATTGGATCTAATTCTCTACAAGTATCACTTTATAAAAAACTTAAAAACAACTACTTAGACTATTAACTCCATATTTAAACACTACTTTAAATTACATTATAAATGCCTTAAGAGTGTTGATAAATTAGTTTCGCAAACTAGAACAATTAAAATATCTTTGTCTTTACACCATTAATAATTAATCGATGAAATTTATAGTATCAAGTTCTTATTTACTAAAGCAATTACAACTCTTAGGAGGTGTAATTAACAATTCAAATACCCTTCCTATATTAGATAATTTTTTATTCGAACTAGATAAAAATAAACTGACTGTTTCTGCATCCGATTTAGAGACTACCATGACTTCTACTTTAGAAGTCGAATCTGAAGATAAAGGTAGTATCGCGGTGCCGGCAAGACTCCTATTAGATACATTAAAGACTTTTGCAGAACAACCATTAACTTTTGTAGTGGAAGCTAACAACACTGTTGAAATCAGTGCCAATAATGGTAAATACGCTGTTGCCTATGCTGATGGAAGCGAATTTCCAAATTCTATATCCTTACCAAACCCTAGCAGTACTAAAATCGAGGGTGATATTTTGGCAAACGCTATTTCAAAAACAATTTTTGCCGCGGGAAATGACGATCTAAGACCTGTGATGAGTGGGGTATTCTTTCAGATCAGTTCTGAAAACATCACCTTTGTTGCAACAGATGCTCATAAATTGGTAAAATATCAAAGAGATGATGTCAATGCTACAGAGCTCGCTGAATTCATCATGCCTAAAAAACCCTTAAACTTACTCAAGGGAATTTTAATGGGATCTGAAAGTGAAGTATTGATTGAGTACAATGATTCCAATGCTAAATTCAGTTTTGACAATACAGAGCTCATCTGTAGATTAATCGATGGTAAATATCCAAATTACGAGGCTGTAATTCCAAAAGAAAACCCTAATAAACTAACAATCAACAGAGTTCAATTATTAAGTTCTGTAAAGCGTGTTTCCATTTTCTCAAATAAGACAACTCACCAACTTCGATTAAAGATAGCAGGTGCAGAACTCAATATATCAGCTGAGGATGTGGACTACAGCAATAAAGCAGAAGAACGTTTAAACTGTTCATATCAAGGAGATGATATTCAAATAGGATTTAACTCACGTTTCTTGATAGAAATGCTCAATAGCTTAACCTGCGATGAAGTAAGTCTTGAAATGAGCTTACCAAATAGAGCAGGCATTTTAAAACCAGTTGATGGATTAGACCCAGGAGAAGAAATCACAATGTTAGTAATGCCAGTTATGCTCAATAACTAACAAACTAACCAAACAATGAATAAAGGCCCAATAGGGCCTTTTTTATTTGATGAATTTAATACTGAATGGATAATCGATAGGCTCTCCTTTTGAAGCTTTTAATCCGTTGATAATTGGAAATGCAATTTCTAAGATCGCAATTGCTATCAGTCCCAATATACCAATGCCAAGTATGATTAACAATGCAGAAGCAATTGCATAAATGAACATACTGATTTGAAAGTTAACTATTGCCTTTCCGTGTTCATCCATATCGATGATCTTATCTTTTTGAGTGAGCCATAACACTAGAGGAACAATAAATCCTCCTAAACCACTCACTAGATTAATGAGTTGTGTATAGTGAGTTACTGCTAATAAATTTCTGTCTTCTTTTAACATCTTATAAATTTGATTTTATTAAAAGTACAAAAAAAATAAAGTCACAACTTCAATAGCTCGTTCAAGATCACAATTCCATTTTTTTAAACTAATTTTGCAACGTGCACAACAATGATACCATTATCGCATTAGCAACTGCTCCAGGTACTGGAGCTATTGCTGTTATTAGACTCTCTGGACCTGACGCTATAGACATTGTCAGTGATTCTTTTGAGTCAGTAAGCGCTAAGATTCTCAAAGATCAAAAAAGTCATACCGTACATTTAGGCCATATTAAAGAGGGGGATCATTTAATCGATCAAGCATTGGTCAGCATTTTTAAAGGCCCTAACTCTTATACTGGCGAGAATGTAGCTGAGATTTCCTGTCATGGTTCCACCTATATTCAACAACGCATCATGCAACTCTTTCTCAAGAAAGGAGTTCGTGCTGCACAAGGCGGTGAATTTACCATGAGAGCCTTTTTAAACGGAAAAATGGACCTCAGTCAGGCTGAAGCTGTTGGAGATTTGATCGCCAGTGAGAACGAAGCTTCCCATCAAATTGCACTTCAACAGATGAGAGGTGGTTTTAGTTCAGAGATTAAAAAATTGAGAGAACAGCTTTTAAATTTTGCATCGTTAATCGAATTAGAACTTGATTTTGCTGAAGAAGATGTCTCATTTGCAGATCGTGAGGAATTTAAAAAGTTACTCAACACTATAACAGAGGTCCTCAAAAAACTCATCGATTCGTTTGCTCTTGGTAACGTGCTCAAAAACGGCGTTCCAGTAGCAATTGTAGGGGCCCCAAATGTTGGTAAATCTACTCTACTCAATGCACTGTTAAACGAAGAACGCGCCATTGTTTCCAATATTGCAGGTACCACTAGAGATACCATCGAAGATGAAATATCCATTGGAGGTATTGGTTTTCGATTTATCGATACTGCTGGTATTAGAGCCACTGAGGATCAAATTGAAAAGATCGGAATTCAAAAGACCTTTGAAAAAATAGGTCAAGCCAAGCTGATTCTCTATTTAATCGATTCCCTGTCCTGTGTGAAAGACGATCAATTAGCGAAACAGGATGAAATTGAAATTCTAAAAATCGAAAAGGAGCACCCCAAAAAGCACCTCATAGTTCTTGGAAATAAGGTAGATCAACTCTCTAGAGAAGAACAAACACATTTAAAGGAAATCATTCCTCAAATACAATTTATAGCTGCAAAAACAGGTGAAGGTGTCGAAAAACTTAAAGAATCGTTTATCGAAGGAGTTCATTCAGGTGCCATCAGCAATAATGATACCATCATTACCAACAGCAGACATTACGATTCACTGATTAAAGCGTTAGAAGAAATCGATAAGGTAAAAGAAGGTATTGCAGAAGAACTACCTTCTGACCTACTAGCTATTGATATCAGACAAGCCTTATATCACTTTGGTGAAATCACTGGTGAAATAAGTTCAGATGAACTTCTCGGAAATATTTTTGCGAACTTCTGTATCGGTAAATAATCAATTACATTTGATACCTCAATCCTAGAGTACTAATTACAGAACCATCCGATAGGGTTTTGTTTACAAATCCATTGATAGAAATCTTCTGTGATAGGGTATAACTCACTGCTTGAGCAAGACCATAGGTGTTTTCAAAGTCCATTCCGTATACTTGAGTGGTGAATACAAAACTGTTTTTTCTAATAATGGTCATAAAGTTTAAGAGCTTCATCTTAAAGTCGTTATTCATTCCTGTACCACGAATAAACATTCCAGTAAAACCAACCGATTCATTTAATTGATAGGTTGCCAATACTTCTCTAGCAAAAAATGTATCCATATGATAATCCTCATCTACCTGAAAAGCTGGTAAATGTGCTCCTAAGTGTAATTTGAGTTTCTTGTCGATTAATTTGTAACGTGTAATAAAAATTCCACCTCTTGGTTTCATTCCGTCTACACGAATATTGGCAATCAAACTTCCCGTCACTCTTTTGTCAGTTGAAGTTCCTAAATTAAGTATGAAATTAGGCTGATCATCCGTAAATGCTGGTACTAATGAAAATCCTCCTGTGTTTAATTCAACAGATCCATACTGAGAATAAGCCGATGAGGCTATCAAAAAAAATAGGACGAAAATTCTTTTTACTATCATTATGAGAGTTTTAATTTAATGCGTCAAATATACACAATTTATTTATTTGTATTATATTTGATTAATTAAAACAATTTGAAATTATGAAACCCCTCTATTTGAAAATTTTACTTCTAGCAGCTATTGTATTTATAGCTACTCAAGGATGTTTTGCACAAACTAACTCGGATGCAAAAGAACTCTATGAATTGAGAACCTATACCATGAAAACTGGTGGTAATACTGGAAAGTTAGCGGCTTACCTTCAGGAAGTACTCACTCCTACTTTAAAAAGAAAAGGAATTAGACATACTGCTCTTTTTAAAGAACTCGGAAATTCAGATCCAACAAAGCTTTGGTTTTTGATCGCATATCCAGATGCTGACACTTACGTAACTGCTCAAGAATTGCACAAAGACGAGCAGTACCTCAAAGATGCTGCCGCATACAATGCTATGAAAATTGATGAAAAACTCTACGATAGAATTGAATCAATGCTCTTATTGGCTTTCGATGGACTTGCTAAAATGGACGCTATTAAATCTGATTCTGGTTTATTTGAGCTCAGAACCTATGAGAGCTATAGCGAAGATGCCAATAGAAGAAAAATAAAGATGTTCAATGTAGAAGAACTTGATCTTTTCTATGAAGTTGGATTACACCCTGTATTCTTTGGAGATCAAATTTCTGGAGCCAATCGTCCTTGTCTTACCTATATGATCCAATTTAAAGACATGAAGGAACACGATGAAAACTGGCAAAAGTTTATCAAGTCTCCTAAATGGACTAAAATGGCTGCAAAAGCAGAGTATGCCAATACAGCAACAACGATTCACAAAATCTTTTTAACTCCATATTAATCAATAACTATTAGGTGATTATCATAGAGCTTCTTAAATTAGCCTGCTAAGTCATTAAGAAGATTCAATGAAAATAACTATAGTTGGTACTGGATATGTTGGCCTTGTCAGCGGAACCTGTTTTGCTGAAATGGGCTATGAGGTAGTCTGTGTAGATATCAATGAAGATAAAATTAATCAGCTCAAAAAAGGAATCATTCCTATTTATGAACCTGGTTTAAGCGATATGGTACTTCGCAATGTCGAGAACCAAAACCTTCACTTTTCTACATCTTTAAAAGATTCAATTGAAGATTCAGACTTCGTCTTTATTGCAGTTGGTACTCCGACAGCTGAAGATCAAGCAGCGGATTTGACCTATGTCTTAGAAGTAGCTAAAAACATTGGTGAACTGATGACTTCTTCACTTGTTGTGGTTGATAAATCAACTGTACCTGTAGGAACAGCTGATCGTGTTAAAGCAATCGTTCAATCTGAATTAGACAAGCGAAATGAATCCATTTCATTCTCAGTAGTATCCAATCCTGAATTTTTAAAAGAAGGAGATGCTATTGCTGATTTTATGAAGCCAGATCGAGTGATTATTGGATCGGATGACCCAACTGCCCTGGAGCTCATGAAACAGCTCTACAGACCCTTTTTTAGGCTTAATTTCGATCGTATCATCACTATGGATGTTCGTTCTGCTGAAATGACCAAATACGTCGCTAATGCTATGCTAGCGACAAAAATTTCATTTATGAACGAAATTGCCAATATCTGTGAGCGAGTGGGTGCTGACGTGAACCAGGTGCGCATTGGAATTGGATCTGATTCTAGAATCGGTTATAGTTTTATTTATCCCGGTGTGGGTTATGGAGGCTCTTGTTTTCCAAAAGACGTAAAGGCTTTAGCTAAAACGGCCTTAGATGTTGGATATGAACCACAGCTGATCAAAGCTGTTGAATCGGTTAACAACTATCAGAAAACCGTTTTAGTATCTAAAATTGTCAAGCGATTTGGTGAAGATTTAAGTGGCTATGGCTTTGCTGTATGGGGACTAGCTTTTAAACCTGGAACCGATGATATGCGTGAAGCTCCTTCTATTGAAGTCATCAAAGCCTTAATCGACAAAGGTGCCCGTATAAAAGCCTATGATCCTAAGGCTATCCATGAGGCTCAATATCATTATTTGAATTCCTATGAAGTCGAATATACTCAAAACAAATACGATGCTTTAAAAGAAGTTGATGCAATGATTTTACTCACTGAATGGAAAACTTTTAGAGCTCCAGATTTAGATCTTATGAAAGATTTGATGAAGCAACCTATTGTATTTGACGGTAGAAATCAATACAATGAGATCGAAATGCAACAGACCGGATTTGAATACTATCAAATAGGCAAGCTCTAAAAAACTAGAAGTAATTTACTACAAACTCAAAGCTCTCCTATAGAGCTCTTCATATTGTGGAAGTATTTTAAGAATATCAAAATCAGCAGCCTTTTCATAGGCTCTGTTTTTAAATGCTCTTAAGGTTTCAATGTCTTTTAAAATTTCTATGGAGTATTTTGCCATAGCATCGATATCCCCAACATCAGCTAAATATCCTGTTTCGCCGTGAATATTTACCTCCGGAATTCCTCCAGTATTACTTGAAACTACCGCTACTTTATTAGCCATCGCTTCTAGGGCCGCTAAACCAAAACTCTCTGATTTTGAAGGAAGTAGAAATAAATCAGAAAAACACAATACGCGATCTACTTGAGATGAGTTTCCTAAGAAAAGTACTTTATCTGTAATACCTAATTCATCCACCAAACGCTCCACTGCTTCGCGCTCTGGTCCCTCTCCAACTAAAACGAGTTTTGAAGGAATTTCCTTCTGTATTTGATGAAACACTTTAACCACATGGGGAACGTGTTTCACCTTTCTAAAATTAGAAATGTGTGAAATCACTCGTTCGTGATCCTGAGCGATCATCGAACGCTTACATTCTTTACTGGTTTTCTCGTAATTGGTGATGTCGATAAAGTTTGGAACGACTTCAATCTCTTTTTGAATTTCAAATTGCTCCAATGTACTTCTTTTAAGATCAGCACTTACTGCGGTTACAATATCTGAGTGATTGATACTAAAAGTCACTGCTGGTTTGTAATTCGGATGTCTTCCAACAAGTGTAATGTCAGTCCCGTGTAAGGTCGTAATCATCGGAATGTTGATTCCCTTTTCTGCTAGCATTTGCTTGGCCATATAACCCGCATAGGCATGAGGAATTGCATAGTGTACGTGTAAAACTTCAATCTGGTGTAACTGAACCATATCGACAAGTTTACTCGAAAGCGCTAACTCATAAGGTTGATAGTGAAAGAGTGGATAGTCGGGAACGTGAACCTCGTGAAAATGTATCTTGGAACTTAAAAGCTCCAAACGAACTGGTTGTTTGTAACTGATAAAATGGATTTCATGACCTCTATCGGCAAGGGCCTTACCGAGTTCTGTGGCCACTACACCACTACCACCAAAGGTGGGATAACAAACAATACCAATTTTCATAGGATTCATTTATAAATTGTTTTTGGATAATTCTAAATTAGGCAATGAAATTGGCAAACTTCCTTTAGGTTCTAATGTTCCTGAAAGCACTTCTAACATCTTTAATTGAACGAAATCATCATTCATATACCCTACGAGAATCGCTTTAAAATCATCGATAAAATCGATGTCTTTTAATGCATAAGGAGATGTAAACACATTGAGATACACCTCTTTACCCATATTCGTAAGTCGTTTCAATAGCTCGATCTCTTCAGTTGTAAATTTATAAGATTTATAGGGTGAAGCATCATTTTTGTGATACCCTATTACAATCACATCAAAATCTTTGAGGTTTTCTTCAGTGAGCTGATTGTTTTCAAAGAAAATTGCCCCATTTGACATCACTTCGTGTCTAAAACGATATCCAGGAGTATCTCCTAGGTGAACTAAGGCAGTCTTAGCTCCTGCTTTTATCGGTTCGTATTTCTTAGTATTGGAAACATAGGTAATCGCATTTTCCAAAATTAAATAGCGAAGTAAAGTATTGGGATTTGAATTGTAATACCTTCTGATCGAATCAATTTGAAGCTTTTTGAAAGGTTTATTTAATCCCCTATCGTATTTACTTGAAAGAATTTTCTTTACTGAATGAGCTAAACGATCTTCAGTGATCACTGAATCCATATAAGCCTCTTTTATTTTTTGAAGCCCTTTCTCAACGTCTACTGGAACCAATAAAATATCATTTCCGGCTTTAAATGCCTCTAATTCAGCATCACCTTCATCAGCGATGAGGGTAACCCCTTTCATATTTAAAGCATCTGTTATTACAAGACCCTCATAGCCCAAATCAGTCTTAAGGATTCCATTGACCACCTTTGAAGAAAGTGATGCAGGAACTCCTGCCTCTTCAGTTAATGATGGAATGTCTAAATGAGCTACCATAACCGCATCTACCTGTGATAACAAGCCTGATTTATAAGGAAAAAGTTCAATTGAATCCAGTCGTTGTCTGTTGAATGTCAGTTGAGGCAAAGTTTTATGAGAATCCATGTCCGTGTCTCCATGACCAGGAAAATGCTTTGTACAAGACAGTACGGATGCAGCCCTTAATCCTCTAGCATAAGCAGAAGCTTTCTCGGTGACATTTTGTAGATGAGATCCAAAAGATCGATTTCCAATGATGGGGTTATTTGGATTGATATTGATATCAGCTACAGGAGCAAAATTCATATGAACTCCAGTTCTTCTGAGTTCTTCTCCTATCATATAACCGGCTTTTTCAACCAATGAATTGTCTGTAAGTGCACCCATTGCCATAGGCCATGGAAAACCTTCCTCATCTTTAAAACGCATTGCAGCCCCCCACTCCGCATCGAGTGCTATTAAAAGTGGGATGTTAGCATTGGATTGTATTTCATTGGTAATCGCTACTTGACGTTCAGGAGTTCCAACCAAAAAGGCCAGGCCACCAACCTCGTATTTCTTTACATCATCAACTACCTTTTGCACAATACTATCGTGATCGTTAGAGGTCAACCCCAACATAAATAATTGTCCTATTTTTTGATCGATATTTAATTGGGCATAGGTTGAATCAACCCAATGAGCGCGTTGTTTGCGATAAATTACCTCAGGATCTTCCTGGCAAGAAGAAAGAAGTATAAAACTTAAAAAAAGTAGAGGGAATTGCTTCATTTATTTTACAAAATTGGAATGCCAGCTTTCTGAAGCTGGAACTTCCCAATGATCGAGGTACTCAGCTTTAGTAGCGACAAGATTATTAAAAACTACGGTGTTTTTTGATACAGACTTATTTTTAGCCATGGCTTTAAAGTCTTTTAAAGTCTTATAGGCTATAAAATCCCCTTGCTTAAAACTCACATTCATACGGTCTAAAAGATCGATTTCATACTTCTTTTCCAATTCTTGAATAAAGTGAACCGAAGCGTCAATAGAACAACCAGACGCCAGCGTTTGAGCATCGAGACCGATAATGATAAAACGCTTGTACTTGAGTTCAAAACCTGCCTTCAAATCTTTTCCATGAGCAGTCCACTGTTCCAAGAAGTTTTTAAGATCTGTATTAACTTCTTCTTGCTCTTGATCCGTCAGAGATCTATTGGATTGGTAAATCCATATTCTAGCATCATCTGCTAGGTCGTTAAAATTGACATACATGATTATAAGTCTTTAGCATTTGCAATTAGTTCAGCGATATCCATCACTTTAAATTCACCTTCTTTTTCTTCTGATTTAAC
Source organism: uncultured Flavobacteriaceae bacterium (assembly GCA_937136455.1). GTDB lineage: Bacteria > Bacteroidota > Bacteroidia > Flavobacteriales > Flavobacteriaceae > MAG-120531. The sequence goes on along the minus strand of CAKZOO010000074.1, from coordinate 30,586 downwards.
TCCGTCGGTGAGCATTGTATTGCAAAATGGACAAGCAGATGCGATCGTAGTCGCTTTTGTTTGAATAGCTTCTTGAGCGCGTTCTACATTAATTTCTTTGTCTCCAGACTCTGATTCTTTAAACATCTGAGCACCACCAGCACCACAACACAATCCATTTTGCTTACAGCGTTTCATTTCAACTAGTTCAGCATCTAACGCTTCTATCAACCTTCTAGGCGCCTCGTATACTCCATTGGCTCTTCCTAAATAACAGGCGTCGTGATAGGTTATTTTTTTTCCTTTGAACGTTCCTCCTTCGATCTGCAATCTTCCTGTTTCCAACAATTCATTTAAAAACTGGGTATGGTGAACAACTTGATAATTTCCTCCTAGCTCAGGATATTCGTTTTTAAGGGTATTGAAACAATGAGGACAAGTAGTCACAATTCTTTTAATACCGTAAGAATTTAAAACTTGAATGTTTGTTGCTGCTTGCATCTGAAACATAAACTCATTTCCAGTTCGTTTTGCAGGATCTCCGGTACAAGTCTCTTCCTGTCCCAAAATTGCAAATGCTACCTTAGCTTCTATCAAAAGTTTAGCAAAAGCTTTGGTGATTTTCTTCGCTCTATCGTCAAAACTTCCAGCACAACCCACCCAGAAAAGAACTTCAATTTCCTTTCCTTGAGTAAAGAGTTCTGCCATTGTCGGTATATTTAATTGTTCGTTACTCATTCGTCCAGTTTGCTCTATCTAATTGATTAAAAGGCCATGGGGCTCCGTTGGTTTCAACATTGGTCATCATGGAATTGAGCTCTGTAGGAGCTGCTGATTGTTCCATAACTAAATAGCGTCTCATATCGATAATGATCGAGAGCGGATCTATACTAATTGGACAGGCTTCTACACAGGCATTACAGCTGGTACAGGCCCAAAGCTCTTCTGGGGTGATATAGTCTCCTAAAAGTTTCTTTGTATCCGTTGCTCCCTGTCTTTTTAAAGTACTCTTTTCATGTGCTCGATCACGAACTTTCATCATGATGTGTCGAGGAGATAATTTTTTACCTGTGAGGTTAGCAGGACAAGATGCAGTACATCTACCACACTCCGTACAACTATAGGCATTCATAAGCTGTACCCAATTTAACTCATCCACATCTGAAGCTCCAAATGGCTCCGGAATTGGAGCGTCAGCAGCAGGTGCAGCATAGGGATCAAAACTGGGATCCATCATTTGAGCTACTTCTGAAGCTACTTGAGAATCATTTGAAAGTTGCCCCTTTGGTGTAAGCTTACCGTAATACGTATTAGGGAAAGCTAGTAAAATGTGTAAGTGTTTTGAATAATAGAGGTAGTTTAAAAATGCTAGTATACCCAAAATATGCAACCACCAAGCAGTTCGTTCAATAAAAATTAATTGATCGACTGAAAATGATTCAAATAAGGGCAAAAACAAAGAAGCTACTGGGAAACTTCCCGCCAGTTGATAGTGCTCTGCACCTATTTGTTGAAGACTTAAATCTGCGGCATTCATGATCAAAAATAAAGACATCAATACCAATTCGATATAGAGAATCAGATTGGCATCTAATTTTGGCCATCCTGTCATTTCAGATTTGATAAATCGATTGATACGGATGATATTTCTGCGAATCCAAAAAATGAGTACCGAGAGGATGACTCCAACAGCTAAAATTTCAAAGCTTGCAATTAATACATTATAGAATGTTCCTAAGGGTGCAAAAATTCGATGCGTTCCCAAGACTCCATCTAGAACAATTTCTAACACCTCTATATTAATGATGATAAAACCTACATAGACTACAATGTGCAATAAACCAGCAATGGGTTTATTAACCATCTTTGACTGCCCTATGGCAATTCTGAACATCTGCTTTAGACGTTCGCTTTTATGATCGTTAACTTCAAGAGGTTTTGCCTGAAATATTGAAGCTTTAAGGCGTTTGACATTGCGAACAAAGAAGCCTATTCCAAATGCTAAGGCAATTACAAATAGAATATTGGGTAGGTAGTGCATCTCTATTGTTTTAGATTTGCTGGATCATTTTCAGGTAGCTCGTAATCCTTCTGTTTTTTACCAAAAACAGAAACATTGATGTAGCGTTTAGGATTGAGTCTTAAATCCTGTAATAGAAGACTGAGTTCTCTTGTTGATTTTTCTAGGTTTTCATAGAGATCCTCCTCTTTTGCTAGTTTGCCTAAATTTCCTTCACCTGATTCGACATCAGCTAAAATTGCATTAATACTTTGAAGTGAGGAAGACAACTGATGTAAAGATTGGTCCAGACCCATATTCGCTATGGTGTCTGTAATATGGGACAAATTATTCATCGTTTGATTCATCGCCGTCAAACTACTGTCAATTGAAGATTTGTTATCTAACAATACGTCATTAATTGTTCTATTGGTTTGAGCCAAACTTTGGATAAGATCGTTAATTCCATTAATTCCTTCTTGAAGGTTTTTACGAGTAGCAGGATCTAATAGTTTATTGACCCCTACCAAGAGTGAATCAGCATTAGAAATAATATTCTCAACTTTGAGTTGTAAAGGATTTAATTGTTGTTGAACTAATTCGGTTATACCTGGTTTAACAGAAGAAACCAAAGTATCCCCTTGAACTACAACTGGACTGTTTGGATCTAAATCAGGAACAATTTGAATTCCCTTTCCTCCAATGATACCTGTATCAAATAATTCTGCTATCGAATGCTTAGAAAATTTAAAGCTATCGTCAATAGACATGGTTACAATAAGTTTTCCTGTTCTATCTAAAAAATTGATGCTTTTTACCTGTCCTACTTTATATCCATTAATTGAAACAGTATTTCCAGTTTGCAATCCTCCAACGTTGTCATAAACCGCGAAAATCTGAATATTTTTGTCGAATATGGGACTTGATTTGAGATACGTAAATCCAAGGATAAACAAAAGAATTCCACCTATTCCAACAATTGCTGTTTTTATTTCTCTACTTAATTTCAATTATCTAGTTTTTGAATCTATAACAAATTTATGAATAAAAAATTCAATGGCCTATTGTTGTGAAAGAGTTTCCAAGGCTTTTGAAAGCGGATAGAGCTCCTCCCCCTTAAATGCAGAAATAAAAGCTGATGAATAGCCCGTATTTTTAGCTTTTTGCAATAGTTCTTTTGCAGTGTTATAGTTGGATGTTTTGCCAAAGAAATAACGATAGACAGATCCATCTTTAAGTTTGTGCAACAATCTCAAGCCCTTGAAATTGTATGATTTCAAATCGATGACTTTAGGGGATGCCGCTATTTGGATTCTAAAGTATATATCAGAAGAAATTGCGTTAGATGAGTTATTAACAGCAGCAGTAGGAGTTGGTGCTTCTTTAAAATTAGAGGTTTGAACTGAATTTACTACACCGTCAAGTTGCGATTTATAATTCAATATAGCTTCTGCAAGCGTTTTACCGAACTCATTTTGTCCTTTTTTGGAATTCAAATAGGCACCTTCATTCTTATTGGATAAAAATCCTGTTTCAACTAGTACTGAGGGCATAAATGTTTGGTGCAAGACAATAAAACCAGCTTGTTTAACTCCTCGATCTCTTCTTTTGAGCTTCGTTTTAATATTATTTTGAATCAATTGAGCCAAATAGATACTTTGATCTAAAAACTCCTCTTGCATAATGGTTAGACCGATCGTCGATTCAGGTGAATTAATATCAAATCCTTGATAATTATTTTGATAATCATCTTCAAGATAAATCACGGAATTTTCTTTCTTGGCTACATTAAAGTTAGTATGGTTGCGATGAAGTCCTAACACAAAGGTATGTGCCCCATAGGTATTCCCCTCAAAAGAATCACAATGTACAGATACAAACAAATCAGCTTTTGCTTTATTCGCAATTTTTCCTCTTACAAACAAATCGACAAATTCATCCGATTTCCTAGTATAAATAACTTTGACCCCTTCTTGTTTTTCAAGCTGCTCACCAATTTTTAAGACAATTGCTAAGGCAATGTTTTTCTCATAATATCCATTTTGAACATTCCCAGGATCTTTACCTCCATGACCTGCGTCGAGAACTACAACAAAGGGTTTAGTCGGCTCATTGCCAAAAACAGAAGACCCTATACAAATAAAGAGTATCGATAAAATTAATTTAATTTTATTTAAAACTCCAGCAGTCATCAATGTTGTTTTAAGGTGCATACAAGTGCGAATATAGGGGTTAAATATATTATAAATACAAAGATTCAAACTAAAAAAATCCGTAAGTTTGAGCTCGAATCGCTGTATGGATTACATACAAAAATAGGATATTAAGCATTGCTTTCAAATAAACCTTATTTACTACTAGCGCTATTACTTTTTTTGAGTCACTTCAAATTGATGGCACAACGAGAGCAAGATAGCCTTCCCCCCACTCCAAAAGCATTGGATTCTGTTGCTGTAGACAGTATTCCCAAGAAACAACCGATACTTCTAGATCAGATTCGTTACAATGCGATTGATACTATAAAACTCATTAAAAAAGAAAACAAAATTGTCCTGTATAACAAGGCGGAACTCTACTATCAAGACACAGAGCTCAAAGCTGGAATCATCGTAATGGACTATATGGCTGGAGAGGTTTATGCTGGCAGAATCAGAAACGCTGATGGAGAACTAGAACAATTGCCCGAGTTTAAACAAGGTGAAAATATCATTTTACCTGATTCGATTCGATTTAATTTCAACACTCAAAAGGCCTTGATATGGAATTCGAGATCAGATCAAGGTGGATTAGGTGGTGAAAACATGAATCTTCTTGCTGATTACACCAAAAAAGAAAACGATTCGGTCTTTTTCTTGAAAGACATTCGATTGACTTCCTCTCAAACACCAGAAGATCCCGATTATTACATTCGTGTTAAAAAGGCCAAGTTTGTTCCTCAAAAGAAAATGATCGCTGGATTTTCGAATTTGTACTTGATGGACATTCCTACCCCAATAGCTTTGCCATTCGCATATTTTCCAATGACTCAAGGTAGAGCTGCTGGACTCATCATGCCAAGCTTTGGTTCCGATCCAAACAGAGGATATTTTTTACAAAACGCAGGATATTACCTTCCTATCAATCAGTATTCTGATTTGTATTTAACTGCAGATATGTACGCTAATGGAAGTTGGGGTTTTAGATCGCAATCGGTGTACAACAAACGCTATAAATACAGTGGAAACTTTAACTTTAGATACGAGAACTTAGTGACGAGCCAAAAAGGATTCGACGATTACAGCAAGAGCTCTATTTACAATATTCAATTTTCACACTCTCAGGATTCAAAAGCAAATCCAACCTCAAGGTTTTCTGCATCTGTCAACCTGGGATCCAGTTCCTATTTTAGAAATTCACTCAATAGAAGCAATTTACCAAACACTCAAAACAACAACCTCTCTTCTTCTATCAACTATTCGAAGACCTTTCCCGAATATCCCAGGGTAGATTTGAGTTTAACCGCTTCTCACAATCAAAATACCAACACACAGGAAATCAATCTGACACTTCCGACCATGCAAGCAAGTGTAGAACGCATCTACCCCTTTGCGAGAAGAGATGGAGTTAAAAAAGGGATTTTACAAAATCTGAATTTTCAATATTCAGCACGATCAGAAAATAGAATTAGAACAACCGATTCCCTGTTCTTTAAGCCTGAAATGTTTAAAGCAGCACAATTGGGCATGCAACACTCTTTGCCTTTTAACACAAACTTTAAATTGGCAAAATACATCAGTGTTTCCGTAGGAGGCTCCTATACTGACAACTGGGTCACTCAAACCTACGGCAGATCTTTAATAGAAGGAACAATTGTAAGAGACACGATTAAAGGCTTTGATCGTTTTTCAAACTACAATTTCAACATCAATATGGGAACTACCGTATACGGTACCCTCAATTTTAAAGAAGGAAGTAAATTTCAAGCCCTGAGACATACCCTTAGACCATCTGTAAGTATTGGATATACTCCTTCATTTAATCAGTACTACGATCAAATCTTAGATGGAGATGGTAATTTAGTCGATTATTCGAGATTTAGTGGTTCTTATTATTCTCCTCCTGGACAATTTTCTAGAAAATCCATGGGAATAACAATACAAAATTCCTTTGAAGCCAAGGTCAATAAAAAGGTTAAGAAACGAATTAACAACAAAGACACATTGGTTACTGTACTCAAGAAAATAAAACTCATTCCAAATTTGAGTTTTTCAACTTCTTATAACCTCGATGCAGATTCTCTTAAAATCAATCCAATTCGGTTTTCAGGAAACACCAAGATATTTAAGGATTTAATCTCGATTAACTTTAATGGTACCTTAGATCCATACGAAGTTGATCCTGTTAGCAGACAACGAATCAATACCCTTGTGGCTCAAAACGGTGGCTTGTTAAGGCTTACTCAAGCTAGTGCCAACCTCAATTTTAGTTTGGACAATGATTCTTTTAAAAGAAAGTCTGACGATAAGGAAAAAGAAAAACAAGAGCAAGAACAACAAGAGTCTGATTATTATATGAATTCGGTATCTGGAGGAAGGTCTGACAATCTCTTTGGTCGTCCTGGTGACGATTTAAATATGGCTAGAGAAAATCGATCAGATAGTCGAAAAATACAATCAGTTTATCAAAATGCAATTGGTTGGAGAATGAATTTCTCATATGCAATGAGTTATCGAAATCAATACAGAGATCCATCTATTGGAAACAACTCCTTAATGTTCTCTGGAGACATCGATCTCACACCTAAATGGAGTCTTGGGGTTTCATCAGGATATGATTTTAAAAACAAAGGATTTACCCTCACCCAATTTAGAATTGATCGTGAACTTAAAGATTTTAGACTTAATTTTGATTGGACCCCCTTTGGAGTATACGAACGATGGTATTTCTTTATTGGAATAAAAAGTGCCTTACTTAGTGATCTCAAATGGGATAAGAGAAGTAGACGTTTTTAACATTAAAAAAATAACAATGGCAAAACAAATTATTTTCACAAAAGAAGCACCAGCACCTATAGGACCCTATAATCAAGCAGTATTGATAGACAACACATTGTATGTTTCAGGTCAAATTCCATTAGATCCTAAAAACGGAATGCTCATTCAAGGAGATATTGTTCATCAAACAGAGCAGGTAATGAAAAATTTAGAGGCTGTTTTAAAAGCAGCTCAAATGGATTTTAGCAATGTGGTCAAGAGCAGTATCTTTATTAGCAATATGGATCAGTTTGCTCTGATCAATGAAGTCTACGGAAACTATTTCGATGAAGCAACTGCGCCTGCTAGAGAAACAGTTCAAGTAGCTCGATTGCCAAAGGATGTCGATATTGAAATATCGATGATTGCAATTCGATAAAAAAATAAAGCAACAAAAAAGCCACTTTTAAAGTGGCTTTCATATTTCTTAAAGATTATCTTTGTGGAACTCCACTAAACCGTCTATTGGTCTTTGTTTAATATTACCTAGAATTAAATCATTTCTATTGAGAATATCTTTTAATTCGTCCTGCAAATAATAAGCGATAGAACCTACGAAATTGACAGGTACTTTAGTCGCCAACTCAAATTGCATAATGTAATTGTTTACAAACTGTTGCAATCCCTTTTTGATGACTCCAGCACAATAAGGATGTTCTCTATTTTCAACAATAAAGCGAGCGAATTTTGCTAAGTAAGTATTTGGATTGGGTTGTTTATAAAGGTTTTCTTTAATAACATCGGCCTCTAAATCAAACTGTTTACTGAATTTTAAAGCCAAGTCTTGTGGGATTTTGTGAAAGTAATAGTCTCTTACGAGTTTTCTTCCAAAGAAGTTCCCACTACCGTCATCCATAAGGATATATCCTAATGATATTACCTTTTGAAACAATTGATGACCATCGTAATAGCTACAGTTAGATCCAGTTCCTAAAATACAAACAATTCCAGGTTCTCCTAATTTTGTAGTCGCAAATACTGCTGCATAAGTATCTTCTTTGATATCGGCTTTAGCATTAGGGAAAAATTCATTGAAAATGTCTGTGAGAAAAAGTTTCATACGATCGGTTCCACAACCAGCTCCATAAAAGTATACATGAGTAACTTTTTCTGCATTTTTTGAAAGCTCAAAATTGTTTGCCAAACGATCTTCAATAACATCTCTCGTAAGTACTTCTGGAGATAAACCTAAAGTCTGCGTAAAGAACAATTGGTTTCCTTTTTCGTCCAAAGCAATCCAATCCGACTTGGTTGCCCCACTGTCAGCAATTAATATCATAGTTAAGTTAGTTTAGAGTAGTAGATAAAAATCCCCTAGTTTTTAAAGCTAGGGGATTTATAAAATTATGATAAGCTAGAAACGTGTTTAGCTAAATCGATCAATTTGTTAGAATATCCTGCTTCGTTATCGTACCAAGATACCAATTTGAAGAAAGTTGAGTTTAATTCAATACCAGCTTCAGCGTCAAAGATACTAGTTCTAGCATCTCCGATAAAGTCTTGAGATACAACTGCTTCTTCAGTGTAACCTAAAATTCCTGCTAATTCGTTCTCAGATGCTGATTTGAAGGCAGCTTTAATTTCAGCCATTGAAGTTTCCTTAGACAACTTAACTGTTAAATCTACAACAGAAACATCAGCAGTAGGGACACGGAATGCCATACCAGTAAGTTTTCCTAAAAGTGAAGGGATTACTTTAGTTACCGCTTTAGCTGCTCCTGTAGAAGCTGGAATTATGTTTAATAATGCTGAACGACCACCTCTCCAGTCTTTTCTTGAAGGTCCGTCAACAGTCATTTGAGTTGCAGTAGTTGCGTGAACTGTAGTCATCAATGCTTCTTCGATTCCGAAGTTATCATTTAATACTTTAGCAAGTGGTGCTAAACAGTTTGTAGTACAAGAAGCGTTCGATACGATAGTGTCAGATGCTTTAGCCTCTGAGTGGTTCACTCCCATAACAAACATTGGAGCATCAGCAGATGGAGCAGAAATAACAACTTTCTTAGCACCTCCATCGATATGAGCTTGAGCCATTTCTAAAGTAGTAAAGATACCTGTACATTCGGCTACTATATCAGCTCCAACAGCATCCCATTGTAATACTTTAGGATCTCTTTCAGCAGTGATACGAACAACATCTCCGTTTACTACTAAGTTTCCATTCTCAATTTCAACAGATCCGTCAAAATTTCCGTGAACAGAGTCATACTTTAATAAGTAAGCTAAATGCTCGATATCTAATAAATCGTTAATCGCAACGATTTTTACATCAGATCTTTTAGCAGCGGCTCTAAACACCATTCTTCCAATTCTACCAAATCCGTTAATTCCAATTTTCAATTCAGACATTTTATTTAAATTTAAATTATATTGACATTATGTTATTGACCCTTAATAATTCTTTATCAATCTGAGCACTTCCTTTAATTGCTTGCTCGAAAGGTGTCAATGTTAGTTTGTTATCGTTGATACCGACCATTAATCCAGTTTTGCCTTCTAAGAGACTTTCTACAGCCTTAACTCCAGATCGCGATGCGAGTACACGATCAAAGCAAGAAGGTGAGCCACCGCGTTGCATATGACCCAATACCGATACCCTGATATCGTATTCAGGATGATTGGCTTCGACATAATCTTTGAGTTCAAAGATATTTTTTCCTGTTTTATCTCCTTCAGCTACAATGATAATACTCGAATGTTTACCTGAAGAGCTCGAACGTTCTAGAGATTTTAAAAGATGTTCTTTACCAATATTTTCTTCAGGAATTAAAATCTCTTCAGCTCCTGCTCCAATACCGGCATTTAATGCGATATACCCCACATCTCTACCCATGACTTCAACGAAGAACAGGCGGTTGTGAGAACTTGCTGTATCTCTAATTTTATCAATAGCTTCAACTACAGTATTTAATGCTGTGTCGTAGCCAAGAGTGTTTGAAGTACCAAAGATATCATTATCGATTGTACCTGGAATTCCCATACAAGGAATACCGTATTCTTTGTGAAAGATTTCTGCTCCCGTAAACGAACCGTCACCACCAATAACTACCAATGCATCAATCCCAACTTTTCGAATGTTGTCATAGGCGATTTTTCTACCTTCTGGTGTTTTAAATTCTAAACAACGTGCTGATTGTAAAAATGTACCTCCTTTATTGATGATGTTATTTACAGATCTAGGACCGAGTTCGACAAAGTCTCCTTTAATCATACCCTCATACCCTCTGTAGATACCAGTACATTTTATATTGTGATAGGCACAGGTTCTAACGACAGATCGTATAGCTGCGTTCATTCCTGGAGCATCTCCCCCTGAAGTAAATACTCCAATATTTTTAATGCTTGTTTCCATATTATAAGAGCGTAAAATTATCAAACTTTAGTGCAATAACCTAACTATGTTATGCAATATTTTACAGCTAAAACAATTTAAGTGTAGATTGTCAAAAATATAAGCTAAATAATGCTAATTATTAAATTAAATAAGTAAAAATCACTTATTTGTCAATTTTGAGGACCCTTTTCTTGTTGTCCCCAAAATTTCCTAACAAGCTCCGACATCGAATTAAAATCAACCCGATATGTAAGTCCAATTCCTTGAGTATAACCTTGATAATCCAATAAAAGTTGATGGTATTCGTTTTCTCTATTAAAGACTTTAGCACTCAAACTTCCATCTTCGTTCAACAATAATTGAAGTTCAGCATCACCCCCTACTACATTCTCAGTTACTCCTCCTCCAATAGGAACCCCTAGTCTACCGTTAAACAGCACCCGATCACTGAGCTGGGTTGATAGTGAAAATCCTATTTCATTATCGGTTTGGAGGTTAGACTGTCGGTCTAAAAATCCTTGCTCATAAGACACTCCAAAATTGACCTTATCGTTATTTCCATCGAGAATTGAATTCAAAAACCCAGAAGCTGATTGTAATAAATTTCCTGTAACGGCTTGCTGATTTAAACCTGTAGCATCATTTACAAAACTTCCTTGAGCTAACAAAAAGAAAGCGTTGCGGTCTTGAACCGTTGGATCCTGAAGAGCGTATAAAAGCTCTGACTTTACAACAGAATTAGTTCCTGGGAATTCAATATCAAAATCAATATTGGGATTCTCTAAGGCTCCATTGAGTCGAACGATCACATCAGTAGGTATACGCTGTGTATACCCGGGATCTTCGAGTAGAGGCGCTGGATTCGCATAGAGACTATAGGCAGCTTCTAAATCGAGCTGAGCAAGCAAAGGATCTCCCTCCCAACTAATTCTACCTCCAGAATTCACCTTGAACTTTTTGTCGATAAAACCTCCAAACTTATAGGCATAGGTTCCAGTAGACACGACAAACTCACCAAACATATTGAACTTACCCAAGGTATTGATGTCCATATAGATATTTCCATTACCAGTACCTTTTAGAGAACTTCCTGTATTTGGATCGATTACTATTTCTACTTCAGCCTCGGGAGTCACTTCTAAATTAAAAGCCAAATCCAATCCAGAATAATTCTCAACCAACTCTTCTGTAACTTCCGCCCCACTTGTAGAGCGTTCCACAAAATTTATAAATTCGTAATCCCCTACACTTTGAGCATCCTCTATTGGAATTTTGATTAAAGTGCCAGCTGCGGTTTTACCATCAATGGCAATATCTAAACTTTTTGTAGGTCCTTTGATAGATGCCGTACCATTAAAATAACCTTGACCGTAATACAAACGCTGTGGTTCGTAAGAAGTATTTAGGATTTTAAACGAATTTTCTCCTTGGGTACTGATATTTAAGTCCAAGATCCAATCTCTGAAAGATTGATGCGAAATACTTCCACTCATAGAGGCATGAGTTAAATCAGAGGTGTCTCTAAGATTGATGTTTTCAAAATCAAAGGTTTGATCGTGCAATAGGATCGATTGAGTGGCTCCAAAATCGTAATCCATATTGAGATAAGGAAACATAATTCCTCCCTGACTTAAGGTGAGTTCTCCCTCCATTGATGGATTGGTCAAATCTCCTAGAATTTTAGCATTTCCAAAAAGACCACCTCTAATACGATGCATTACTCCTTTACCAAGTGGACTAAAAGGCTCTAATCTAAACCCGTTAAAACTAGCGAGAAGATTCGAAATCAAATTTCCCTGTTCATCCCTTTTGATATCCCCTAAAAGCCTGAGTTGTTCTTCATCATTAGAAACTATTTTTCCATTGATGATGAAATTTTCAAAATCACTGGTTCCCAAAACATCGACATCCATCCTTCCTAGAACAAATTCGTTGACCGAAAAATCTTCGATCAAAACCTTTGATGAAGGGTAAAACTTCTTTTCTAATTGCTGATAACTCACAAGCCCAGTCACTTTGCCGTCAAGCGCTAAACTATCAATACTAGGTGTAATCTTCTTAAGCCCCACCTGATTTAATCTCAGCTGTATATTGGTCTGTGTAGAATCCCTCAAATAACCTTCCACCTCAATTCGCTCTCCTAATTTTGAATTGAATGCGATGCGGTCGATTTGCAAGCTGTCTTTTTTAGAGTTGTAAACCACTTTATTGCGATCGTTATTAGTGATATTCACAATCCAATCATAACCTTTAAGCTTAATAGTTGATCGTTTTAAACCGACAACAGATTCGTTATTCTCATTAAAGGTGTGGTAAAAATTAAGTGCATATAAATCCTTTTTTGCATCATCGCCACTAAATTCAGTTCTAAAAAACAGGGTGTCTTTTATGTTGTTATTGATAATTTCAAAATCTTTAAAATTGTATAAATTGTTTTGAACAGAAGCAACTGAAGCATAGGATTTAAACAGAGGGTTTTTTGTGTCAACTTTTAATATAACACTATCTAAAACCGTGTTGTTATAATGAACAGAGGGCGATTTAAAATCGATTTTAAAATCATCTCGATCAGCGATAACGGCTCCCTTCATAAGTGTATTAGGTGCAAATTGCAACTGAGGTAAAAAAACTTCTACTAGTTTGTTGTAAACTCTAAAATTAAATTGAAAAGATTGACCTTTTGATATGGAATGCGGAATATAGTTCGCATAAAAGGACCCCATGGAGTTTTTAAATAACTTAGAAGCTTCTAAAAGCTTAAAATTGCCCTCGATGAATCCAGTAACTATGTCTTTTGAATCAATACTGATACGTCTTTCATTTTCGTTTAACTGCTCTGCTTTAATCGAAAAATCATCAAAATTAAAAGTGGTATCTGGGTTGACATATTGGGTGTTTTTAAAGTTGATCGTACCCACAACATCATCGATACTCATCCCCTTTAAAGCGGTATCAATTTCTCCTTTAAACAGTGCAACACTGTCTTTTACAAAGTTTAATTTATAAAGATCTACTTCTTTGATTTGAGCTCGGTAATTAAACTCATTGGGATCGTTCGACAAATCAGCAAGACCGTTAAACTCGAGTTTACAATTAGGATCGTCAATCGTTATACTACCGTCGAACAACTCGTTTTTAAAAAGTCCCGACAATTCAATATTCGAGTAGTTGTAACCCTTATAAGTCGTATTGTAAATTAATCCTTCAGCTTTTGTGTTTACTGATGATCTCAAAAATCCTTTACCTGAAATATTCGCGTCCATTGTCGTATTTGAAAAGGAGTGATCTTCAAACAAATAGCTACCTAAATCAAAATCGATTAGAGATATAAACCCTAAATATTCAGCGTTTTCTAAATCGGTGATATGATCTATTTTAATATCTGAATAAATAGCTCCTAAATCTGTGCGAATGTTGTTATTGGACAGCAATTGATCCTTTGAAATCTCGGTGGTACCAATAATTTGAATACGCCCCATTCTTTTGAAGGAAGTGGGCAATACATCATTTAAGTGATAGGGTAAGATACGTTTTAAATCATTGGAATTCGATTCTAAATTTTTAATAGTAGTCACTAGTTTAAAACGATCCTTTGATTCAAATAAGTTCTGAAAATTAAACACTCCTCTTATTCCCGTATTAGAAATATTTAAATACTGTACATCAGCGTTTAGATCGTTAGGCGTTCCATCGATATTCAATGCTAAATCGGCTGTTAAACCACTTCCAAAAACCTTATTAAATTGATTTATTTCATCTAAATTCAAGTGAACTTCTTCTGATTTTAAATGAAGTGTCACACTGTTGTAAAAATCCCTGAAGTCCCCAGGGTCATAATCCATGGCTAAAACACCTTTAAGATGAGAGTGCTCTGTGTGAAGTTCCAATTGATCAAACCGCATTTTTCTTGGGGTATAAGACAATTTAGCAGAAGCGTTTTTTAAATGAACATCATTAAATTTAAAACTCAATCGTCTCAAAAAGGTATTGACTTTCTTATCATCTATTACAAATCGATCTGTTTTGATTTGTATACTATCAAATACAGCTGAAGAATTAACGCTATTAGCATTGTTTATTTGCAGTTGTCCATTGCTTAGTTCAATTCCTTCTGCACTCAAGTAAAAATTGGAATCCCCTTTATTATTCGATAATTTTCGAACAAATTGATTAAAGTAGTTCTGACTACTGTCTTTTGGAGTGTTAATTTCCAATTTAAAATCTTCTAATCGGACTTTACTCAAATTTAAAGGTCCACCAGCAATCATTTTTAAATTATAGAGCTTGGATTGAACTTTAGAAGCATATATAATAGTGTCCCTAACAGGGTCTTCGATCAACACATCTGTCAAACTGATATTGAAATTTAAAAATGAAGTTTTAACTCGATCGATTTGAATCGAAACACCGTAATTCTCATTTATAGAGTTAACAAACCATCTTGCGAGCGTTGTTTGAACAGATCCAATAGATCCTACAGCAGTTAAAACCACCAATATTACAGCGATGTTTCTCGCTATTTTAAATCCTATTGATCTTAGTTTTTTGATAGTTCTTTATGTTTTACCTTTGTACTTTAAAATTGAACTGTGAAACAACCCATTTACATTTTAGCTATTGAATCCTCTTGCGATGATACTGCTGCAGCAGTTTTCAAGGACAATTTACTATTGAGCAATGTTGTCGCATCACAAAAAATTCACCAAGAATACGGAGGTGTCGTTCCTGAACTAGCATCGAGAGCTCATCAACAACACATTTTACCAGTGGTACACCAAGCCTTGGCTAAAGCAAATATCGACAAAAAAGACGTATCCGCCATAGCTTTTACACGCGGACCTGGACTTATGGGGTCATTATTAGTTGGAACCTCTTTTGCCAAGTCTTTAGCCCTGGGTTTAAACATCCCGTTAATCGAGGTCAATCACCTACAAGGTCATGTTTTAGCTCATTTTATCAAAGATGATATGGATAAACAAATGCCCGAGTTTCCATTTTTAGCATTGACGATTTCAGGGGGCCACACCCAAATCATCAAAGTCAACAATTATTTTGACATGGAAGTTTTGGGTGAAACGATCGATGATGCAGTGGGCGAAGCTTTTGACAAATCAGCTAAATTATTAGGTTTTCCCTATCCAGGTGGACCACTAATTGACAAATACGCACAAAGTGGTAATCCTAAGGCATTTTTATTTCCAAAACCTAAGGTTAAAGGACTCGATTTTAGCTTTAGTGGTCTTAAAACAAGTATTTTATACTTTTTAAGGGATCAGGTTTCTAAAAACGAGAACTTTATCGAAGAAAACAAAGAAGATATTTGTGCTTCCATTCAACATAGTATTGTTTCTATTTTAATGGACAAGCTTAAAAAAGCATCAATTGAAACTGGAATTAAAGAAATTGGTATCGGAGGTGGAGTTTCAGCCAATAAAGGGATTAGAAACGCTTTAAAGCAGGCTGAGACTGATTTAGGCTGGAAAGTTCACCTGCCAAAATTCGAATATTGCACTGATAATGCTGCAATGATTGGAATAGTGGGATATTTGAAATATCTTGATGGTGATTTTTCAGAGCAAAAGATTACAGCAAAGGCTCGATACCATATTTAAGATGCAATTATTTTACAACAGCGAACTAAAAGAAGGACAAACCAGTTGTACGCTCGATCGTGAAGAGCGCAATCATCTGGTGAAAGTGCTCAGAAAAAACATCGGTGATATTGTTCATTTTACCAACGGAAATGGGCTATTAGCAAAGGGAGTTATTCGTATGATAAGCTCTAATTCAGTAGACATTGAGCTTACCGAAAGTCATCTAAAAGAGTCTCCAAAGGCTCAATTGACTATGGCGGTTGCACCGACTAAAAACAACGATCGCTACGAATGGTTTTTAGAAAAAGCCACAGAAATAGGCATCAGTGCAATACAACCCATCCTATGTGATCAGTCAGAGCGCAGAATTATTAAAGAAGATCGATTTGAACGCGTGATTCAATCAGCCTTAAAACAATCCTTAGAGGTATACAAACCAAGGCTTTCACCTCTTAAATCACTCAAAGAGTTTTTAAGCGAAAAACACACTGGATCTTTGTATATCGCTCATTGCGAAGATGATCAGCCAAGGGCTTTCTTAGACCACTTATTGGAAGCAGATGAAGATTGCACCATCCTTATTGGACCTGAGGGAGATTTCTCAAAAGAAGAAATATCCCTAGCTCTAAAAGCTGGTTTTAAAGCAGTATCTTTAGGTCATAAACGATTGAGAACAGAGACTGCTGCTGTGTACGCAACAGTTTTGTTTAATTCCAAAAACAGTTGATATGAATTCAAAGACTATAGCAGATGGCATCATTAGAGCTGTCTTAATTTTAGTAGGCATCTACCTGCTTTTACAACTTCTTATCAGCATCAAAATCGTTTTGTTATACATTCTTTTAGCGAGTGTTTTATCTTTAATAGGAAGACCTGCAGTTCTCTTTCTAAAGAATAAACTTAAATTTAACCAATCCCTAGCAGCTCTTATGAGTATGTTGATGATCTTAGGAGTTTTTACAGGATTGTTTTTTCTTTTTATTCCGCTTTTAGTTCAACAAGGAGAAAACCTCAGCCTATTAAACATATCAGAACTCAAAACAAGTATAGAAGCTTCCTACAACGAATTATTGCTACACCTCAATATTGATCCAACTACTATTGATTTGGGAACAGAGAGCCTCTCAGGTATCAAAGGACTCAACTTAGAGTTTATTCCAGAGGTTATCAATGGTCTTTTAGGATTCCTAGGTAGTTTTAGCGCTGGATTATTTGCAACTTTATTTATTTCATTTTTCTTTTTAAAAGACAGCAATATGCTTGAAAACACCATATTACTCTTTATGCCTAAAGAAAAACATCAAAAGAGCAAAGAAGCCTTTAGTACTATTAAAAACTTATTATCTCGTTACTTCTTAGGGCTTTTACTCCAAATATTAATTCTCTTCTTAATTTATACCATCAGTTTAACCATACTCGATGTCCCCAATGCGATGATTATTGCATTTCTATGTGCTTTGTTAAATCTTATTCCTTACATAGGACCCATTTTAGGTGCAATTTTAATGGCTAGTTTAACAATGAGTAGTTTTTTAGGAGCTAACTTTGCAGACTTTATTTTACCAAAAACCATCTATGTACTCATTGGATTTGCAGTAGGACAACTAGTTGACAATTTATTCACTCAACCCTATATCTTTTCAAATAGCGTTAAATCACATCCTCTTGAAATCTTTCTAATTATCGTTGTGGGAGGGCTCGTTTCTGGACCTATTGGAATGGTCTTAGCAATACCGTTTTACACTGCTTTAAAGGTAATTTTAAAAGTATTTTTTAAAGATTACAGCCTCGTAAAAGGCTTGACAAAAAACTTATAGTATAACTTTGAATAAGCTCATATTAAATACTGGTATTCAAGAGTTTATAAAAATTAATATAGATACTGACATCATGTCAGTTTTGCTTTCTAAGCCTTTTTTTGAAGGCGTCTCTAACAAAGAACTAGTCGAGCAAATTGAAGCAGCTAAAAAAGCTAAAAACAAGCTTCCTACTTGGTATCACACTAAGGGTATTTTCTTCCCCAAAAAACTTCATATTGAGCAGACCTCTTCCGAACTAACAGCTGCCTATAAATCCAATTTAATTCAAGCGAATCGAATCGCAGACCTCAGTGGAGGACTTGGAGTGGATACTTTTTACTTTGCTAAAAAAGCTAAATCAGTCGATCATTTTGAAATTAACCCTGAACTCGCTGATATTGTAAAACACAACTTCAGTGTTTTAAATGCAACTAATATTTATAGTCATAACGCTGATGGAATTGGGACAGTTCTCAATTCAAATCAGCTGTACGATATGATCTATATCGATCCTGATCGCAGGGATCATCAAAAGAACAGAGTGTTTTTTCTCAGTGATTGTAAGCCTGATGTGCCAACTCATTTGGAAAACCTATTTGAGAAAGCACCAGTCATACTGCTCAAAACAGCTCCCTTGCTCGATATAAGCCAAGGAATAAAAGATCTAAGCGGTGTTAAGGAGATCATAGCTCTAGCTGTAAAAAACGAACTCAAAGAACTACTGTGGATCTTAGAAAAGGATTACAATCAAACCCCTGTAGTTAAAGCGGTTAATTTAGAGAGCAATCACTCAGATTTCAGCAGCCTAATCGATGCTGAAGAAAACATAAATACAATATCCTCATCAATTAAAAGCTACCTCTACGAGCCTAACGTAGCCCTACTAAAGACTGGAATGTTTAAAACCATCGCTAATCATTTCAAGCTTGGTAAACTACATTCGAATACCCATCTATATACCTCTGATAAGTTAATTGATTTTCCAGGTAGAGTCTTTAAAATCAATGAGGTACTTCACTACAACAAGAAAAACTTAAAGCTTTTTGAAAACACGAAGGCTAACGTCAGTTGTAGAAATTTCAAACTAACTGTAGAACAACTCAAAAAAAAGCACCGCATTAAAGATGGCGGTGCTCAATACTTATTCTTTACAACTGATTTAAACAATCAAGCTGTTGTTTTAGTTTGCAAGAAGACTTAGGTCAACAAATTACCCTCTTCATCCCACTGAGCTAAATCAGCTCTTTTAGATTGGTCGATACATTTTGCCAACCACTCTTTTTCATATGAAACCCCGTGTTTGTCGAGAACTTCTTGAGGAACACCATCCCAAACATTTGGGGTATTTCCTTTATATCCTAGATCCTTAATCCCCATTTCAGAGGTAAAATATCCTGTGAGGGTTAAATTTCTGACAAGGGAGAAGAAATTGACCTCAAAAGGACGTTCTGAGGAAGGAGTATCGTAATCGTAATAAGCAATACCGTCGAGTAGTTGCTTTTGATTTACCTCTTCTAAAACTTTAAACTCCTTTTCAAAACGAATGTTTGACTCGTGATCTAACCACATTAAACCTCCTCTTAATCGCTGCTGAAATGCCGGGTAATCTTTTGCCATGAATTCAATAAACTCAGGACTTCCGGCATCAGTAGCGGATCCAAATTCACTATTTGCAGGCAATATCAAGGCACAGAGCACTCTAAGGGTATCCATTTCGTGTTCGTTAAAAAATTGCTCAGCATATAGTTGAGCATCGATGGCTTTCTCTTCCTTAGTTCTTCCGTAAACAGTCGCTCCATCAGAAATAGCAGCAAGTTCTTGTTCTTCTAGTTCACTCTTACAAGAAAGCGCAAAGGTTCCTGCAAGTGAACCTAATACAATAGACTTTAAACTCTCTCTTCTATCCATAGTTAAATATTTTGAGCTTTAAGCTGTTGAACAATATAGTCTGAGGTCCTCCAAGAGAGAGCTAAAATGGTCCAGGTTGGATTTTTATCCGCCTGAGACACAAATGGTCCAGCATCCACAATAAAGACGTTATTCGCTTCGTGTAATTGCTGAAATTTATTTACAACTGAAGTTTTAGGATCATTTCCCATACGAGTAGTCCCCACTTCGTGAATAATTTCACCTGGTTTTGTAAGTCCGAAATTGCGATCAGCGCCAGGCTTGTCACCAAGTGCAATACCTCCCATATTGTGAATGATTTCTTCGAAGGTGTCTTGCATATGCTTGGTCTGCTTAATTTCTTGATCAGACCATTTGTAATTAAAACGCAATACGGGTATTCCCCATTCATCTACTACTGAAGGGTCTATTTCACAATAATTGTCTTTTCGAGCAATAGCCTCACCTCTTCCTGACATGCCTAGTACAGCTCCGTAATATTTTTTAACATCATCTCGAAGATGATCTCCATATCCTCCTATCTTTTCACCAAAGAATCGATTGAGATCATTAGGATTAAAGCCAAATCCATATCCAGGCATTCCCATGCCTCCCCATACTTCAATGTGATAGCCTCTGGCAAAATCTAATTTGGAATGGTCTCCCCACCAAGGGGTATAAACATGCATACCTCCTACACCATCTTCATTGTAGGACACATCTCTATTCATTAGTTCTGGAACAAATGCAGCTCTAGAAGCACCCGTAGAATCGTGAAGATATCTACCAACTACATCAGAACTATTTCCCAATCCATTTGGATGTTGTTTGGATTTAGAATTTAATAGGATTCTGGCTGAAGAACATGCAGATGCTGCGAGTACAACAACTTTACCTTTAAGAGAATACTCTTTGCGATCTTCTTTGTTGATATAAGACACTCCTGTTGCCCTACCTTCTTCATCAGTCAACACCTCACGAACCATCGCATTGACAAACATATCGATCTGACCTCCATTCTTTTGTGCAGGAAAGATCAAACAGGAACCAGATGAAAAATCAGCGTATACTTGACAAGAGCGGTTGCATTGACCGCAGTAGAAACACACTCCTCTATCTTCATTGATTTTCTTGGTCACCATCGACATACGCGAAGGAATCACAGGTATATTTGATTTACGTGCTCCTTTGATATAAAAGAGTTCGTGCAAACGAGGCTTTGGAGGTGGCAAGAAAAAACCATCAGGCTCATTCTCTAAATTTTCTTTACTTCCAAAAAGACCAATCAATTTATCAACCTTATCGTAATAGGGCTTGACATCTTCATAGCCAATTGGCCAGTTTTCACCTAGTCCATCAATATTTTTGTGTTTAAAATCTCTCTCGGAGAAACGAAGTGATATTCTTCCCCAGTGGTTAGTTCTTCCCCCTAACATACGAGCTCTAAACCAATTAAATTCAGTTCCATCGGCCACTGTATAGGGTTCACCTTTGATGTCCCAACCCCCATAAAGAGCATCAAAATCACCAAAAGCTCTTCTGGTGTTGGCACCTCGTCTAGGAGATTCATAAGGCCATTTTAGTTGAGTGCTTTGCTCAGGGTTAGCAGGATCGTAAAAAGGACCTGCTTCAACTACAGCTACTTTTAGTCCCGCCTCTGAAAGTACTTTAGTAGCCATCCCGCCACCAGCACCTGAACCTACAATAATAACATCGTAGACTTTAGAGGATTCTTTTATTTGCATTCATTAGTTAGTTTTGTTTGTCTATGCAATATATAAATTTTAAAGCGCAACCTAAAATGGGAAAAATTAAAATTTTATGGTTTTTTGATTATATTTAAATATCAATACAAAAACGATGAAACACCTTTATTTGTTGTTGCTTTTAGTAAGTTTTCAACTCAAAGCTCAAAATATTCCTGTAGATCAATCTCCAAAAGACAGTCTAAAAACAAGCTTGGAAGACACAAGAGAAGGTCATGCTGTTATTGGTTTTTTTAGCGACACCCTTTTTAAAGTACACAATGACATTGGTGGATTTTCAGCTCAAGAAAGAGCAACTGCCATCAATGAAAGAATACAACAACTCAAAGAGTTGGAATACGACAGCAGTCTTTTTACTCTAAAAAGCGATCTCACTAACACTCAGATATTATACGGCTCTAAAGTGTTATTGGCTATTTCTGACCAAGATGCTGCTTTAGAACTAGTAGACCGCAAAACACTTGCTAGCAGCTATAGCAATTCTATTTCAGAAGCTTTTAAAACCTATAAAGAAGAAACTAGCCTTACGTCACTTTTAAAAAATATTGGACTAGCATTACTGATTGTCATCATCACTTATTTAATTATCAAATACGTACTAAAGCTGTTTCGATTACTTGCAGTTAAAATTTACGAGCAAAAGAATAAGAGAATCAAGGGAATCAAAATTAGAAACTACACCCTCTTCGATGCCAAAAGTCAAGTCAACGCGCTGATTAATCTCAATTCTATAATCAAGTGGATCGTACTACTGTTTATAGTGTATATCAGTATACCCCTGCTGTTTGGAGTCTTTCCCTGGACTAAAGATTTAGGATCTACTTTATTTGGATATGTTCTTAGCCCACTAAAGCGAATTTTGTTTTCAGTCATCGATTACTTACCTAATTTAATTACGATTGCTGTAATTATTTTTGTATTCAGATACGTCCTTAGAGGAATCAAATACCTCAAATCTGAGATTGAGTTAGAGCGTTTAAAACTTCCTGGATTCTATCCAGACTGGGCTTCTCCTACCTATCAAATCATAAGAGTACTAGTTGTCGCCTTTATGATTGTTGTGATCTTTCCCTACTTACCGGGAAGTGATTCTCCTATATTTAAAGGAGTATCTGTCTTTTTAGGATTCTTGTTCACTTTTGGATCAGCTGGATCACTATCGAATCTTATTTCTGGTATCATCCTTACTTACATGAGACTCTACAAGATTGGAGATCGCATTAAAATAGGTAACACTGTTGGAGATGTTGTAGAGAAAAACATTCTTGTAACGCGTATTAAAACCATCAAAAACGAACTAGTTTCTGTCCCTAATTCAACGGTGATGAGCAGTCATACCGTTAATTTTACTTCAGAAGCAGAAAAGGAAGGACTTATAGTACACTCTACAGTTACTATTGGATATGACGTTCCATGGAATTTAGTACATGAGGCTCTCATTGAAGCTGCTCAAAAAACTGAGTTTATTTTAGAAAACCCAAAACCTTTTGTGT
Organism: uncultured Flavobacteriaceae bacterium; assembly: GCA_937136455.1. Classification (GTDB taxonomy): domain Bacteria; phylum Bacteroidota; class Bacteroidia; order Flavobacteriales; family Flavobacteriaceae; genus MAG-120531. The sequence continues at coordinate 7,723 of CAKZOO010000074.1, read as the reverse complement.
TACAAACGAGTTTAAATGACTTTTATGTTTCATATGAGATTAATGCCTACACCCATCAAGCAAGTAAACAGGCTATAATTTACTCTGAGCTACACGCACATATTCAAGATTGTTGTAACGCCAGAGAAATAGAAATAATGTCTCCCCACTATACTGCAGCTAGAGATGGAAACACCAAGGCTGTACCAGAAGAATACTTACCCAAAAATTATACCCCAGGGGGTTTTATTATAAACAAAAGGAATACAGATGAATAAACAATCAATCATAAAACTTCCTACAACAACAAAACAAAAATTTAATTTCCCATCTCAAACCTATATCTCTAAGGTATCGGATGTATTGCACCTCGATAATGTATCTGAACCTGAGTTAGAAGTATTTTTAGCTGATCCTTCTAACAACACTAGAAAATCAATGATCATTGCTCCTGGTGGAGCTTTATTTTTTCATGCAATTGAGCATGAGGGAACTACGGTTGCACAACGATTAGCTTCAATGGGAATCAACGCTTTTGTTTTAAAATATCGATTGTATCCAGTGGATGGAAATGCAGAAGATTACGTCAATGACTTAGTCGCTAAAGAAGATTGGGAAGGTATTCATAAATGCGCTGTTGATACGCTTCCTTATGCTCTAGAAGATACAATTCAGGCCCTAAATCACCTCAGAATCAATTGTGAATCCTATTCTATTGATTCCAATCAAATAGGGATGATAGGTTTCTCAGCAGGAGGCGCTCTTACATTGGAGGCACTCTTCCAAGGACCAAAAGAGTCTCGTCCAAATTATATAGGATTAGTTTATCCCTGGGTAGATATCATTTCAAAATACGACCTACCAAATGAAAATATTGCTGCGTTTTTTAGTTGTGCCTCTGACGATGAGCTATTATTAGCTCCTAAAACAGTCGACCTATACAAAGAGTGGATTCAAAAGAATTACACAGCTGAACTTCATATGCATGAATCAGGAGGACATGGGTATGGAACTAAAAATATACCTGAAGTAAGCAAATGGTTTGAACTCTTGATCGATTGGATTGAGAGAAGATAAAAAAACTGCCTAACAATTAGAAAAATCTAATCACTAGGCAGTACCAACCAACCAAATAAAAGCAGTTTATATATCAATCATATATTGGAATTTAAAATAGATTTGAGCACTATCAATTCTGTATATGGAACTTTGATCGATATAGGAATGACCTGTAGTCCCTCCAATATAAAATATGGTAAAAGGATTAGGATTGTATTTTAAAAGGGATTGCGTAAAGATACTATCGCTAAAATTATTTTTTTCAAAAACAAATCGAAACGATATGTTGCTGTTAAATTGATAATTGAGATTCGTTCTCATAATGTATCCCTTATAAAAATACTCATTGCTTTCGAGATGTTTCAATTTCGTAAAACGAAGACTGGGAGCAATTGAAAATTTAGAACTTAACTGAAAATCGTTAAATGTTCCTATAAAAGTATTTCGACCTACTTGAGGATCTGAGCTGTCATAGTAAAGCGATTTGCCGGTTGAAACAAAACCTCGAATATTAAACTTCTCATTAGGATTGTACATTAAAAACCAAGATAAGTCGTGTTGCTGATCTGTTTCGAAGCCATAGAACTCCTCCCAAAATGCCTTACTGAACGACAATTCAGTACCAATATTGTTATCAAAACGTATGAATGATTGAACATTGAAATCAGAAAGCTTTTTAAGACCGTCAAAATTATATCTCAGCTGGTATCGAGCACTCACGTTAAAAGTATTCATCTTACTTTCTTCTTTAAAAAAATGTTGATATCGATGACTGATATTTAAAGTTTTGTAATTGTTCGAAGTTGCAAATCCTAAAGGGGTAGCAAACCAGGGTGATTTATGAACATAATAAATGTCGGTATTCCAATTCTTAGTACTTCTATTAGCATAGACTAAAGCGGTATATCCCGTGTTGGTCTCTCCATCAAGAGCAACTGTACGTCCTTCAATCAAATCTGAGGAGTCAATCCAATCAGTTTCAGGCTCAACTACTTTGGTAGAAGCAACCTCAAAACCAATCGTATATTTATCTTTCAAACGATACAATCCATCAATTCCAAATAAATTACCGGAACCTCCACCATCGTAAAAACGATTCGTAGATACAAACCCAATATTACTTCCACCCTCATAAGTGCGTTGATATCTAAAGATATTTGCCAATGACCCCTCTCCTTCTCCAAAATACGATCGATTCTCTCCTCCAACAAGATAAGGGCTCTTTTCGTCATAAGCTACTAGCCAATAATAACGTTGTTTTTTGCCTTGATTGATGAGCTTTGTTGAAATTAAAGGTTTGTTGATCGATCGTGTATAAACACCATCAGTCAAAAAATTAATAAAGTCGTTCCCCTCATTAAAATAGGGCCTTCTTTCTGGATATTGAATTGCAAATGTATTGTTGACCGTAATTTGAGAAACATCAGCCTCTACTTGAGAAAAGTCTGGGTTAATCGCAAATTCAAAAGACGTTTTATTGTTAACATCAATTAAACCACTGAGTCCAAAATTAGGTTGAAGCTTTCCATAAGCGAGTTGATCTCCATTGTGTGCTGCTGATATTCCACTAAAAACATTGGGAAGTAAGTTCACTCGATTCTTTGCCTTTATATTTTTCAACACCAATTTTGCTGGAGATTGACAGATAAAACACGAATTGTTTCGATCCAAAGGAAAATTTAAATTTTGTGAACGATTTCCATCAACATAGGTAGAACGATGAACAGTAATCGACCAATTCATCACATCAGCCTCATCAAATTGGATCCCGCTAAAGGGAATCATCATTTCCACGTGATACGCTTTTTCATGTTTTGATGCTTTGGTATAAAAGTTAACATCATACGAAGGATCGTCACCCCCATTATTGGTCAATTTCATATCGACCTGACTTCCTTCGGCATTCGAACCTAGAAACACCAAAAACCGACCATCTCCATAGGTGTCGATACCGAAATAGACGGTATCATCCATCCATGCTTCATCTCTGTTTCTTAAAGAGGAACGCAGGGTACTCATGTCTGTATAGGCTACAAATCCCACCAAAATAAACTCCTTGTCGTATTTTACATAGACATCGGTGGGGTTTTTTGAAGCGACATTGTCCCCTGGTTCAAATTCATAATTAATCTTATAGGTTTGAGCTCCTTCCCATTCAGTAGGATTTACAACACCATCAAAATCAATAGTTGATGTTTGTTGGGCAAATCCAAAAAAGGAAGAAAGTAGTAAACTCAGGGATAGGTTAAGGGTTTTCATGAATGTAGGTTTTAAAATAAAGACTTGACATAGGTCAATTTGTTACAATTTTAAGTTTTTTTTAACATTTTAAATCCCCTTCTCCATATGCTAATAATTTAACAAAACTTTATTTAAGATATTTTTGTCTTAAATTATTTAATTGTTTAATTTTGACTAAAAACAAACAGAATCATGAATAATATTTTAGATAGAAACGTAGGTGAAATAGTAGCGGAAAACTATAAAACAGCAATAGTATTTAAAAATCATAAAATAGATTTTTGTTGTAGAGGTAATCGAAGTGTTGAAGAAGTAGCTGAAAAAAATGGAATTAAACTTGACTCTTTAATCAATGAGCTTGAAACAGTTTTAGAACAAAAAGATCCACAATCAATTGATTTCAAATCCTGGTCTCCAGATTTACTAGTTGACTATATTGAGAAAAAACACCACCGTTATGTAGAAGAACACATTCCTGTTTTAAATCAATACCTCGACAAATTGTGTAGCGTTCACGGAGAACGTCATCCTGAACTATTTGAAATCAGAGAACACTTTAAAGCTTCTTCGGAAGATTTGGCGATGCATATGAAAAAGGAAGAATTAGTATTGTTTCCAATCGTTCGCAAAATGGTTCAGCAAAAACAAACCAACGCTGCATTAGAACAAAATCACTGTGGCACTGTTCAAAACCCTATTGGAGTAATGATGCAAGAACACGACAACGAAGGTGAACGCTTTAGACTCATAGAAAAACTTAGCGATAATTACACGCCACCAGAAGATGCCTGTGCAACCTATAAAGTCACGTACTCATTATTAAAAGAATTTGAAGAAGATTTACACAATCACATTCATTTAGAAAACAACATCCTTTTCCCTAGAGCTGTTGAATTAGAAAACGAATTAAATACTAATTAGTTAATAGGATTAGAATTTCTCCCCCATAAAATCAAATTATATTTTCATAAATCCTGAGAGTTCTAAATCGAGTTCTCAGGATTTTTATTTTACAATTGTTCTAAAAGTTAAATTGATTCGAGGGCCTTTCTTAATTTTCGTTGGTGGTAATCGATGCAGCCAGTTCTCTTGTGTCTTTCCTTTCATGATGAGTAAGCTTCCATGAGGCAATACCACATCGACCTTTGTTCCGTCCTTTTTGTGTTTAAAACAAAATTTGCGTTCAGCTCCAAAACTAAGAGAAGCAATAGCTCCATGCTTTTTTAAATCTTTTTCACCATCACTATGCCAGGACATTCCCTCTGATTCATCGTGATATAAATTTAGAAGGCAGGAATTAAATGTTTCTCCACTTCTAGATTCAACGATTTGTTTTAATTCTAACAACACCTCATTCCACACTAGTGCAGTTTTGGTTATTTTAGAATAAGTATAGGAAAAAGCTTCATCGGCATACCAAGCCACAGATCGTTTTGTGGTGATTAACTTACCAAATATAAGTGCCTGATCTGCTTTCCAGTCAATCTCATTTAAGAGTGTTTTATAATAGTTTGTTGCCTCTAATTTTCCAATGATTGGACCGTAATAATCTACGACCCCATCATAGGGTAAAATTGTGCTAAAATCTCGATTGTTATTTGAAAATAGATCCACAATCTAAAAATAAGAAAGTATTGTTTAAAAAAGCCTAAAAAAAGTTGGAAGAAATAATACTATAAGGTACATTTGCATCCGCGTTGAAAGACGCTAGTCTTTATGACTGGAGAGGTGCCAGAGTGGTAATGGAGCAGATTGCTAATCTGTCGACGGGAAACTGTCGCCAGGGTTCGAGTCCCTGTCTCTCCGCAAATTCAAGATAGCCTCGGGGTGTAGCGTAGCCCGGTTATCGCGCCGCGTTTGGGACGCGGAGGTCGCAGGTTCGAATCCTGCCACCCCGACAAAAAGGAGTCTATTTTAGGCTCCTTTTTTAGTTTATAAGAACCTACTTTTAAATTATAGACTAGTCCATCTTCATTTCATATATTTATATAAATTAAGCATACTTAAAAACATTTTTATGAATCCTAAAGTAGATGACTATTTTGATCGATTAACACTGTGGCAAAAAGAACTCTCTTATCTGAGATCAATTGTTCAAATCGATCAATTAAATGAAGATTATAAATGGAATAATCCATGTTATACCTATAAGGGTAAAAATGTATTTATTTTAGCTGGTTTTAAAAATCATTTCTCACTAAGTTTTTTTAAAGGAGCTTTGCTCAAAGATCCCTTAAACCAACTCCATGCACCAGGAGAACATTCAAGTCACATCAGGATGTTCAAATTCACTTCCATTGATGAATTACAAGCCTCCGAAACTATCATTTTAGATTATATTAAAGAAGCTATCGAAATTGAAAGTAAGGGATTAAAAGTCGTACCAAAGAAAACATCGATTGATTTACCTGAAGAACTCAGACAAGCATTTAATGATTCTATTGAGCTGAAGAATGCATTTGAAGCTCTTACTCCAGGCAGACAACGAGGATATTTACTTTTTTTTAGTCAGGCAAAACAATCTGAAACACGATTTCGAAGAATCAAAAAATACGAGGATCGAATCTTAAAAGGATATGGAATGGATGACTGTATATGTGGACGATCTAAACGAATGCCTGGTTGTGATGGATCTCACAAACTGATTTAAAACAAAAAACCCCAACAATTCTGTTGAGGTTTTCAGTGATCGCGGAAGGATTCGAACCTTCGACCGTCTGCTTAGAAGGCAGATGCTCTATCCAGCTGAGCTACGCGACCGGCCTTTGCAAATTTGTGATTCGCGGGTGCAAATATAGAATATTTTACTACTATTAAACAATATTTTTTTAGAATAATTCTCCTATTCGGGATACTCTATTCTAAGATGATAAATATTGGTCAATTTCTTTTTCAATGTTTTTTTGATGTCCAAGATATCTTTAAAGGTTATATCTGAATTAGAGAACTGATTTGCAGCCATTTGCATATCGATAATGCGTTCTACAAAATCACTGATTTCTTCATAGGTTGGATTTTTTAAACTTTTGGAGGCCGCCTCTACCGAATCAGCCATCATTAAAATGGCGGTTTCTTTCGAAAAAGGAAGTGGACCAGGATAGGTGAAATTCTTTATATCTACTTCTTCATCTAGCTCTTGTGCTTTCTTGTAAAAATAATAGACCTGAGTTTGTCCGTGATGCGTTCTTATGAAGTCAATCAATCGATCTGGAAGATTGTTCTTTTTAGCTATCTCTATACCATCGACAACGTGATCGATGATGATTTTTGCTGAATCCACAGGTGTCAGTTCATCGTGAGGATTCACAGAACTGATTTGATTCTCTGTAAAATACATTGGATTGAGCATCTTTCCAATATCGTGGTACAGTGCTCCTACTCTAACCAACATCGCATCTGCTCCAATTTCATTGGCTGCTGCTTCTGCTAAATTTGCGACCTGTAAGGAGTGATTAAAAGTACCTGGAGCCACATTAGACATCTCCTTGAGTAGTGGTGAATTAGTATCTGAAAGCTCAAGAATAGACACATCTGATACCAATCCAAAAGTCTTCTCATATATGTATACCATAGGTTGTACAAATAAGGTAATCATTCCGTTGAGAACAAAAAATCCAATGGTAGTAAATTGAATTGAATCAACTCCTCCTTCGTGTATGATATGAAATGCGATATATCCTAATATATAAACCCCTGTAATTTGAGCTACTGTTATAAATAGATTTGTTCGCTTATATAGTTCTCTAACAGATAAGATGGTTACTATCCCCGCCAATATTTGCAAGAAAATAAACTCAAAACTATTAGGGACAATAAAACCTAGAATTAACACCGTAAGCACATGTACATACAGTCCTAATCGGGGATCAAAAAAAGTTTTTAAGATGATAGGCAATACACATAGTGGAACCACATAGAGGTAATCGACTTGAATCTTCACCATCAATGAAGTGATCAACACCATTAAGATCAAATTAAAGAACACAAAGGTTACCTTAGTATTATCTTTAAAAATTGGAAGGCGATACTTGAACAAAAACAACATCAACATCATCAGTACCATTGCGACAAGCACCGTATATCCAGTAATAATATAGTAATAATTGATATCTGACCACATCGTAGATTCGTATTCTGATTTCAAAGAACTCAAAACACTAAAATTATCAGCCTCTACTACTTCTCCTTTGAGAACTATTAATTTCCCCTTGTCGACGTACCCTTTATTAGTGGATATTTTGGAAATTTTATCCATAATATCCTTATTGGTCAAGTTGTTGTCTAAACTTAAGTTAGGGTTGATTAAATCAATAAAAATAGATTGAAAATCAGCTAATTGACTTTCAAAACCCAAGGAGGTCAACCTCGAGTCAATATATTCAAATACATTTTGAAGAGTATAGACTTGATTTTTTGACACCAACTCCGATTTATTGTTCTTAAC
>CAKZOO010000073.1 GCA_937136455.1 uncultured Flavobacteriaceae bacterium | reverse complement strand
AACGCTAATGTGCGAGTTACTCCTCCATGACCATGGTCAAGGGTATTGTGGTATTGTTGGATAATATCCCATATCTTGGGATCGAATTCTTCCCCTGTCATTTGATAGAGGTGCACCGCTGGGTGATCATCCAGTTCCTTATTGCAGAGTCTGCTGAATGAATCAGGGACTTCGTTTTCTGGCCCGGGGCGGTAGCCCCATTCGATAATGTCGAACTCTTGGAAGGCCATGAACCATCGTTTTACCATCTTGTTGGTGTCAACGTGGTCTGCTCTCAACCTGGTGAGATTTTGGTGATCTGTTAAGATCGTAAAGCGTCTGTCTCTGAGGAGGTACTCCCATTTCTTGAGGGCGTAGAATATAGCATATCCCTCTTTCATTGGTGTGTCCCAACTCGTATGCTGGTTAGCAATGGCTTTACTAATGAATCCAATGGGATGTTCTTTAGTCGTGCCGTCCTCTTGGGTGACTTTCTGGTATAGATATGCTCCGATACCGTAGTCCGAGGCGTCTGTCTGCAGGAATATCGGCGAATGGCCGTCTATAAACCACAGTCGTGGGCAGCTATCGATTGCAGCTCGAATGTCTTCGTAAGCTGTGTTGGTTTCGATTGTCCATTTGACAGAGTGACTGGCATGACGTTTGTCATAGTTGTTAACTAGCTCCTGGAGTGGATGCACTCGACTGGAGTGATGAGAGATGTGATCTCTAAAATAGTTAGCGAGACCTAGAAACGCTTTGAGCTGTTTCTTGGTGACAGGTCGAGGCATGTTGAGCACTCGATCTATCTTTTCGCGTGTGAAGTGTAGCCCATTCTCATTCATGGTATGCCCCACGTATTCCACTTCGGAGAGTCCAATTTTACACTTTGCAGGGTTCAGTGTAATTCCACTATTGCGAAAGCGGCGGAATACCGACCTAAGCTTGTCTACGAACTCATCCATCGTTTGTGCATAGACCATACAATCGTCGAGGTATAGTTCGACCCCGTTATGGATGAGACCCTGTAACACTTCGGAGACGATGCTCTGCTGAAAATAGCTCCCTGCTCCTGTAAGACCCATAGGTAATCTCTTCCAGCGATATATCCCATGATCAGTCTTAAACGCAGTATACTTTCGCGATGCTTCGCTTATTGCTGCTTGGTAATAACCTGAGGTAAGGTCAAATACCGCGAAGTATCGTGGCCGGCTTGCGCCTACTCGCTGGAGTAAATCCTTAATGTCTGGGATTGGCCACTCATAGCGGTTTGTGGTGGCCGCGTTAAGATTTTTGAAATCTAATACGAACCTCCACTTCCCGTTCGGCTTGGGAACGAGGAAGGCCTGACTGTAATATGCATCTGAGCATGGTTCAATAATTCCTTTCTCGAGAAGGATTCTTATGTATTCCTCTAGAGCGATGGCTCTCTCTCTGTCCATTCTGCGGACTGGTAGTCTATTTTTATTGCTATGCCATTTAGATTCATCTACTATCAACTCAAATGGTGTGAGTTGTGCGGCCTCCGCCTGCACAGTAGAGCTAAAGGTTTCTTTAAAATCATAGAGTATTGGTTTGACCTTACTCTGGAGCACGGCGGGTCCTTTTAGGATCACCTTAGTGTACTCTGCAGTTTCGTGTATATCCCTTATGATTTCTGCAGGGATGGATTCCAATTTATTGTCTGGAATTTCTGTCAGGTTGCCTTCCCTCTCAAACGCTGGTTTGAGTGAGTAATTGCTGGCAATGGCCGCAAGATAAGCATTGTAGCGCTTAGCTGTTCTGTTGGCTTGGCCATGAGGATCTAAGTCAGCATAATGTTGCTTCCTTATTCTTTTCTTCCACACCTTATTGAATTTAGCCCGCGTGATCTTCTGATGTTTACTTCTACGTTGCAGCTTGGCCCATTGCTTACGCTCACGCTGCTTAAGTAAAGACCTAGATTCCTGGGGAGAAATACAAAGGTGATTAAGTGATGCCTCAATCTCTTCTCCTAATTTCTTTTCTAACTGTTCTTGGACAGAGAGCTTAGTCTGCTGGGCAGGTGCTTGCTTCTTGCTAGCTGTAGATACCTCCTGGGGTTTCTCTACTGACTGCTCTTCTTGTATAGGCATGGCCTTAATGTTGGTGAGCATGTCTCCCTTAGCAAAATGAGAAGGAAAGTGATAGACCAAATTGTGGTCTTTAATTGTAGATTTGTCTACTATTAAATCAATATTTATTTTAGCTACTAATGCTTTAATTGGAATATTAATGCTAGCTTTAATGTGATGATGCTCACTAGGAATAGAAACATTAAATAATATTTCTTGATTAGTTATAGCGTTATTATTATCATTACTCATGGGTTGTGATATGCTAGCATTTACTTTCCTAGACGTGAATAGAACTCTGGCTCTTTTCATCCTCTTTAGGAAGTCCGTGGAGACTACGCTCATACCAATGGCTCCTGTATCTAACAGTAGCTTGCCATTTAAAGCGGGGGCATTCTCCGTGGGATCACTTTTGCGTTTTCTTCCCGTCACCTGTTGATATTGACCAACATGAAAATTAATTAATTCATTGGAATTTAATAGTCTATCACACATGGCTGATAGATGCAAGGTACCTGGCCACTTGCTTTTGCGTTCGCCAACATTGGCTAACGTCATATTTCTGTCTTGGGGGAGTCCTCTCTTGAAACCCTTTTCAGCCCACGCTTCTCCCACTTCACTCATCCACCATGGAATGTTAGTGGTATTGATACGTGGATCGTCTTTGCAGCCATCTCGCTTTCCGTCTCGCATGCATACAAGTTCGCCGTCGACCTTTTTCAATTCCCAACCACAGCGTCTGCACTGTTGTCGGTATCGCTTGCGTTTCTTGTCTTTCGAAGAGTTGGAATCATTCTTCCTTTTCTTCGAATTCTTTGAGTCTCCTCTTGATGTAGAGGTAGAGCTCGCAGAATGAGACTGATGATGCGATGACGAGGAGTTGTCCTTCGTCTTGCTGTGCGACTGAGAACTGGAAGAAGTCTGCTTCTTTCCAAAGAAAATAGCTCCTTGACGGATAGTCTTCAACTCGTTGAGGACTTGCGTCTGGATGATTTCTATGACCTTGGCAAAGGAATGAACTCCCCTTGTAATACTTAGGAACCTAATCTTCATTTTATGTTTGTGCTCGGTCGTGGCCGCTCCCTTTTGACTAATTCTGTCCAAAAAAGCTTTGATCGCTTGTTTGTGGAGAGCTATGTCTTCACGTTCCGATTGAGATAAGAATTGTAGGACTTCTCGCCACTTGAACGACAGATCATTGGTCAGCTGAATGAAAGCATTCTGTGGAGGAATGTTATAATCGCTCCAATCAATAAGGAATGATGCTCCTGCCAGATAGGTTAAGAATTCATCCAGAGGGCTTGAGCTATTGCTCTCTCTTGGCTCTTCTTCCATGAGAATTTCGAGCCAACGTTTGAATAACGAAGGCGGAATTTGATTCCATTCTTCTGGAGCGTGCTCCAAGTCTGGATGCAGTTGCAGATCTGTCGCTCTGAACATGTGCCAATACGAAGCTATATTGTGCTGTAGCTTCCTTGGCCACTCGTCACGTTGTAGGTCTTGGCCTTTTGTGAGAGCTTTTGTCACGAAGGTGAGAACCCTTCTACAATCATCTTTGCCTGGAACAAATGTATTCCAATATGGTAATGACTCGGATTGTAGCAAAATGTTTGCTTTGTTAGCGTTCATTGTAACGTCTAACATCATACTGTCATCCACCCCTCCTTGTTGCAGGATTGGGGTTAGGGTTTTGGATGCTGCTTCTGCTTGAAGTGATGCAATGATGGCCCTTTGCTCTTCCAGTTGTCTCTCTAACACCGTGACATGGTTGTCCATTAGTCGCTCCCTCTCTGAACTCATTTGTTCTGCTGTGTGAGCGATTTCTCTGGCACTGCTTATCTCGGATTCCGTAGTGAGGAGGCAGTTACTGCAAATGATGCCCTGTTGCTCCGGGGAGAGGTGGGTCCATTCTTTGCAATGGGCCCTAAATTCTCTTCTCGTTTGGTTATCAACTAGAGTGGAGCCTGCCAGGCGAGCCACCATTGTATCCACGACTCGACTTGATAAGGAAATAGTTGTTTCGCGTGGACAGCAGTCCTCTACGTGGAA
>CAKZOO010000072.1 GCA_937136455.1 uncultured Flavobacteriaceae bacterium | reverse complement strand
CTTGCTGAACGCATATCGTAACCCGATGTAGTTGAAAGACCACATCTTTCATAGCCTTCATCTATGACTTCATCAATATTCAGGTTGAAACTAGTAGTTCCTGAGGTAGCCATTATATAATCTCCTTTTTAGCGGCCGCTTTGAGAGTGTAAAGCTTCTCCTTTTTGCGGTTGTACAACTTATCTGATTGTACCACCTTTAAACTAAATTTTGAAGACCTTAGGTTTTTTGCTATTGGGTTTCTTTTTAATTTGTAATTTTTTCTTTTTTTCTATTTTTTTGCCTAATAAAAATCTTGATAAATCAAAAATCTTTTTCTTGATATAATTTCGTCATAGTCGAGATCATAACTCTCTCGTGACCTATCTAGATTTTCGTGTTGGAATTCAACCAACGAGTAATCACCAACACCAGAGAAGTCACTAATATACTTAACCGAAGTCCCCTCTAAGCGGCCATAAAGTGACATGAGCTTTTCAACCTTGGGAAAAGGCCTAACAAATACTAGAATATTACCCACAACTCTTTACCTTACAGCTTCCTAAATACCATATTAAATTTATATGAGAGCTTGTTTTTATGTATAAACTCATCTGTAAATATATCTTTTAAAGACTGATTCTTACTATCAGACTTATAAGGATCTAAATAATCCAGATAGTTGCAAACTATTCTTGACTCAGATATATAACCATCAGACCAAACCAGCTCAAAACCTTTACGGTTCAGCAAGTTTTCCACACACGAAAATGACATCATTTGAAAGTGGGCCGACCCTAAGAATACATTACACTCTTCTCTTAAGATCATTGCCGCCAAGGAATATGCATTCCTAAATGAAAGCCCCAGGACCCCACCTTGTTTAAGCAGGCCTATTGCGCCATCCAGCATTTCAAGCGGATTAGGTACAAGATCAATAACCTCCCACAGCGACACACAGTCAAATGCTTCGGGATATTCAACCTGATTAAAGTCTGCATGCTTTACATTTAACCCTTGACTACAGGCAAAGTCCGCTGCGCGCTTATAAACATCAACACCCTCAGCACACCAGCCCTTCTCAGACGCCAACTGAAGAAAATATCCTCCACCCGTTCCGACATCAAGAAGCCGCCTTCCTTCAGAATACTCGGCCAGTACATTAAGAACAGAGTTAAAACGAACTCTATCAAAACGCTTTTGATCTTCTGAATTAACGGTATCTAAGAATGGATACGGGCTATTATCGCCATACCATAATTCGTGAAAGCTTTCTTTAGTTAATGAAGGAGAAACATAAATGGTATCACATGAAGTGCATCGTCTATGTATGAAGCCTTGTTTATTAAAAAGCTCTGAATTACCGGAATCATTACAAATCGGGCAACTTCTTAACTCTGAGATATTATCTTTAACACGACCTGTTTCTTCATCAATGTGGCTAAGAGTAAATTCATCTTCCCAGCGCCTAGCCTCATAACGTCCAGTTTTCTCAAAAAACTGCGTAACACCACAAGAAGATGTTCCATCAGAGCTCGAATTACTCACTGTCGCTTCTCCTCAACAAACCTTTCTCCAGACAATCTTGAGCAACCTGGGCCAATAAGGAAGTCGATAATCCAGACTTTATCGAAATATCAATAAGATCATGCTCACTATCCGAGTAATTAATCATCCAAAAAAGTGCTCGTACGTAAAGGTCTTTTCCTTTAATGCTCAAAGTTGGATAAAGACCTCTCTTACCAAGATTAGGTTCACAAAACTGATTATTACTAATATAGGTATCATTAACCTCTAAGCGGCTAACAATCTCTTTACACACATCTAGAGACTCTGACATGGAAGTGAAATTGATAAAATCTTTATTATCTAAAGAAGTATGATATTCATCATACTCCCCATATACACTTCGTATAATTGAAGACACGGGTAGGTTAAACCCAGGCGAACAATATTGCCTTTCATCACTGCCCTTATCAGGGTAGAAGTTACGCTCAGAGTAGTCACACCCTATAAAATCCAAGGCAGATTTAGCAACTCGATCCGATAAAGAATCACCCTGTCGTGACTTCTTGAAAGTGATCGGGGCAGAATCCCCCAAACAAGTTAATACATAGCCGGCAAGTAAGTTCTCTTTAAGCTTTTCTCCAAACATACTTAAATAGGTAATACTCCCTATCGTTTCAGGCAGAAAAAGAAATCTGTAGCTATATTTTCTATTTTTTATTGACGATACATACTTTGCCAAAAATGCTGCCACAACTGGACCAGAAAGCTCATTATTTGCCATGGAAGGATGACAAACATACGTAGAAAAAAGAACTTCTTCCTTGCTCTCACCTTGAAAATAAGCCTCTCCAATAGTAAGACTTCCATCAAAAAGGGCTGTATCAATTACAACTCTATAATCGCCTTCAGGAAGAGCCTTTCTCTGTTTATGGCTCAGGCAAAATCCCCAATTGTCCCTATAATATGATGTCACATAAGGAATGGCTTCTGGCTGTTCTGGTAGAGAGAAAAGATGTTTATCTAGTTCCTCGAGAGAGACAACCCCTTCAAATGGCACCGAATAATTTAGTAAATGTAAGTT
>CAKZOO010000071.1 GCA_937136455.1 uncultured Flavobacteriaceae bacterium | reverse complement strand
CATTTTATCTTGGCCAGGTACATTACCTTCATAATACCCATCATATAAATTTCTCATAGGCAGAGCATATCGATAGGCATCTTCGTAGATAGATCGCCAGTTATCTTTGTGACGGCTAGCGTTTTCGTATCTTTTCTTTAATTCACTTGGTTTTAATTTTGTCATGCTTTTTTATGCCTATTTGCAAAGTTTCTTGCAGATTCCTCATTCCTAAATCCCCAAGCCTTTAATGCGAAGGCTTTTCTTGGCGGTCTACCTTTGTCATCTTGCATGGGGCCTTTCATACCGGCAAACCTAGCCGCAAAACTTATCCTTCTAGGATTAACTCCATCTTTGACCGGTCTTTTAAGATTAGCACCTTCAGTTTTTTTAAAATGCTTTCGACCAGCTTCGTTAAGACCGCCTTTAGGATTTTGAAACTTTTTTGCTACCAACTTTTTTTGTTTCCTTCGGCTTCGGCTGTTCTTTTGTTTTAGGTTTTAGTTTTGGATTCAAATCATAGATATGTTTAGGCATAAGATTTACTCTTTTTCATTTTCATTTTGCCGGCAGAATTTATGGATTTATTTAATTTACCACCAGTTTCAGTTGCCATCTTCTTCGCTTGCTCCATCCCCTTCTTGTTGTAAGGGAAGGTTTTCGTCTTCATTCCCTTGTCGGTTTTGTAAGTCACCATTGGCATTGCTTTTCTCCTTATTTTTTCTAGGATTTCTAGGATATGATCTCATGCTCTAGGATTTCTTCCTGGGCCAAGCGTTCTTTGTTCTGTTTGATTGCCTAATGCAGGGTTGTCTCTATCCTGGCTCATCAATAATCTTTGACCACCAGTTCTTCTTGACCTGGACCTAGAAGCTAATTTTCTTTTTTCTCTAGCTTCATTAGCCTCAGCTCGGTCTTCTCTTGCTTCTTGTGCATCTAATTCTGCTTGCGAAGGACCTTTAGGACCACCACCACCAAATAAACCACCCATTAGAACAATCTCCCATAGACGTAATAGTCATTGATATCAGGACCATATCTCTCTAACAGTCCTTCACGTTTAAAGTACATCATCTCTATCCACTTGTAAGCTTGAACATTGCTAGAACGAACATAGACTTGTATCCTATGAAGCTTTAATTTTTGTGATGCATAGGGGAAAAATCGCAAACAAGCTTTGTGAAAAACTATTTTGCGGTTAGCAAGATTAGCAGAAGGCAAAAGCCAGGCTTCAGCTACACCTTTCCATAGTGGATACAGCCCAAACATCGCATAAACTTTACCATCGCACATAGCGGAATAACTTAATCCGTCTACGGCATAATCTTGGATGTGGGGACGGCCATACCCATCTAAAATTTCCTGGTCAAAATCCCTAAATTTTGTCATATGAATGTGATTTGGCTGGAAGGTAACTAGTCTATTTCGGTATCCATCAAGCTTCATCACCTGCATCAGTTCGTCTGCGGTGAACATTTTTTTTACTCCTGGAATTAATTAACCGGCTTCCCAGTACTCGGTCTTGGTATCTCTTAACTATTTGCCTATTTTTTAGTTTTTTAGGCGAAAACATTAAACTCCTGGTTCGCAATAACCGGTTGGACATTTCTTGTTGTTCCTCTCGTCATACGTTTCATTTCTCCACCGCCAAGAAGGCAGTAGCCTAGGGCATCCCCCACGTGGGAATGTTCGTTTTTATTGGGCTTATCCTTAAATCTTTCCTGACCGGCACCAATAGCAACCCTCGTATAATGATATCCACCGCCTAAACTCTTTCTTAGACGTAAACATTTCTTGTTAACTAGGAACCCAGGCTTACCCTGGACTAATCTATTCATCGGCATAGCTACCGCTTCTCTTCTAACTCTAAAATCATTAGTCGGAGTAGGGCGGGCAAATATCCCATGTGTCTTTAAAAACTCAAAGCTGGTAACTTCGTAATGCTGATCCCTGGCACCACCAGCCGGATCACCCCATACCATGAACTCAAAATTAGGAAATCTCTGCTGCATTTCACTTTTCAAGACATTTACAAACCTATCTAGGCCCATAGAAAACGTCACAACCTCATGAAGCACATGCCAGGCACCATTAGGCAATCGCTGGGCAAAAACCGCAGAAGGCGTTAATCCAAAGTCTAATCCAACTTGTACCGGCACATTTTCTACCGGCGTTAGTTCCGCAGACATGGTGCTGTCATCGTATTCTTCCCATACAGCTTTACCTTCTTGCACATAGGTATATTTACCTTCAGCATAACATCTAACCCAATCTAAGTTCTTACCGCCAAGTAGGGACTGATAATAACCTTTAGGCAGATTATGTATGTTTTCCGCTTTCGGATTTTCCTTAAACCATCTAGATCCCGCAGAAATATATCCCTGGGCTTCCGGTATCTCAGCCGGAACATCCTCAGTTTTTACCTCAACAACTCCGCCAGGCTGTTTAAAAAACTTCCAGGCAAACTCTCCTTTAGGTGTTTCTTTCTCAGCTAACCTATAATACCAATGATCTGAATCCATAGGGTTCGTATCAAGCCAAATTCCTCTCCAGGTCGTACCACCATCAGCCATAGATGGGTATCTTCCGACACGATGAGTTAGGCCTTGTATAACCGCAACCGGCAACTCACGAGCCTCGTTGACCCAGGCCCCGGTTAATTCAAGAGATAAAAGCTTGCGAACGTCTTTGGGCTGATCTAACGCTAAAAAAATAACCTCACAATCAATACCCGAAGCATCACCTCTAGCCGGTAATTTTAAATGATGAGTGATAGGTGGTGACCAATGCAAGTTGCCCCATATATTCTCCGGAAATAATTCTAACCAGGTTTTTATGGTAGTCGTTTTCAGCATAGGATAACTGTTTCTAACTACCACAAACCGGGAATACCTAATCCCATCTTTAGGACTAGGTTTTTGTTGGACGGCCCTCTTAAATATCTCAGCACAACAAGCATAGCTTTTACCGGAACCAACCGGCCCCATAATCCCTCTAACAAAACTATTATCCTGCAAGAACTTCCACACATTAGGTGAAGTACTAAAATCTAAATTCATCGCATTAGGCTTTTCCATTTTTCGGCCCCACCATGTTTATTTCAATTACACTAGGTTTTTCACTCTCAGGAGTTCGATCTAATATCCCGGCACTCTTAGCCAGCATCTGTAAAATCCTCACCTTGTCGATCATCTCAACTTCTAGCTGCATTTTATCGCCCACCGGCACAGCTCGTATCTTCCGAATAGATTGAAGTGCATGTTCCGGTATATCCTTGGGATCAGAAACACTTACATTGCCTTGATCATCCCAGCTCAATATATCCGTTATCTTCGCACTAGCTAAACCCATGAGAGCCTCAGCTAACTGCTCTCTATTCTCAAAAATAACATCAGATCCCTTGAGCTTCTTAGATACTTCACGTACTCCGCCCAAGTTACCCATTTTCGGAACAGCCCTTTTTCTAGAACGGGATTTCGTCATCTAGCTCTTCTCTTTTCTCTTCTACGAAACTACTGAACTTCGACTGACTCGTATCACTACCAGGAAGCAAAGTTATATTACCCTCATAAGGACCCACAACTATCTCAGTAGCCATCTTCTCAGTTCCATCACTCGCATTGAACTTCCTATAGGTTAACTTCCCATCAACTACGATAGGTGTGCCTTTCTTAACGTACATATCAACAACCCTAATGACATTCTGATTACGAATAATAACCTTATGCCATTGAGTTAATTCCTTCTGCTCACCAGTTGCCTTGTCCTTGTATTTCTCAGAAGTAGCTAAACTAATATTAGCTATCTTGTCTCCGTTCTGAAATGCCTTGAACTCAGGATCTCTTCCTACGTTACCAATTAATAAAACTTTGTTTAAACTTGCCATTTGCTAACTCCTCATGAAAAAATGGAAAATAATTTTGTGGGACCCCCTCTATACGTGTAGGGTACCCGGCCCCCCAAGGGTCCGTTTTTGGCAGGGCAGGACGGCCTTTTTTTACACGTACAATTCATCGTATTATCCTATGTGTACACATTGTAGATCAACGTCTAGGTTTTGTATATTTATAATTTAAAGCTCCTGGCTAATGACTTGGTTATATCTTTTACATTGCTAGCTTCCTTGTTCTCAGTAAAGACTGACTTAAAGTATGCCATTGTGTATGGTGGTTGTATTCCTTCTTTCCTTTTATGCTTCAGTACTCTCTCAACAGTCTTGGTAAACTGATCTAGACTTACTCCCATCCTGGCTATGTCTTCTGCCATTGCCTCTTGCCTCATGTCCCATCTCCAGCTTCCTCTTGTTCCCATGATCTCATCTAGCATATGTGAATACACTTTTACCATTTCTTTACTTATTTCATTTATATTATTATCTATAGTTATATTATTAGAGTTCTGTACAACCTCTAAGGGTTGTGAAATTTGCACTCCCTGCACAACCTCCAGGGGTTGTTTTTTATGCACAGCATTATCACTAGAAACAACCATTCGTTGTGTATTAATATCCTTATTAACAACCATACGTTGTGTATTGTTTCCGGTTAAATATCCTCTCTCAATAGGTGATTGTAGGCCGGTACCGAGCTTATTCCATGCCTCGATAGTCTGTTCACCTGATAGGTATTTACATACTGCATTGAAAACTGAATCATATGGGAAGTATTCACGTTCACTATCTATGTATCTTTTAGCAATGCTTTCGGCTAATTTAGTTTGTGCTTCTGATAATATAGCTTGTTTCTTTTCTTCCTTAACTTGCTCTTTAACTATTTCCTTCATTGTATCTTCGGCCTTGTTAGCTTCTACTCTTGGATCAGTTGTTATTTGTGCTAGTTCGTCTTGGTCGATACCAGGCTCATAAATAACTCTCCAGGAAGCTCCTTTTGGTCCTCTAACTCTCAATGGGTTTTCTTTTCTTACTTTCTCGATGTATCCCCATTTTTTTAGGTTATTGAACTGCCTGGAAACGGCGGGCTGTGATCTTCCTAATCTTGCAGCAACTGTTATTTGGTTAGGATAAGCTATGCCTGACTGACCATTACAGTAAGAGCATATGACACATAATACCTGCAATGCTGATGGATGATTAAGTATGTACTTATCAGATAAAGCTCTTGAGGGTATGACTGTAAGAGGTGAGGGGGCTTGTATATCTGATACCATCCTATCTTTAGGCAGTTCTAGTATCTGCTTCCTTGCCTCGATTATCTGCTCAACTCTATCTATCTTGTTCATCATGTTCATTGGCATCTTCATCAGGTTGTGTGATTAATCCGCATACTTTGCATTCATATGTCTTTGTAGTGTCTCGGTGTTCAGTTGTGGCACATTTAGGACAATACGATTGGTTCATTTTATTTTCTTCTGTGCCTGCTCTAGGTAAAACCTTGTTACTTTATGTAGAGCCATTTCTAACTGCCCATCACCATTAATCTCAGGCTGGTTATCATTAATAAACCCTGGCAATTCTCTTGCTCGCAACTTTCTATATAGTTGCATATCTACTTTTTTTACCCAGCTCATCAGCTCTTCGTATTTAACGTCCATTTCCTTTTGCTCCTCAACAGTTAGCCCGTTATCAAATTTCATTAATTAATGTTCCTGGAAACAATGCTTCGACTAATTTCTTTTTCAGTCTGTATGTAGATGTCTTAAAACCTTTTACATCTTCGACAACGTAGTAACTGATCTGCCCCTGCGGTCCTATTTCATCGACCAGGAGATACTCGAAGTCAGCTCTATATGTGCAGACCTTTGTCCCATTAATAATACAATCAAACTTAGGCTGTAGTTTTAGGTCCTGGATTATACCTGCATCTAATCGTTTCTTTAGCTCTACGTATCTTGCAGCTTCTTTCTTGCTATCAAACATGATGCCGTCTACCTCGGTCTTGATTGCCCGGTATTTGCTTTTACCAAAGTTAATCTTTGCCATTAGACTTCACCATTTTGTCTAGTGCCTGGGATATATTCAGATCTTTTACGGCTAATTTCTCGCTAAATATGTTGTCATCGCTGATAGATCCAGGCTGCCTTTTACGTAAAGCTTCCCTTAAAATGCTCTCAGTTAATCCGGCCATAGTCCATCTTTCCTTCTTAGCCTGGTACTTCAACATATCGTAACATTCCCTTGTTAACCTTAGATAAAGTGGCACAATTTCCATTCGTTTTTCCTACTGTACAAAATTAATTTAAAAAAATGTAATCTAGATCTTGTATATTAGATATCTACATGATATATGTATATAGAACGTTAGATGAACGTTGTTTGAACAAGGAGGCAAACTAATGGCTTACAAAACCACAGCCGGTCAAGAACATACCGGCATTTACTTTGCTTACGTCAGGGTTAGTACTGATGATCAGGACGTAGCAAGACAAGAAATGGAGATCAAGAAGTGGCTTAACGGCGGTGATCACCAGGTCTTATGGTTTAGGGAAGAGGGGATATCAGGTAAGATAGCTCCGGAACATAGACCAAAGCTTAACGAATGTATCGAAAAGGCTAAGGCCATGAAGGGTACTATCATCGTAGCTGACCTGGATAGATTCAGCCGTACTACCTGGCACACTCTTAAATTCTTCGAGACTATTCTTAAAAAGAATGCAGTTAAACTTATCGTATGCAATGACCCTACAATTTCAGAAAACAAACAAAACTTTTATATGAAGGCAATGTTTGCTGATTTTGAAAGAGATAAAATATCTGAGCGTACTAAGTCAGGTCTTGAAAAGATAAAGAATGAGCTGCGAGAAAAGGGTAGTGTGATATCTCAAAAAGGTAAACGTATTACTAAGCTTGGTATTCATGATGAAATGGATAAGGCCAGGGCATCAGCTTCTGAGGCAGTTAAAGCAATAGCACAAAACTTCGCTAATAAAATTGCACCTACTGTGTCTAAACGTCTGCAAGCTGGCGATAGCTACAGAGAAATAGCCCAGGAACTAAATGATTTAGAGGTGCCAACTGCAAGAGGCGGTAAGTGGCACGCTTCATCAGTAAGAAACATAGCTAAAAGATTGGAGAAAAGAAATGAACGATAAAACTAAAGAAGCAATTAATGAAGTTCATAAGCATCTTATTCATCAATATAATGTTGAAACTTGTGCATTAGAAATGAAACTGCATCAAGCAAGACAAAGAAGGATGGAAAATAAAATACAAAGATATTTCAACTCAACACCAATTAGATATGCTTTCGCTAGGTGGATGACTTATGCTACCTATACCAATCGAACTTACACTATTGCAGAGCTTGTTGATGAAATTGGTAGCAACAGACAAACCATTTCTGACATCGTAAAAGACTGTGAAGCAGAAGGCTGGATTAGTGTTGATAGACGAGATAATAGGTGCGATTGTAAAGCATCACCAATACTTGTAGAAAAATTTGAAGATTACTGCAACCACAGAAGACAAGTAGTTACCGACATTATTGCAGTAGCCTATACACAGCTTCGTAACTTTGAGCAAACTATGTCAATTGGACTTACACCTAAGAACGATGTTTATACCAATTTAATTGATATTGATAAAGTTAGAAAGTTCGTAAAATAATAGAACATCTTGTGATCATAACTAGATGGAAAGGAGAAGGTAATTGAAATATTATAAGAACAAAACTAAACCGGTTAAAGATAATCTTATCGGCCACAATCAACCACCAGGTGCAATGATACCACCTATGAATGGTAAAAGTGCTGACGAATACTTTGATAATTTACCGGTCGGTAACATCTTAAAAAAGCGTATAAAAGAAACTGGTGATTTTGGCGGTGCCGAGCTTCGTGATGGGCATGTGTTCCCTACGTTAACGGGTCCACAAAAAGAAAAGATCGCTCGTATGCTTTTAAATGGCAAAGAATATCTAACGTATAAAGATTTACGTGTAGCTGTCAGGATGACAATACCGATGGTCGATATACAAATGATTAAATCAACTGCCCGCCATTTAAGATTACTAAGTGCTGAGTTAAGAAAAATATCTAAGGATGCAAGTAAGTCAAAATTTGAAAGAGTAATCAAAGCTCAAGATGCTGTAGTACAAACTAACTTGTCTATAAAGACTACTCATGGATTATTTGAAATGCTTGGTGTACATTCTCTAAGATGACCTATTTTATCTCACCAAAAATCAAAGACTTAGAAGGTACGAATCAACATTTAGTATGTGTTTGTGCCAGGACTTCTAGTCCATGTAAATGTAACTGCAAAAGAAAGGAAAATAATAATGCAGATATATCAATACTTTAGGGAAGACCTATATAATAATATTATAAGTTTGTCGCATAATATATATCATGACACACCCACAAACCGCCTTTTTAGGCTAATCCCTCTAGCTTTTGTAATACTTACCAAGGTAATCTTCTACATCCTTTTGACAGTATTTGCACTAGCTGTAATTTACTACACATTTCACATTGCATGTCTTGTTGACGATGTTTGCTTTGCACAAAACTATGAGGTGCTAAGATGATTCGTCGCATAATATATATATATTTCAATGACTTAGCTAAAATTTTTGTTTGCAAAACCAGTCTACATCCACTAGGTTATGTTTACCAACAAGGAGATAAGAAATGACAAAATGGTCTGATGATGCAGTAGAACTGGGAGCCTCAAAAGTAGGACCGGTAGTTTTAGGTGAAACACCTTTTGCTACTAATGAACAAACAAGACAAATAGTTTTAAATGCTCGCAATGGTGTAACAACTATTGATAGGTCAATGTATGCTGATGCCCAGGAGCGTGGAAACTATCTTGAGGAATCATTAATATATTGGGCAAGTGATAAGCTTGATGCAATGTGTGCTGATAATGTAGCATGTAATTACATTCCTACTACTGATGCCCATCGTAAAACCGATTTAAGGCTCTGTGCATCGCTTGATGCTATCTTAGAGGTAGTTGGGGGCGAACTTACAATACCTAACCCACAAGGCGATCCTATAACTGTTAAAGGGTATGGAGCATTAGAGATAAAGACTGATGGTTGGGATGATGGCCCGCCTAGAGCAGAACAAGTCATTCAACTACAAACACAAATGCTATGTGCTGAGTTTGAATGGGGAGTTATTGCCAAGCTTGGTCCTAAATTAAAGTTTGAACTTTATCCATATAGACGAAGTGAAAAGCTTATTAAGCTAATCATGGAAAAGGTTGCTGACTTTTGGTACCGGGTTGATATGGATCATCCATACCCACCAATAGACAATGGGAAGCCTGAGACTATATCCCTAGATCATTTGGAAACTAAATCTGAAATAGTCCAAATCATTACTGATTATAATAAATGTAAGGCTGAGATGAAGTCCTGGAAGCTTCGTATGGAAGAATGTCAGGAAGCATTGGAGCTTGTTCTTGATGAGCATGATGCGGAGTACGCTAGGGTAGGCGGATATAAAATAAACTTCCCAATAGTTAAACGTAAGGCACAACCGGAAAAGGTTATACCGGCTAAGCCATCCACAGAACATAGACGATTTTCAATAGAGGAGATTAATAATGAATAGTCTTAGAACTAACTTAATACCTACTGACGTAGACCAGGCACTTAAAATATCAGAGATGTTTGCGAAGTCAGATTTGGTACCTGATAATTATAAGAACAAACCAGCCAATATATTTTTAGCTGTATCTGCCGGAGCTTCTCTCGGCCTGGCACCTTTCCAGGCTATGCAGAATATCACAGTTATAAATGGTAAGCCGTCTGTATGGGGCGATGCCTTACTCGCTATGGTTAGAAATGATAAGCGTTGTTTGTCAGTTAAGGAAACAATAGAAGGTGAGGGTGCTGCACGTACAGCTACTTGTTCTGTATCGAGGCTTGCACCTAATGGAGAAACTGAAATTATTAGTTCTAGCTTTTCTATAGGTAATGCTCAAAAGGCTGGTTTGCTAAATAAAAAACCTTGGCAATCTTATCCGGATAGAATGCTTCAAATGAGGGCTAGGGGATTTGCTTTACGTGATGCCTTTGCTGATGTCATTGGCGGTTTAATTACCGCTGAAGAAGCTGAAGACTACCCAATAAAAGAGGCTCAAAAAAATCAAGCCACATTACCTAAGTACGACAAACACAATAGAAGTACTGAGGATATTATAGATGCCTTAGAAGATATGAGCGAAAAGCAAGAGAAAAAAATAGAAGAGAAAGACTTGCTATGGTCATTAAATATTCCTGGTAAACCTGCACTAAAGCAAAAAAATAAAAATGATTTTGTTATGGAGTTTAGGCATTACATGGAGCTTATAAACCGGACTAAGCTATGGGACTTTGAAACTAAGAAAAAGAAATACAACGAATTTAAAACCCTTAACATGGAAGTGTTAGAACAGTTAAGGCACGTTGACTTTGGACTAGTTGAAGAAATTGAAATGGATGAAGGGAGATTGTTTGATGCCGAAAATGCCTTTAACTCCTAGACAACTTTTTCTCCTAAAATTTTTGCAGGAGTATTCTGAACATAAAGGCTACATGCCTACGTATAGAGAAATAGCTGATGCTTTAGATGTTGTCTCAAACAACACAGTATTTCATCTACTAAAAGCATTAGAAGACAAAGGCCACATAACTAGGTTTAGGGAAAATGGTGGCTGTTCCCATAGAGGTATAGAGTTAGTCTCTAATTAAACCTGGTCTATAGCCCCTGGATCGGTCGTAAGTAAGCGTTTCTTTTCGGGGGCTGTCTGATATTGAACAATGAACCCAACCACTATTAGGCTGTCCAGGCTTATAGCATTCTAGTATAAGCTGATCGAACTCTAGGTTCTCCTCTATCCATTTACATAGATCATAGTTATCAATACCAGCTACCTCGAAGTCACCGGCCTGGCCTTTAGCATGTTGGCTAGTAGCTTTCGATCCGATAGCTTCGCATAGAGCTACAGATCTGTAACCACTTGATACAATGAAAGGGCCGAACTCATCTCTAATAGGCTGCAGTATTTGTTCAGCTAACAAC
Organism: uncultured Flavobacteriaceae bacterium; assembly: GCA_937136455.1. Lineage (GTDB taxonomy): Bacteria > Bacteroidota > Bacteroidia > Flavobacteriales > Flavobacteriaceae > MAG-120531. Next base: position 1,450 of record CAKZOO010000071.1, on the reverse strand, counting down.
CTCATGTTGTATAAGTGATCTGCATTAGGTGTATTGTCGATACCTTTACGTTCTGCGGTCTGACTTTTTATTAGCTCCGCCACACTAAAATTAGGGGATAGATTCATTTACTTTTTCTTCTTTTTAAATCCAGCCTTCATGTTAGCGTAGGCCTCTTTGCTGATTGTTGAGTTCTTTTTGCTTCTTGATATACCTTTCTTTTTACGGGCATTTATATTGGCATATAATCCAGGTTTAGACATCATGGTTCCTTTCTAATATATTAACGTAGCCACCGACTACAGTTGGTTCCCTATAAACTCTGCCGTACTCGACTTCGTTTACAGCTCTTGGGTCATCTTCAAATCTTTCGTCCATGCCCAATTCTTTTTTAGTCATTTTGCTGTTACGCTTCTGCAAATCTTGTGTAACTTTTTTTATTTGTGAATTACCAGCCCATACTAATGATTTACATTCCGAGCAAAGTTTTGCATAAGGCCTGATATAAGTTACTTCTCTTAAATCTGTCCCACATTCCAGGCAGTTGTTATGTGGTATTCTAGTTACTTTTCTTCCCATATTTGTCACTCCTCTTCTGCAATTCGTCCATAGATTTTCGCCAAAAAAAATCTGCTATGTCGTGGAAAAAATCATACATCTTCATAAAAATTTTATACTTCATTTTGTTAGTCCCTTTTGCTTTTCATATGTCCTAAGTGAGCCTAATCCTAGTAATCCACCTAAAATCGTTAAAAGTGACCCCATATCAAAACTAGGTAATTCTTGGATAGTTACCCCTAAATATGCACATAAAAACATTGTTACTGGTGCTAATACAAAGTGCCAACACAAAGCCACGCCACAAGTCCAACCTATAAAGGGTCTCCACCCAGCAACAAAGATTGACTTATGTTGAGCTTCTGCCTTGTTTATCTCTAGTTGTCCTTTGGCTAACTCCTGAGCATGTTTCTCTGCCATAGTAGCTATTTCATGTGCTAGCTTATTCTTAGCATCTTTATCTTCTATAAACTTGCCGACTAAATTAGTGACTGGTCCTATCAATGCTGTTAACATTATTTATGCTCCTTATGTTCGTGACCCATCCATATACCGAATACACCAGTCATCACACCCATAACGACTGAGACAAAAGCTGATTGGCTGGCAGTTGGGTCTTGTAAATCCATAAACCATTCAGCACATCGCCAGGACATAACTGTACTAGCAAGCATCATACATCTTGGTAGTATTTTCCATTTAAGAAACTGTTCAACTGTTACCATTAATAAACCCTTACTTTCTCTGTATCTACAAAAGGCATTAGCTTACAAATACATTCATAAACCTGTGGTTTGTTTTCCCTCATATAAGTTTGGTTGTTTAGTTTATCCCTATAATCTATGCAGTAATTCACGTTTTCAAAGTAAATGCCACCAGTAGCTATCCCATTTAATGTACAAGCAAGCATAAA
>CAKZOO010000070.1 GCA_937136455.1 uncultured Flavobacteriaceae bacterium | reverse complement strand
CCATCTCTTCCTTCAGGCGCTGTTCGATGATGAAACACTCGGGCGCCTTGATGTCTTCCAGGTTGATACCGCCAAAGGTCGGTCCCATCAGACGCACAGCACGGCAGAATTCGTCCGGGTCTTCGGTATCCAGCTCGATATCGATCGAGTTCACATCAGCGAACCGTTTGAACAGGACTGATTTGCCCTCCATCACCGGTTTCGAACCCAGCGCACCCAGATTTCCAAGGCCCAGAACGGCCGTACCATTTGAGATCACCGCAACCAGATTACCCTTGTTGGTGTAATCATACCTGCTGGGGCTTGTTGTGATGATCCGCGCTCTAAGTCATCAATATATTCTACAGGGTTGCTATATTCTACTGTTACAGTACCATCAAGTTGTTTAACTTGCTCTTTCATACTGTTCAGTGATGCAGCACCTTTTAAACCTGCAATAACTTCACGCTCGTTTTCTATATACCCTAGTACACCTACACTCCAATTCGATGAGGCTAAACCTGTTTTCAAAGGTGTATAATAAACCAGCTTGTCACCTATGTCATAGAGTGTATCTTGATATGAAGAGATCAAGTTAACCTTGACCTCTTTCAATTCCTCAATGTACTGTTTAATACCTTGAGAGAAACTAGCCATTACAATTCGTACTGACCCATTACCATACTGTTAATAGCTTCAGGTTCTACAACCGCTTGTGCAACGATAGATGCTGTCACCAGACCTTTACCATTGTTCTTAGTGTAAGAGGTTTTACGTAAAGCTGGGAAGTACATCACTAAGCACTGATTAGTTGTACGGTCTTTAAGTCGTAACATCATCTTGTTGCTTGTTTCGCTCTCAAACGCAATGTAATCGTCTTCTGACTCGAATAGTACCTCTGCATTCACCGTAACACGGAAAGAGCCTGAGAAGCTACCACGGGCTGCATATGAACAACCTGTGAAGAAGGTTTGAGCACCATTCTCAATATTTACTGTACCTGATAACCATTGGCAAAGTGTATCCGTTTCATCAGAAATGATAGCACCATCCTGTAGTACAAGTGGATCATATTTCTCATGCGGTGTTACGCTAGTGTGTGCTGCTGAACCATTGGTAAGGTTGGCATCAAACTTCTTATATTCTTTACTTGCAATATGTTCTGAACCAATGAATGAGAAACTGCCTTTAATAAGCCCTTCTGAAGGTAAGTCAATTGACACACCTGAAGCAATAGCACCTGAAGTCATAAAGCGAGACTGACTTGCACCATCTTCTGAGAATAAGGTTTCTTCAGCGTTAAATGATTGTAATTGCTTAGCTGGACGTAAAGTATTCACTGGTGCTACAGAAATATCAGTAGTTGTGTTGCTGATTGTAGCTGCTTTTTGATCAGGGTGCATAAATGTAAGCTGTGTGCTAGATTTAGCAATCAGTACAACTACACCTTCAAGGTGTTGAACACCTGCATCTGAAATACCATATAGACGGTAAACATTACCAATCTTAGCGCCTAATGATGTTTGCTTTTGTGCTGTCATGTTTACTGCAAGTTGATACTTCTTAGCTGCTGAAACTGTACCACCTGCAACTACTTGTGCTGTACCTGTGTCATCAAATCGACCATAGAATACTGATTCAAATAGTTTAGAGTAGTTCTTAGGATCAAGTTCTACTGGGAAAGTAGCTGATACATTTTTATTACCTAAACGAACACCTGCAAGTTCTGCATTTGGTGTACGTGCTTCTGACTCTAATGCATTACGTGTTGCATTGAAAGTACCATCATTGTTTTGTAGCATCTTACCACCAGTGTATGCTGTAGGTGGTTTACCGAAACCATTGTTTTCAACTACCAATGAAATAGTTGAGTTATCACCCTTATAAGCCATATGTATTGCTCCTATTTATTGTTTTTAAAATAAGTCTCACACTGAACATAAATTCGATTCCAATAACGACCTGTATCATTATCTAAGTAAATAGTTGGCTGTTGGAATGTCTTAAGTACAGTTACTAAGAAATCATTTTGTTTTAATTTTTGATTATTTGGAAAGTGGCTCTCAACCAAAGCTGATACAGCTTCATTGAAATAAAGTCCTTGTTCTTTAGGTGTCTTTACAAATACCACATATAAATTTTTCTTGTGTGATAGTCCACACTCTGAAGCTGTGATTATCTCTTGAGGATTCTTTACTAAAGCGCCCTCAATCCACGTTCTAGAGGATTCTTTATCTACCCCTAGGATTGCCTCACCTGTTATCTGTAATGGCGCTGTGGTTAATCCTGTGAGTCCTACGGGGGTTAAATCTAGATCATTTAAATAACCATCCCCTGTACCTAGCTTAGTAATGTGACTATCTAATACTTGCCTCATTTTGAGGTCAACTGCAATAGACACATTAGCCTCCTAAGAATACTCTTGCCGCAATAGGTGTTTTACCATCAGGTGTTGTAAGTTTTACATTCTTAATACTAAGCTTTGAACCAGAAGCATATTTAACCATTGCTTTCTTATTCTTTAAGAACTTAGAAAAGTTAGCTACTGGTTGACCTGTTGCATCTAAAGATGATACCAGAATCTTAGTCAAACCACTTGCAATTGAAGAATCTGATAAATCCTCATTAGAGTAATTGGCTTGTACAAAGAAGAGTGTAATACTTTGGCTATCACCTTTTGGCAAACCTGTCATCTTGTCAACATCTGAAGGTATGATTACCTCTACCTGAGAAGAGCCACCTGCCATTTTTATTGAATTATGTACCTGTAAGGCTTCTCTCTTATAAAGCATACCATCTAGTCTCCCAATCCGTTGCTGCAATATTTACACCATCTACATACATACCGTAAACAGGATCACGGGCATACACTGAACGCATAGCTTGTTCTGCTACAAAATCTCTACCATACTTAGATTGCTTAACTTCCTTCAAAGGACTATCAAAAGTAATGCCATCAATTGAAGCTAGATTTGTTCCTGTCTTAGTTACTGTTGAAGATGAACTAGAACCTATGGCTTTATCCATTGCATCAGTGATTACACCAAATGGATTCATACCACTGGCAATAAGCATATCAATAAGCTGAACATCAGTATACTTCACCCCAGTCTCATCCTCAAGGTATTTTCTTAAGATATGTAAAGGGTCATTAGGGTCACTTGGAAAAGTCTTACCAGCGGCTTCTTTGGCCTTTATAATTGACACTACATATCGTAAAGGGATTACCTCAAGTAAACGTAACAAATCATGGTCTGTATACTTTAATGTAGCCTCAACTGTATCACCCGTTACTGCACGAATACGATTAACAGGTGTATTTAGTTTTAAAGGATCATAAGACCACGCTACAGAGGTTGTACCGTAACCTGTTAAGTCTCGCCACACTGACACTTTATCTTTTTCTACAAGAAGTGGAATTAATAAAGTATCTGGGAATTTGTAGTTAGCTGAATCACGATCTTTCAAATATGCATGTAGTAAAGCTAATTGAGTTGCACCGTCTTGACTATCTCTTGATGGAATATCGTTGACTGTTTTAGCCATAGTACAACTCCTTAGTCAATAAGACCTTTTTCCTTTGCTTTTGCTTCTAAAGTCTCAAGCATTTTCTTGATTGAAATATTGGTAGCTTTTTTAAGTTCAATATCAAACTGTGCTGCATAGCCAATTAGGTCATCTTTAGTTTTTAACAGTTTAGCATTTTCAATAGCAAATACACCACGCTCTTCTTCTGCTTCTAAAGGTGTTTGTACTTCTTCATCTTCTACAAGATTTGGTACAGTGAATTTAGCAATAGGTTGTAGTGGATCTGTGATGTATAAATCTACAGGTTTGATAAGTGCATCTAGTTCTGCCTTAGTACCAATTACACCATGATAAAAGTGTACATGTAAGTGATGTAGATCACAATAATCTGGTACTGGTTCACCAAACTTTAATTCTTTACCTGCTACAATCATAGCTTCACACAGCACATAAAACGGTGCTGCAAACGGGTCTAATTCCCGATTATCAATAGATAAGCTCATATTTTCTCCTAATTACGAAAAAAGGGCAAGACAAGGTTAAATCCCCTATCTTGCCCAATAAAATGAGTTAGTAATCTTATGCGATTACATCTGCTAAGAACGCGCCCAGTGCTGGTGCTACGATCTTGTATTCAAATGCAGTACGACCTTCAATGAATTCTGCACTGTATTCTTCTTTACGGTAGCGCTTAAATACTACGTTACCCATCTCACCACCTTCAGGGTATAGACCTGTCCACTGACAACATACAGCCGCAGTTGCAGAGTACATACCATTTGAATTAGGATCAACGTGCATTAATAGAATACCTTTACCACCGATGAATGTACCAGCTACAGTAGCACTTGATTTCTCACCATAACCTTCTGCATCAGTATCAATAGTAAGGATACCATTGTTCACTGAATTTGCATCAGAGTTTGCAGTAGTATCTACCGCAGCAATTTTACCAGTACCTTGTTGTACAGCATCAAGTACGAAAATACGGCTAGGTGATAAACCTAAGTGTGAAGCGATAGTATCAAGTACAGCATCATCACTAGCACTGTTAGGGTTAGTGTAAAGCTTAGTCGTCTTGATAGTTGAGTTACGCTTAAGTGCTGTAAATACTTGGCGAGTCATTACCATAGTGTTAGGACGTAGACCTGATTTAAGCTGAATAGTTTCCATTGCTTCATCAAGTACATCTAATGGCTTAGACGTTGGCTTGTGGAACTGTTGGAATTTAGCACCTGCTACAATACCATTGCCTGAAGTGATTGCGGCATCCTGACCTGTCCATTCTGTTGACCAAGTACCACCACCTTTAAGTACGCTTGCAGCAAACACTTGTTCTTTGTGAAGTAAGAATTGACGAACTACGAAAGCTGTTGCATCTTCATAGATACGATCAATTGGCTTGTCAGCGTTTGCTACTGTTTCATCAGTTACAGGTTGCTTAAGTGCATAAACCTTAGTAGCATAAGGCTTACGGCTTACACCATACTTAGCTTTAGCTGCTTCTGTACCTTCCGCACGTTCTTTAACCTGATTGATCATGAAGTACGCTGGCTCATAGAAGTAGAACATATCTTGACGATGTTTAGAGTTGAAGTTTGAAAGAATCTTACCTGCTTTAAACGCTGAATCTTCTTGAACTACTTTGATTGAGAAATCAGAAAGTGGACGGTCATAATGTACTGAGCTTGCACCACCTGCACCTGCTTTAAGCTCTGCACCTGCTTCACCACCAACTACTGACTTTGCTTTTTCTACTGGATTAGACATAATTTTGTCTCCTTAGTTTATAAATGTTTTATTATTGTTTTTATGAGTTATAAACTTATTCTTAACCGAATAAAGCTACATACTCTTCTGATTGGCGTACAGTAGCTCGCGCTGCTGCTAAGTTGCCACCTTCCTTGTCTACAAGTGCTTTAGCTTTGCTCTCAACAAACTCTTCAGGGTCAAGGTTTTGTAATAGACGACCAACAAGTGTCGTCTTACCAGAACCAATATCACCCGTAATGATAATAAACCCTTCTCCTTGGCTTATTCC
>CAKZOO010000069.1 GCA_937136455.1 uncultured Flavobacteriaceae bacterium | reverse complement strand
AAAGACGCTTTACATGAAATCGAAGTCAATTTCTTTAGTTACTGGGATGTAACTGGAGTAGGAAACGAAAAAGAAGGTCATGTGTACCGTGGAATCTCATATAGCACAACCGACATCCAGCGCAGAGTGTTATCCATTGTAGTTTCTGACAATTTCTTAGACAAAACAATTGAAGCGGTTATGAAAGCTGCAAGAACTGGAAATGTTGGAGATGGAAAAATATTCGTCTCTGAAATCAGTGAAGCGTACCGTATCAGAACTGGTGAAGACGGACACGAAGGCATCAACTAAGAAAGTCAAATAGTAAAAAAATATAACACAACCATAGCGAAAGCTATTCAAAAAAATAAAACATGGACGCAGGATTATTTACCGCCAACAATATCTGGATGATGCTATCTACAGCATTAGTGTTTTTTATGCACTTAGGATTTTCATTTTTGGAAATCGGGCTCACCAGACAAAAAAACACCATCAACATTTTATTTAAAAACATATTTATTATCACTGCAGGATTACTTCTGTATTTTATCGCAGGATTCAATTTAATGTATCCAGGTGAATTCAACGGATTTTTTGGGTTTTCAGGATTTGGATTAAGCCTTCCTGAAGGAGGACTTACCGCTGCTTATGCCGATGGAGGTTATACCTATTGGACAGACTTCTTGTTCCAAGGAATGTTTGCTGCAACCGCTGCAACCATTGTATCTGGAGCAGTAGCAGAACGTATTAAATTAGGATCCTTTATGATCTTTACTATTGTATATGTTGGATTGATCTACCCAATTGTTGGATCGTGGCAATGGGGAGGTGGATTCCTCTCAACTCTAGGTGGAGATGATGCAGGTTTCTACGACTTTGCAGGATCGACACTCGTTCACTCTGTAGGAGGCTGGGCTGCACTCGTAGCTGTATACCTTTTAGGAGCTCGAATTGGAAAATTCGGAAAAGACGGAACCATCAAAGCGATTCCTGGTCACAACATTCCATTGGCAACTGCCGGAGTATTAATCCTTTGGTTAGGATGGTTTGGATTTAACGGAGGATCTGTTTTATCAGCTGATCCAGGAACTACCTCACTCGTACTGGTAACAACTTCTTTAGCTGCTACTGCTGGTGGATTTGGATCCTTTATCTTGTCTACAATTCTACATAAAAACTTCGACCTTACCATGTTCTTAAACGGAATCTTAGGTGGTCTTGTTGGAATCACTGCAGGAGCAGACTTAATGTCCCCAATGGAATCCATTGTAATTGGACTAATCGCCGGTGTAATCATTGTTCTCGCTGTAAGCTTTATCGATCGTCTGAGATTGGATGATCCAGTAGGAGCTATCGCAGTTCACTTAGGAACTGGGATCTTCGGAACTTTAGCCGTTGGAATGTTTGGAGCAAAAGCAGGATGGGATCAGTTTCTATACCAATTAGAAGGTGTCGTTGCTGTAGGTGTCTTTTGTGTCGCTACTTCTTTTATCATCCTATACGCTCTTAAGAAAACAATGGGACTCAGAGTTTCTAAAGAAGAAGAATTAGAAGGCTTAGACCTACACGAACACGGAATGAATGCCTATTCAGATTTCCGTCTCAACCAACACTAACACCCTGAAAACACTACAAAAACAAACGGAGCGATTAGCTCGCTCCGTTCCTTGTTTAGTTTAGTTAGTTTTCGCAAAAATTTACATCAACTTTATTTTTACAATCATGAATTTAAACAACTTTTTAATACCGACAAAAAAAATTGCAGTTACTTTAGTTCTTTCACTAGCATCTTTTGTAACATTTGCTCAAGAAAACCCACTAAAATTAAGTGCTTCTATCGATACCTATTTTAGATCAACCCCAGAAGCTCCAGGATCTTCTTTCGCCAATTTAGATGGATTTGCCTTAGGTATGGCCAATGTCATCGTATCTTATGAGGGAGAAAAATCAGGATTTGTTGCTGATTTAGTATTCGGACCAAGAGGTACTGATGCCATCTTCGCTTCTCCTATGTACTCCGCTACAGGTAATATCGTAAACCAATTATACGCTTATTGGAATGTAAGTGACAAAGTAACCTTATCAATGGGTAACTTTAATACCTTTTTAGGGTACGAGGTGATCGCTCCAGCTGCTAACTTCAACTATTCAACCTCTTACCTATTCTCTTACGGTCCATTTAGCCATACTGGAATCAAAGCAGATTTCACATTAGCAGATGATATTTCTCTAATGTTAGGTGTATTTAACCCAACAGATATGACAGAATACAACCCTACAGGTAGCTATGCATTTGGAGCTCAATTCGGAATCAAAGGTCAATACTTCAACTTTTTAACGGATGATGGAGCTTATGA
>CAKZOO010000068.1 GCA_937136455.1 uncultured Flavobacteriaceae bacterium | reverse complement strand
ATATTCAGTAAATTTATTAATTAAACTTACTGCCTCAAATTTTGGGGAACCTACAATAGACCTAGAATAAAGAATAGATTTCTTACCATATAATTTCCGAATATAAAGCAATTGTCAATATTTAAAAATGATTTTATTCATGAAATAGTTACACTTTATGTGAATGCTTAATCCATATTTCTATGTTTCAATTATTACGAATAAGATTCAGCATACTCAGTGGGGGTTTTACCACTAACTAATTTAAAGGCCCTGTTGAAAGTAGGCTGAGAAGTAAAACCTGATACTTCAACTAAGGCATTCATGCTGTATTGTTTAAGATATCCTTCTTGGATTAATTTGCATGCTTTTTCAATTCGATGAGAATTGATAAAGGCTGGAACAGTTTTATTAGAGTGACTTTTAATACTCTCTCTAATGATTTCATTGCGAAAACCTGTATCAATTGATAGGTTAGAAAGGTTGTAATTAGGATTTAAAAAGGGTTCAGATTCTTCAAAATAATTTAGAATCTGATCAAAAATAGATTTTGTTTTATTTGTTGTCTTCTTTTTTAGTTTGATTGAAAATAATTCTTTTGAAGTATTTGGAAAAATGAAGAAAATTAAAAGAGTAGTGAATCCAATCATTCTTGTAATGAAACTATAGGATATAGAATGAATATTAAAATACAGTAACACTATATTGTTCATTGTCAATAAGATTGACACTATAAAAAATACTAGATATAGGGTCAATCCGTCTTTTAAGCGAATAATATTCTCAGGATTACTAGTCAGTTTATGAGAATTGAAAAACAATCTCAACATTAGGATACCGTAAATTAGTTGCCCGAAATAACTCAAGAATAAAAAGTCTTCGTTTCCATTAATTACATTAGCATTGATATGATAGATGCTAGAGTCACTAGTTACCTTACTAGAGTAATTAATAAGATGTATTCCTTTGGTGTTTAAATAATAGACAGAGAGAATAAGTCCTGCTAAAACAAAATAGCCTATTTTGAGTTTTGCTCTTTTTGAATAGATCACAGATTTGATGTAGAGGTAAAGAAACAGATAGGTGAAATACCTCAATAAAAAGGTTACTGTGATCGAAAATTCATATGAAGTTATTAAATGAATTGAGTAATGAGCAATAAAAATGTATTGAAATACAAAGTGGTAAAACAAGTGTTTTAGGTGGTATTCATTTTCAGAGTTGATGGATTCGAAAATTCTATATAGAATTATAGTCATCAATCCCAGGGCTATATAAGCTGGGTAAATATCCATATAATTTGTAGTCAGTTTTTACTAATTGATTAAAGTAATTTAAAAAACTAAACAATAAAAGCATTTAAAGAGAATATTTTCGTCCGCAATTATAATTAACTATAGGACATGAAATTATTTTCGACATTATTATTGTTATTGGTGGTTCAATTTGGCTTTTCACAAAAGCCGCAATCTGATAATCTGATTAGCTCTTATGAATTTTTCGAAAACTTAAATGATACCAGTGGTAATTTATATTCGGGAACTGTTACAGGAGCTCCCTCGTTTACCACTGATCGATTTGGAAATAACAATGCAGCTGTTTTACTAGATGGGGTAGATGATTATATTTATTTTGGAAATGGTTCGCTTAGTGAATTTGCCAATACCAACGCTAGTTTTTCAATCAGTATTTGGGCAAAATCGACCTCTACATCTACATTAAATCTATTGTCTTTGGGTGAGGAATTGGGATTGTATACTGCTTGTATTATTAGAATGGGTAGTAATATTCAATTTAACAGCTTTAATGAAGGTTTCAGTACCAGTGCTTCTGGAAAAAACAGTGATGGTCAATGGCATCAATATGTATTTGTATGGGACTATTCAACTAAAAAGAGATACATCTACATTGATGGTTCTTTAAAAGCTTCTAAATCACCAGCAGTATCAGGAAGAAATGTATTTAATATTCAAAATTATGGATTAGCAGTAGGAAGAGATCGATTTCAATTAGATGGTACTGCAAACCTTTATCAAGGTTCCGTAGATGATGTCAAATTTTGGAATATGGCTTTAAGTAGTTCTGATGTCTCTTCGCTTTATACATATGATAGTACAAGTAGTAATTTTACCCCACCTATAGAGCCTTTTATTACTTCTTGGGAAATTCCTACTGCAGGTACAACACTATCGTTTCCATTACAAAATTATACCAATGTTACAATTGATTGGGGTGATGGAACCACTAGTAGTTCGCTTACAGGGAGTTCTAATCCTACACATACCTATACTAATTCTGGATCTTATACAATCAGTGTGTTACCTGATAGCACTAATGATATTGGGAAGTTTTACGCTTATGGTAACAATCAAGCAAGAGATTACTTAAAAGACATCAAACAGTGGGGATCCGGTAAATGGGAAACATTTTATAGATCGTTTTACAATTGTATGAATATGACAATTACAGCTACAGATGCTCCTGATTTATCTATGGTAACTGATATGTCTAATGCATTTTATAATTGTGATGGCTTAACGACTGAAACTCTTGTATGGAATACTTCCAAGGTTACTAATATGATTTCATTATTCTCTCAGTCGGATAATTTTAATGGAGATATTAGTTCTTGGAATACCTCATCCGTTACTAATATGAATTCAATGTTTGATAAATGCTATGTTTTTAATCAAGATTTATCAACTAAAACTGTCGCTAATACTTATGGCAATTATGTGGCTTGGGATGTGAGTAATGTAACCAATATGAGTGTATTATTTAGAGGGAACTATGTTTTTAATGCTGATATTTCCAATTGGGATACGTCATCAGTTACAATAATGAGTGAGATGTTTCGACAAACAAAAGCTTTTAATCAAAATGTTAATACAAAAGTAGTTTCTGTTGGAGGGGAATCCTATGTAGCCTGGGATATTTCAAATGTTACTAATTTATATAGAATCTTCACGGATGCAAAAGTATTTAATACGGATATAGGAAATTGGAATACAGCAAATGTTACTAATATAGCTGAAATGTTCAATGGGGCAACCGTATTTAATCAAAGTATTGACACAAAATCTGTTACAGTTTCAAGTACCTATGATGCATGGAATGTTTCAGCAGTAACAACCTTAGCAAAAACGTTTTATTTGGCTTCTAACTTTAACCAGTCTTTAGCAAATTGGGATGTGTCATCGGTTACAGATATGTCAAATACATTTAGTAGAGCATCAAAATTTAATGGAAATATAAGTAGCTGGAATACATCGAGTGTTACCTATTTTGCTTCAACATTTTCAGATGCTGTTGTTTTTAATGGAGATATTAGTTCATGGAATACGTCCTCCGCGACCTATATGGGTGGTATGTTTGATCATTGTTATGTTTTTAATCAAGATCTATCAACAAAGTATGTAACCAATTCAAATGGTAATTATAAGGCTTGGGATGTGAGCAATGTGACTAATATGGGTTCAATGTTTAGAGGAAATTATTTATTTAATGCTGACATTTCTAATTGGAACACTTCTGCAGTGACTAATTTATCACAGATGTTTAGGCAAGCAAGATTGTTTAATCAAAACATTGATACAAAATCCGCAACTGTAAACGGAACTACTTATACAGCCTGGAATACTGCTAATGTAACTACTTTTTACTGGATGTTTGAAAGTGCGTATGCTTTTGATAGCAGTCTGTCGAATTGGAATACTGCGAAGGTGACTACTATGAAAGAAATGTTTGTTAATGCAAGAGCGTTTAATCAAGACCTTTCTTCCTGGGATACTTCAAATGTGACCACCATGCAAGGAATGTTTAAAGGTGCTTTGGCATTTAATGGAGACCTAACGAATTGGAATACCTCAAAGGTGACAATCATGTCAGATATGTTTAATGGGGCAATAGCATTTAATCAACCATTAACGACTCAAAGTGTAACGGTATCTGACACCTATACAGCTTGGAATACCTCATTAGTAACTAATATGTCCAATATGTTTATTAATGCCTCGAAGTTCAATCAAGACCTCAGTTCTTGGAACGTGGAAGCCGTTACTAACTTATCTTATTTCCTAAATAATACGACTTTATGTAGAAGTTATTACGACGCTATTTTAGAGTCTTGGGCAACTCAAACACTAGTAAGTGGAGTTAATGCATATTTTGGAAATGCTAAGTATTCTAATACAAGTTCAGTTACTACTGCTCGTGCAACCATTGATGCTACTTGGGGAACCATAACTGATGGTGGAATTGAAAATAATACGACTGCAGCTATCATTAACAGTACTTCTTTATCAGCTGATAATACTCAATTAACAGTGACTTTTTCAGATTCAGTTTTTTCTGAATGTAATGGAACAGGGGATATAGATGAATCGCTTTTTGAATTAACGATGAGTGGAGGTACAGCAACATTATCACAAACTACACCACTGAGTCTGAGTTATTCTGGGGTTAATTCTTTGACTTTTATTTTAGAAGTTCCACTTGTTGGAGAAGTCGATGGAAATGAATTGATTACTGTTACCCCTAAATTAACTTCTCTCTATGATAGTAATGGTAATGTGGTTTTAACAACTCAATCCAATAACACTAAAAATACCAATAGTAGAGTTGCACCTAATTTGAGTTTAACTTCTCAATCATTTAATTATGGAGACCCAGTATTTGCAATAACATCAACAACTTCAAGTACAGGTGCTATCGACTATTCTAGTTCGAATACTTCAGTTGTTAGTATTGATGCTTCTACAGGTTCTGTGACAATAAATGGAGTAGGGACTTCTATAATTACGGCAGTACAAACACAAACTCAAAATTATGAAGCTGCAACAGCAACAACGACGATTACTATTAATAAGGGTACTACTTCTATATCGGGATTAAGTGCGATTAATGTTTCATTCAATGATGCTCCCTTGAATTTAACTGGAGTGAGTTCGAATACCAATACGATCACATATAGCTCATCTGATACTGATGTAGCTGTAGTAAGTGGAACGACCTTGAGTTTTGTAGGAGCAGGAACAGTTACACTAACAGCAGTAGTACTAACCGATGATAATTACAATGAGGCAACTGCTAGTGTAGGTATCACTGTTTCCAAAGACGATGTTCCTATATCGGGATTAAGCACGATAAATGCGACTTATAACGATACTTCAATTTCATTAATGGGAGTAAGTTCAAACACCAATACAATCACTTATAGTTCATCGGATACCGATGTTGCTGTAGTAAGTGGAACGACCTTGAGTTTTGTAGGAGCAGGAACAGCTACACTAACAGCAGTAGTGCTAACCGATGATAATTACAATGAGGCAACTGCTAGTGTAGGTATCACTGTTTCCAAAGACGATGCCCCCATATCGGGATTAAGCACGATAAATGCGACTTATAACGATACTTCAATTTCATTAATGGGAGTAAGTTCAAACACCAA